>JAEUJS010000063.1 GCA_016792935.1 Archangium sp. | reverse complement strand
CTCGCCCGCGGGCACCTCGATCGAAACCAGATCTCCGATCTCGTCGGCGACCTCCATCGCGCCATCATGCTCTGCGCAGCGATGAGGCCCGCGCGCGTGGATCTCATTGGGCAAGGCCGGCTGACCCTGGCCGAGGCGCATCGCCAACTCGGGGAGCTCGAGCAGGCCCGCGAGCAGCTCGGCCTGTGCGAACACCTCACTGCGGGTGAGCCGGGGCGACTGAAGATCGAAGCGCTGGTGGCGCACGATCGCGGCCGCCCCAACGACGTCGCGCGGCTGCTCGATCTCGCGCTCCAGCGGCACCACCCCGAGTCGAGCCGGCGCGAACGAACGCTCGCGCTCAAGGACAAGCTGCTGGGCCGCGTTTCTTCTTAAGCTGCGAGCACCATGAGACGAGTGCTCCTGCTGGTGCTGCTGGCGAGTTGTGGAGTCGAGGCGACGAAAGCGCTCACTCCGGCGTCGTCTGCGAAGGCCGACCCCGCGCTCGTCGGCGCGTGGGTTCCGACCGGGAAGGACAAGGAAGAGTTCGTCATCAACGTCACAGCGAAGGGCGCGCTCGTTCGCGTCGAGCTCACCGGCGACAAGGACCCCATGCTCTTCGAGGGTCACGTCTCGGTGCTCGCGGCGGATGTGAAGATCCTCAACCTGCGCTCGCTCGACCCGAAGGGCGGAGGCAACGTGCTCTTCGTGCGCTACGCGGTGAACGCTGATGGCTCGCTCGAGACCTGGCTGGTGAGCGACAAGCACGTGAAGAAGGCGCTCGACGCCGGCACGCTCAAGGGCACCCTCGGGCAATACGGCGGCGTCACGCTCGACGAATCGCCCGAGAAGATCACCGCGTTCCTGCTCAAGGAGAAGCGCGACGAGGTGTTCGAGAAGCTGGCGACGTTCAAGAAGAAGCCCTGAACCGCTACTGGACGTAGTTCACGTCAGCGCCGCCGCTCGAACGCACGCGCGACTTAGGGTTGCCGTACACCTTCACGTCGACGCCACCGGAGATCTCACCGCTGATCGATTCCTTCGCGGTGACTTCCAGCGAGCAACCGCCACTCGCGTCGAGATCGACCGAGGCGATCTTCAGCTCCTTCGCCTTCACGCCCACCCCACCCGACGCATGCAGCTTGGCGTTCTTCGCGGTGCCGTCGGCACGCACGGTGACTCCGCCCGAGGCGTCGAGATCGAACAGGTCGGCGTTCACCCCCTTCGCATTCAGCTCGACACCACCCGACAGACTTGCCGCGAACTGCTTGTCGGTCACGCTGTCGAGGGTGGCGTTCACGCCGCCACTCGCCTCGATGCGCTTCAACGTCGGCGTGCTCACCTTCACCACCACCTCGCGCGACGTGCGGAACACGCCGCGCTCCTTGCGGAAGATGCGCAGCCGGCCCGCGACGACCTCGGTCGTGTAGAGCGCGATCGACTTCTCGTCGCCCTCGATGGTCAGTGACGGAGCGCCCTTCTTCACCTCGAGCGTCACGCCATCGGCCACTTCGATCTCGGTGAAGTCCGTCACCTTTCGCGACTCGGTGGCGGCGAACGTGGAAGTGGCGAGAAGAACGGGGACCAGCGCGAGGAGCTTGCTCATGGTGGCCGACATACGGCGCCCCGCCCCACCTATTGCGTCAGGAGCACGTACTTTCGGATGTACGCCACCGTCAGCCTCTGGAGCGCCTCGTCCTGAAACAAGAACGCATGCGGGTCGATGCGCGTGACGATCTCGAACATCAGAAACCCGTACATCAGGTCGTCGTCGAAGGAGGCCAGGAACTGCTCGATGGCCGGGTCGTGCACCTCGTTCTTCTTTTCGCGCGTCGCATAGAAGTCCGCGACCTGCGCGAGGCATTCCTTCTCCTCGTCGATGCTGAATTGATCGCGTTCGTCGCCGGTGACCGACTTGCGATGAGACGCCTCACCGCGCCACATCGCTTTGCACGTCCCGAAAGCGAGCCATTCCACCGACTTCTTGCTGATGCGGATCTCGTAGCCCTTCTCGATCTTCTCCACGCGTACCGCGGGGAGAAACACGCGACCACGAAACGTGCCGCCCATCGCCCGGAGCGTGTTCTCTGCGCCCGTGACCAGCAGCGGACACGTCTGGCAGCGCGCCAACGCCTGCGCATACGACTGGAGCGCGTCTTCCTTCTGCCCGAGCGCGGCGTACGCGTTGCCCCGGTAGAACCAGCTCCGGTAGTCGGCGGAGTTCACCTTGCCGGCCTTCACGTACCGCTCGACCGCGAGCTTCGGCTTTCCACCGAACAGCAGTGCGTCTCCGGCAGCCAGCATCACGCTGTACGTGTCGGGGTGCCTGGCGAGGATGTCGTCGTAGCCCTTGAGCGCGGCGTCGTAGTCCTTCGCTTCGAAGAGCGGCTCGACCTTCGCGACGAGCTTCGAGATCTCCGGAGGGTTCTCGTACGGCACCAGCTTGCCGTTCTTGAGCATCACCGCCGGAATGAACTTCCCCGAAGGCCAGAAGCGCTCGGCGTTCTGCTGGCGCCACTGATCGAAGTCGTCCTTCTCCATGTTGATCGCGTACTGGAGCGGAGAGTCTTCGAGCAGCTTCGCGGTCTGCGACACCGAGAGGTACTTCTTCTTCGGCGCGGGCGGGCCCGCCAACGCGAGCGACGACACCACCAACACCATCGACACCAGCCGAGTTGTCATGCGCGAACTGTAGGCGTGATCAACGGCCAGCGTCAGGCGCACGCAGCGACTTCTGCAGTGCGAGTGCTTCGGCGTTCGTCGGCTCGATGATCAGAATCCGCTCGAGGATCTGCAGCGCACCACTCGCGTTGCCGCCGCTCGACCACGACTTCGCGATCTCGAGCGGGTGCGACACCCACTTCGTGTACGCCTTCTCGGTCAACTTCCCGCGCACGGTCGGAGAGATCTTCTTGTCCGTCTCGAGGAAGGTCTTCGCCTGCTCCGGGGTGAAGTCGTCGATGTGATTGGCGAGGAACGCGTACTCCGCGATCAGCGCGTTCAACGGACCACACGCCTTCGGCTCGCGCTTGAGGCCCCGCTGCACCCATTCCTGCGCCTTCGCGATGTCTCCCGCGAGGAAGTAGAGCTTCGCGGTCTCAGCGGCGGTCGGGCCCGGTCCAGGCGGCGGCTGCTTCTTCCTCGCACCAGCCACGCCCGCATCGGGAGCACCACTCAAGACCATCGCCAACGTCAGTGCGGTCAGCATCAGTAGGCGTTCTTCGAGAGGAAGCCGCCCAGCGCCGTGCGCACCAGGATCTTCAGGTCGAACATCAGCGACCAGTTCTCGATGTAATAGAGGTCGTAGTCGATGCGGTCCTTGATGCTGGTGTCTCCGCGCAGGCCGTTGATCTGCGCCCAGCCCGTGATGCCCGCCTTCACCATGTGACGCAGGTGGTAGCGGGGGATCTGCTTCTTGAATTCCTCGATGAAGACCGGGCGCTCAGGCCGCGGGCCCACGAGGCTCATGTCGCCCACGAAGACGTTCCAGAACTGAGGCAGCTCGTCGATCGACATCTTGCGCAGGAACGTGCCCAGCGCGGTGCGACGAGGATCGTCGGCGGTGGCGAACTTCGCGCCGTCCTTCTCCGCGTCGATCTTCATGGTGCGGAACTTGAACATCTTGAAGAGGTGACCATCCATGCCCATGCGCTCCTGGGCGAAGAAGACGGGACCACGGCTCGAGAGCTTCACCAGCAGCGAGACGATCAACAACACCGGAGCGAGGAACAGGAGCGCGCACGCCGAAACGAGCACGTCGAACACCCGCTTGGCGATGAGGTTCCACCCCTCGAGCGGAGCCCCCTGCAGCGAGATGATCGGCAACCCACCGAATTCCTCGAGGCCCCCGCGCAACGTCACGTAGTTGAAGAGATCCGGCACCACCTTCACGTCCACCGTGTGGAGCGCCAGCACTTCCATGATCTCCCGCAGCTGCGGCTGCTCTTCGAGCGGCAACGCGAGGATCACCTGATCGACCGGAGACTCCGTGAGCACCTTGCCGAGATCCGTGAAGTGGCCGATGACCGGGACGTGCATCACCTGCGTGCCGATCTTCTCGGAACGCCGCGTCAACATGCCCACCACCTTGAAGCCCAGCTCGCGGTGCTGCTCGATGGTCTCGACGACGCGCTGACCGAGCTGGCCCGCGCCAACCACGAGAATGGTCTTCACGTTCACGCCGCGTCGCCGCAGCTCGTTGAAGACCGCGCGGAAGGCGAGCCGCATCGCGCTCAAGGTGACGAACGCCGTCAGCGCGAAGATCACGATCGTCAGACGGCTGTACCGCTCGCGCACGAAGAACGAGACGCTCACCAGCACGATGGTGCTCAGCGTCACCGCCTTGAACACCTCGAACACTTCCTGAATGTGCGAGCGGCCGCGGTTGGTGGTGTACAGATTCGACCCGCGGAAGATCAGCGGGAAGATCACCAGCGCGAAGCCCATCGTCCACAACGAGTCTTCGATCGGCGGAATCGACTCGTGCGACAGGAACGTGAAGAAACGGATCCAGTACGCGAGCCAGAACGCGCCCGCCAACGTGATGACGTCGGCGACGAGCTTGATCGAGTTGTAGAAACGCTGGAACCGGGTGAACACGTCGCTCAAACCTCTAGCACGGTTTGGCAAGGCGTCACGCCGAGGGGCCTTTGCTTCTGACAGTCTGGCAAACCGCCTCGATCCGCACCGCCTCGCTCCGCAGACTTGGCGTTGGCCAACAGGTTGCTTTGGGGCTGTCGCACCATGCGCGCTCTCCTCGTCTTCGCGGTGCTCTCGCAGTCGGCGTTCGCTCAAGATCCACCCTCGCCGCTCGTGTTGCGGCAGCGGCTGGCGAAGATCCTCAAGCTCTCGCTGAATGACTCGGTCCCGGCCACACGCCCGGTGATCACGACGCCGATCGCTCCACTCGCATGTCAGGTGTTCGGCACGCTGCAGAGCCGCGTCGTCGAGTACTCGCTGGCCAGCGTGCAATGCGGCAAACGCTTCCGCTCGGTCCGCGTGGGAGACGAGCTCGAAGATGGTGTGGTCGAGGAGATCGGCTTCGGCACGATCACCGTGCGCCGCGGAGACCGACTCGAGCTGATCGGTCGCGGCGCGATCAGATCAGCCGACCAGTCGGCTGGGGCGATCGCCAGCGCGCAACCGATCGTTCCTGTCGAGGCGCCTCCTCCGGTTCGTGCCGCGCTCGAACAAGGCCGCGTGCCGCGCGCGATGGTCAAAGACGCGCTCGAAAATCCAGGCCCGTTGCTCGGACAAGTGCAGCGGCTCCCCGCGTTCGCGGCCGGGAAATGGGTCGGGCTGCGCGCGAGCTTCGTGAAGGAAGGCTCGGTCGTCTCGGCGCTCGGACTGCAGAAGAACGACGTGATCCGCACCGTGAACGGCAAGCCGCTCGACTCGATCCCCTCGGCGCTCGCCGTGCTCCAGACGTTGAGCAGCGCGTCTGATCTCGACGTCGAGCTCGACCGCGGTGGTCAGACCATCACGCGCCGCGTGCGCATCGAGTGATCGCTACGGCAGCTCGACCGAGCCGAGCCCGCTGCGTGAGAAGAACTCACCGACGAACTCGCGGCGCTTGCCGAGGCTCCCGGTGAACTCGATGTTGAGCGTGCGATCTTTGAAGCCGATGACGCGCATGCGCGTGGCGCGCGCTCCGAGCACGCGGTAGCCGTGAAACGCAGCGAGCAGGAGAAACGGCAGCCCGCAGATGAACGACGCCGGCTCGCCCTTGCTGAACACCATGCCGAGGAGCGAACCCAGGCCCAGCGGCACCGAGATCAAGATGAAGGTCACCAGGCTGGCGATGTTCAGCTGGCGCCACACCGCGACGGTGTACAGGTGCTCGAAGCGCACGCCCTTCTCGTCGATCGGGAAGCGGCCGATCACGGGGTCGAGCGCGCCGTAGCCAATGGCGTCGTGACGCAACACGGCCTGGCTGACCACCACGAGTCCGGGCGCGCGCAGCTTGAGCTCTTTCGCACCGGGCTGGGGACTCACCCGCACCGAGCCATCGCTGAGCGCGCCGTGACGGAACACCAGCTCGAGCCCACACGCGCAGGTCTGCTTGTGGGGCGAAGGCACCAGCGCCGCGTTGCACTTCGGACACGTCGATGCGTTCGCAGGAGCGGGCGGGAAAGCCGACTGCGAGATCATTGGCGTCATGGTGGCGGCTCATAGCTGATGCCGCGCAGGTCCGAACTCGATTCGAGCTGCTGCTGCTGCTCAAGGCACTGACGCGCTGAGCTCCGCGAGCAGCGTCTTCTGGAAGGCCGTGCGGGAGAAGCGCTGTGCCTGCGCGCGCGCGTGGGCTGGCTCGAAACCCGCCTCGAAGGCATCGAACTCGGCGAGCGCGGTGATCAGCGCGTCCACCGTCTGTTCCTTGAAGAAGAGCCCCGTCTCGTCGGTGACGGTCTCCAGCGCGCCGCCGCCCGCGAACGCGATCACCGGACGACCACACGCCTGCGCTTCGAGCGGCGTGATGCCGAAGTCTTCGACGCCCGGGAAGATCAGCGCGCGCGCGTTGCGGTACAGCTCGTTCATCGCGCCGTCAGTCACCTGCCCCAACGCCTTCACGTTGGGAGGGAGATCGCGCAGCCAGTCCGCCGACTGTCCACTCCCCGCGATCCACAGCTCGCGACCGGTCTTGCGGAACGCCTCGATCGCGAGATCGATGCGCTTGTACGGAGCCAGCGCGCCGAGACACAGGAAGTAGCCACCCTCGCCCGTGCCCTCGAGCGAACTGGTGGTGAAGCGTTCCAGCTCGACGGGCGGATGAATGACGCGCGCCGCCCGGTGGTAGCGCTGCTCGATCTGCTTCGCGACGTGCGCCGAGTTCGCGAGGAAGCGATCGACCGACCAGCTCGTCGCCACGTCCCACGCGCGCAGGAACGGCCGCGTCACCCGCGCAGCCACGCGCACCGGAGTCGACGCTCCGGAATGCGGCCCGAAATAATCGTCGTAGCGATCCCACATGTAGCGGAGCGGCGCGTGCACGTACGAGACGTGGGTCGAACCCTTCGGCGCGCGCACACCTTTGGCGACGCAGTGACTCGACGACAACACCAGCTCACTGTCGGGAAGAGCCAACAGTCTCGCGGCGCCCGGCATCAGCGGGAGGAAGTGGCGGTGTCGGTCGCGCGCGCCGGGAATGCGATCGAGCAGCGACGTCACGATGCGGTGTGACTCGATGCTCTGCGGCATGCCCTTCGGGTCGTGGAACAGCGTGTAGATAGGAGCGTCGGGAAACAGCTCGGCCATCGCCTCGAGCACCTTCTCGCCGCCGCGCCACGTCAGCAGCCAGTCGTGCACCAGCGTCACGCGTTTGCCGCGCAGGTTCTCGGGAAGGGCTGGCAAGGCTGAGCTCACGGGAGGAAACGCGCCCTCTACACGAGTCGTGTATAGGGTGGCGATCGTGGTGAAGGTTCTCCTCGACCTGCGCATGGTGCGCGGTCACCTGCATGGCATCGCGAGGTATGCGCTCGAGCTGGCGCGCCGCCTGCCTGCTCTCGAGCCGGGCTGGCAGTTCGTCGGCCTCACAGCGCCCGCTGGGATTCCCGACGATCTCTCAGATCTCGCCCCGCGCATTCCGCTCGTGAAGGCGACCGCTGATTTCCTCTCGACGTTCGAACAGCCCACGCTGGCGGCCGATCTCATTCGCCAGCGGCCCGATCTCTTTCACGCCACCTCGTTCTCAGTGCCCGCGCTGTGGCCCGGGAAGCTCGTCGCCACCATTCACGACGCCAATCATCTCGCGCTGCCCGAGAGCAACTCGCTCACCCACACCGCGTATTACAAGCTGGTCGTCGCTCCGCGCGCGTCGAGAGCGCAGGCGTTGATCACGGTCTCGGAGTTCTCGCGCCGAGAAGTCGCCGCGCACCTGGGCCTCAAACCCGAGCGGCTGCAGGTGATCTTCAACGGGGTGGATCCCTCGTTTCACGTTCCGCCTCCGCAAGAGCTCGCTGATTTCCGCGCGCGTCGTGGGTTGCCTCCGAAGTACTTCGCGGCGATCGGCAACACCAAGCCGTTCAAGAACCTCAAGGTGCTGCTGCCGATCGTCGAAGGGCTGCCGGCGCCGCTGGTGCTCCTCGCGGGCCGTGGCGCGCGACGCACGCTCGGCTTCCCCGAAGACAAGGTGATCGAGCTGTCGCCTCTTCCCGACACCGAGCTCGTTCGCCTCTACGGCGGAGCGTGCGCCGTGCTCATCCCTTCTCGCTACGAGGGCTTCGGTCTCCCCGCGCTCGAGGCGATGGCGTGCGGCGCTCCGGTGATCGCCTCGGCCGCCGGAGCACACCCCGAGGTGTTGGGTTCAGCCGCCATGTTGGTTCCACCCGACAACTCGCTGGCGTGGCGCGAGGCGTGTCTGTCGATCTTCCGCGACGAAGGAAGACGCCGTGAGCTGTCGGCGGCGGGAAGAGATCGGGCCGCTCGAGCGTCGTGGGACGATTGCGCTCGCCAGACACTGCAGGTCTACCGCCGTGCGTTGAAGTTGAAGGACGCCTCGTGACCCAACGCGCGCCGTGGATCGCGCTCGCGTTGTGCGTCGTCGCGCGGCTGGTGCTCGCGCTCGGCACCGAGATCTATCCAGACGAGGCCTACTACTGGATGTGGTCGAAGCACCTGCAGCTCTCGTACTTCGATCACCCCGGGCTCGTGGCGTGGGCGATCTGGATCTTCGGCATTCGCCCCGGAGCGATCCTCTTCGGGCTCGCCACCCTGTTCGGCGTCTTCAAGCTCGCGCGCGCGCTCGGTGGAGATCAGTCGCAGGCCGCGTGGGCCACCGCGCTCTTCGCCAGCACGCCAGCCGCGAATCTGCTCGGCACCATCGCCACGCCTGACGCGCCGCTGCTGTGTTTCTGGGTGTGGGCGCTCTTCGCGCTCGTCACGCAGCGCACCGTCGCCACCGGCGTGTTGTGGGGCCTGGCGATGTTGAGCAAGTACAACGGTATTCTCCTCGCGTTGCCGGTGTTGTGGTTCTGGAGGAAGGAACCGAAGCGCTGGCTGCTCGCGGGAGTCGTCGCGGCGATCGTCACCAGCCCGACCATCATCTGGAACGCGCAACACGACTTCGAGGGCTTCCGCTTTCAGTTCGCGCACGGCCTCGGAGGCGGCGGCGGGCTCAACACCTTCGTCGAGTTCCTCGGCGGTCAGGTCCTCATGGCGGGGCCGCTGCTGTTGATCTTGATGATCATCTGGCTGATCAAGGGCCCTCGCGTCTCGCCGCTCGCGATGGCGCTGATCATTCCGGTGGTCTTCTTCGGCTACGCGTCGTTCAAGGCGCGCGGTGAAGCGAACTGGTCGGCCGCTGCGTGGATCGCGGGCTGCGTCGCCGTCGCGATGCTCGCCCTGCCGCGCCTCAAGTTCGCGGCGCTGGTGGTCAACGTGGTGCTCGTCGTCGGTGGAACGGCCGTGCTCGTCGTGCCTCCCAGGCCGATCTGGGGCAACCCGGCGATCACCAAATTGCACGGCTGGTGGCCGCTCAAGCTGGCGCAGACCGAAGCCATTCCGGTGATCACCTATCGCTATCAACTGAGCGCGATGACGACGTGGCACTCGACGCTCGAGGCGACGACGTTCGCCGGCCGCCGCAGCCAGTACGATCTCTGGGAACGGCCGCGCATCGCGAAGGGCTCCGACGCGTTGTGGATCAGCGAGTCGTGGGAAGGCGGCCCTCCCGCGGAGCTGGTCGATCAGTTCGAGAGCCTGCGCGACGTGCACTGGATGACCGATGAAAAGCAAACGGCGCACCACACGTTCAATGTGGTGCGCCTGATCGGTGCGAAGCGCGATCTGTAGTTACGGGCAGCGGTGCTGGTGCCGCAGGTCGCCGTTGCTCTGGTCGTAGTAGGTCAGGTGCATGATGTCGTTCGGCCCGCGCGCGAGGCTGACGAACGCGCCGGAGTTGGTGTTCGTCGGGCCATCGAGGGTGCGAATCGCCGACCACATCGTCGAGCCGGCCGCGCGTTCCATGTGCCGGAGATCGGCGTACTGATACGTGGTGCCGCCGATCACCGTCGGAATGTAGATGGTGTACGCGACGTGCAACGTGCCGTTGCCCGCGAACTTCACCGAGCTGTACTGACCGGAGTTGTTGGTGTTCGCCAGCAGCGCCGTGGTGAACGTCGGCGCGCTCGCCGCCTTCTCAGCGATGCGCAGATCGTCGTTGGTGTCGTCCCAGTGCGTGATCACCACGTCGTTGGTCGCGTTCACCGCGATCGACGTGTTGAGACCGACGAGGCCCGTCGACTCGATGGTGATGGGCATCGCGAACGCCGAGGAGCCACCGGGCCGCGTGATGTAGCGGAGATCGTCGGTGTTCGAGTCCTGGTACGCGATGTGGAGCCGGCCCGTGCTGTCGACCGCGATCGACGTGTAGAAGCCGGTGACGTTGGTGGCGTCGAGCGTCTGCGGCCCGGCGAACGCCATGCCCGCGGCCTTGTACGCGTACTTGAGATCGCCGCCCGTCGCGTCGTGGTACGAGATGTGGACACCGCCCTGACCGTCCACCGCGAGCGAGGCGTAGAGGCCGACGTTGCCCGTCGCGTCGACGATGATGGGCGCTTCCCACGCGCCACCCGCCGGCTTGCTCAGGTACTTCAAGTTGCCGTTGGTGAGGTCGTAGTAGGCGACGTGCAAGCGATCGGTCGCGTCGATGGCCAGCGAGTTGTACTGGCCCACGTCGCCGACCGTGTCGATGAGCGAGGTCGTCCACAAGCCGCCCATCGTGCGCTCGATGTACTTGAAGTCGTTGTTGGTGCTGTCGAGGTAGCCGATGCGAATGCCGTTGCTCGGGTCCACCACCAGCGAGCTGTACTGGCCGACGTTGAGCTGCGTGTCGACGGGCACCGCGGTCCACGTCGTGCCGGCAACCGTCTTCGTCGCGTAGAAGAGGTCGCCGTACGTCACGCTGTACCAGGACAGGTGCACGTTGTTCGCCGAGTCGGTCTTGATGCTCGGGAACTGCCCGATGTTGCCCGTGTCGTTCACCAGCACGTCAGACAGCGTCCAACTCCCGCCCGACATCGGGGAAGTCGCGTAGCGCAGGTTGGTGGTGGTGGCGTCGTAGTACGCGAGGTGGATGCGGCCCGTGGCGTCGACGGCGATGCTCGGGTACTGGCCCGTGGTACCCGTCGCGTCGACCGTGAGCGGCGTCGACCAGCCCGCCGACATCGGAGGACGGCTGATGTACTTCACCGCCGTGTTGGTGACGTCGTAGTAGGCGACGTGCAGGCGCCCCGTGGAATCGGCGGTGATGCTGTTGAAGCGGCCGACGTCTCCAGTGGTGTCCACGCTCTGCGGCGCACCGAACGCGCCACCCGCCGGCTTGCTGACCACGCGGAGGTCGTCGTTGGTGTTGTCGTAGTACGCGATGTGAACGTCACCCATCGAGTCGGCGGCGATCGCCGTGTACTGGCCGACGTCTCCGGTGGTGTCGACGTTGAAGAACGTGAACATCGCCATGCCCATCGGCTTGTTCGCGTAGCGGAGGTTCAGGTTCGTCGCGTCGTAGAAGGCGATGTGCACGCCGCCCATCGGGTCCACCGCGAGTGACGCGTAGCGGCCGACGTCACCGGTCGCGTCGATGGTGGTGATCGTCCAGCTGCCGCCCGCAGGACGATACGCATAGCGGAGGTCGTCGGTGGTGTCGTCGAAGTAGGCCACGTGCATGCCGCCCATCGAGTCCATGGCCATCGACGTGTAGCTGCCGACGAGGTTGGCGCTGTCGATGGTGCCGCCGCGCCAGAAGCCCGCCGGCGCGTGCACGCTGTAGCGGAGGTTCTGCCCCGTCGCGTCGTACGAGATGGAATGCACGGCGCCGGTCGAGTCGACCGCGACCGAGGTGAAGCGGCCGATGTCGCTGCCTTCAGCGGTGGCGATGGTCTCCGGGTTCCACACGCCCGGGCTGCACCCGCAGCCGGGGTCGACGACGCCATCACAATCGTTGTCCGCGCCATCGCAGATCTCGGCCACCGGGCCGGTCGCTCCCATGCACGCGCCCCACATTCCGGCGGTGCAAGTGCGCATGCCGGCCACACACGAGCCGACGTCGCTGCCGCACGGAGTGGTCATGCCCGCGGTGCACGTCGTCGCGAGGCACACGTTGTTCGAGCAGATCATCGACGCGCAGTCGGCATCGATGAGACACGCGCGCGT
>JAEUJS010000039.1 GCA_016792935.1 Archangium sp. | reverse complement strand
TGCTGGCTCAACAACGGCAACGGCTGATCTGGAGGCAAGGTCGACGACAGATCCATCGTCGGAGCACGCGAGGCCACATCAGCCTCCCCTTCGCTCTGCGCACCGTGATCGAGGGGGAGCGTGTCGACCTGCTGACCGACTGGCGCGGTCGTCTCAGCGGCCGTCGACATCGCGAACAGCTGCGTGCGGTTGTGACGATCCTGCACGGTGCTGCGACCGTCGGGCGGCGTCACACCTCCCATGTCGGTCATCGCGAAGCGCTGCGTGCGATCTTGCCGTGACGGCTCGGAAGGCTCGTCGCTGCTCGGTTCCTGCTCGTCGGTCGGAGAATCGACGCGCACCGTGCTCTCGTTCGGGGCGTTCTCGTCGGCCGACATACCGGCGAGTTCGACGCTCCCCGCCGTCACCTTCGGGATGGCGGGGTTGCGACCGAACATCATCGTCTGGTTCTTGTTGGCAGGAACGGCCGGCTCCGAAGGCGCGGCGGTGCCAAAGATCTGCGTGCGCGACGACTGACCCGGCGTCTCGAGGATCGTCTCGTCGGTCGGCGCGTCCATTGGCCCAGCAGGCTCACCTGCTGATCTGCTCGCGGAGTTCGACGCCTTGGTGCCGAACGTGGGGCGCTGCGGCGGCTGGTTGGGAACGGCTCCGAAGACCATCGTCTGCTTGCTCGACGGCGCAGGCTGCGCGGGCGGGTTCTGATTGCCGCCGAACATGATGGTGGTCTTCGACGACGAGCCCGCAGGCTGCGCGGGCGGAGGAGGAACCTGCGTCGCAGCGTTCGAGGCCGCGGTGCCGAACATCATCGTCTGGTTCTTGTTCGGCGCAGCAGGCGCGGCAGGCGCCGGCGCAGAAGCCGCGTTCGACGCAGCCGTCCCGAAGACCATCGTCTGCTTGGCGCTCGGCGGCGGAACCGGAGCGCCCGTGCCGAACACCATCGTCTGCTTCGCGTTCGGCGGCGGCGCGTTCTGCTGCTGCTGCGCGGCGGCGTTCGAAGCCGCAGTGCCGAACATCATCGTCTGGTTCTTGTTCGGCGGCGGCGCGGCGGGCGGAGGAACCGGCGACCCCGTGCCGAACACCATCGTCTGCTTCGCGCTCGGCGGCGGCGCGCTGCCCGACTGCTGCGCGGCGTTCGACGCCGCGGTGCCGAACATCATCGTCTGGTTCTTGTTCGGAGGCGGCGGCGCAGCGGGTGGAGGCGGAGCGGCCGTGCCTGCGCCGAACATCATCGTCTGATTCTTGTTCGGAGGTGGTGCGGCTGGACTGCCAAACATCATCGTCGAGTTGCCTGCTGCGCTCGGCGCTCTCGGCGGCGGAGCGGCTTCAGCAGCACTCACCTTCGCGGTGAACACGTGCCCACAGCGCGTGCACTGGACGGGCGCCCCCTGAGGAGGAATCAACGCGTCGTCAAGTACATACGTCGTCGAGCACTTCTCGCAAGAGATGAGCACGGTGCGCTTCTACCACACCCCCTGCTCACTCTCTCTTGAACTCACAGGCGCCTTGCAGCGCGATCAGGCGGGCGGGACCCACTCCGGCGATGGCGTCAAGTTGTTGCCAGTCGGTGAAACCACCATCGGGTCGCGATGCGACGATCTCTGCCGCGACGCTCGCTCCCACACCAGGGACGAGCGCGAAGTCGTCGGCCGTCGCGGTGTTGCAGTCGAACTTCTGTTTGAGCGTCATCGCCTGTCCTGCCGGCAACGGACTGCCTTCGTCGCACCGCGCGACACCATCGGCACCGAGCGAAAACACCCCGCCGTCAGGACAGGACGTGAGCGGTGGAGGCGGAACTCTCCACCACGCGATCAGCCCTGCGATGCCCGCGATCAGGAGCACCACAGCGATCGCGGTCGGTCTGCTCACTTCTTCGTCTTCTTCCTGGGGCCGACGGAGTCGGCGTCGAGACCGAACTCGGTGTGCAGCGCGCGCACGGCGAGCTCCGCGCGATCGGCCGGCACCAGACACGACACGCGAATCTCCGAAGTGCTGATGGCGAGAATGTTCACGCCTTCGCGCGAGAGCGTCTTGAACATGCGCGCCGCGACGCCGGAGTGCGTGCGCATGCCGACGCCCACGATCGACACCTTGGCGACCTGATCATCGACCTCGACCGGCCCCGACTTCACGGCTTTGACGACCTTCTTCATCACGTCCGTCGTCTTCACCACGTCGGCCTTGCCGATGGTGAACGTGATGTCGGTCTTCCCCTTCACCGGCGTGTTCTGAACGATCAGATCCACGCTGATCGCCTTCTCGTCGAGCGCTCCGAAGATCTGCGCGGCCACGCCGGGCTTGTCAGGCACGTCACGCACACTCACCCGCGCCTCGTTGCGATCGAGCGCCACACCACTGACCAGAATGTCTTCCATTGCCTTGTCCTCCTCACAGCACAGCGTTCCCGGGTCGTCGCTGAACGACGACTTCACCCACAGCGGGACGCGGTACTTCATCGCGATCTCCACCGAGCGGATCTGCAGCACCTTCGCGCCCAGCGACGCGAGCTCGAGCATCTCTTCGTAGCTGACGCGATCGAGCTTCTTCGCCTTCGGCGCGATGTTCGGGTCGGTCGTGTAGACGCCATCGACGTCGGTGTAGATCTCGCACGCGTCGGCCTCGATCGCGGCCGCGATGGCGACGGCGGTGGTGTCCGAGCCGCCGCGGCCGAGCGTGGTGATCGAGCCGTCTTCATCGACGCCCTGGAAGCCGGCGATGACCGCGATCTCTCCGCGATCGAGTGACTCGAAGATGCCTTCCGCGTCGATGCGCTTGATGCGCGCCTTGCTGAACGTGGAATCGGTCGTGATGCGGCACTGGTGCCCCATGAACGAGCGCGCCTTGCCGCCTTGCGCGTCGATGGCGATGGCGACCAGCCCGATGCTCACCTGTTCTCCGGTGGCGATCACCACGTCCTGCTCGCGCTCGTTGGGGCGCTGGGTGAGGCCGTTGACGAGCTTCAGGAGCCGGTTCGTTTCGCCGCTCATCGCCGAGACGACGACCACCACGCGGTGGCCCTGCTTCTTCGCCGCGATGGCCCGCTTCGCAACGTTCTTGATGCGATCGAGATCGCCGACCGAGGTGCCGCCGTATTTCTGAACTATCAGCCTCCCAACGTCGTCGCCCCCAGGGGCTTTGATCCACGCCATGGCGCGGCGCCCAATATCACCTTGCGCGCGACAGTCTCGTGGGGAATAGCTGGCGCCGTCATGACGCCGCTTCTGCTCGATGGAAATACGCTGACGCTCTCCGACATTCGCGATGTGTCTGCGCGAAACCGCGCGGTGACACTCTCGCCGCAAGCGCTCGAACGCGTGACCAAAGCCCGCGAGCTCGTCGACCGCGTCGCCGCTGGAGACGAGCCGTCGTACGGCATCAACACCGGCTTCGGCACGCTCGCCGAGGTGCGCATCGAGAAGAAAGATCTGCAGCAGCTGCAGCGAAATCTGATCGTGAGCCACGCGGCCGGAGTCGGTCAGCCGCTCTCGATCCCCGAGGCGCGCGCGCTGCTGCTCTTGCGTTGCAACGTGCTCGCGAAGGGCTTTTCCGGAGTGAAGCCGTCGACGCTGCGCCTCGGTCTCGAGATGTTGAATCGCGGCGTCACGCCCATCGTGCCCGAGCGCGGCAGCGTCGGAGCGTCAGGCGATCTCGCTCCGCTGGCCCACCTCGCGCTGGTCTTCATCGGCGAAGGCGAAGCGTTCTTCGACGGCGTGCGCATGAACGGCCGCGATGCGCTGCGCAAAGCGGGCCTGGAGCCGCTGGTGTTGGAGGCGAAGGAAGGCCTCACGCTGGTGAACGGCACGCAGGCGATGTGCGCGGTCGGCGTTCCGTCGCTGCTCGCCGCGGAAGAACTCGCCGAGCTGTTCGACCTCGCCGGAGCGATCACCGTCGAAGGCATGCTCGGCTCGCACAAGCCGTTCTTGCAGGAAGTGCACGCCGTTCGTCCGCACCCGGGACACGGTCAGGTGAGTGAGCACATGCGTTCGCTCCTGCGCGACTCGGCGCTCGTCGACTCGCACAAAGACTGCGCGAAGGTGCAAGACCCGTATTCGCTGCGCTGCATTCCCCAGGTGCATGGAGCGGCGCGTGAAGGCCTCGCCTTCGCGCGTCGCATCCTCGAGGTCGAAGTGAACGCCGGCACTGACAACCCTTTGGTGTTCGCGCAGTCAGGAGAGATCGTCAGCGCCGGCAACTTCCACGGCCAGCCGGTCAGCTTCGCGCTCGACGTGATCGCCATGGCGTTGACGCAGCTGTCGTCGATCTCCGAGCGCCGCGTGGAGCAGATGGTGAACCCCTCGCTCTCTGGCTTGCCGCCGTTCCTCGCGCGCAATTCGGGGCTGAACTCCGGCTTCATGATCGCGCAGGTCACCGCCGCCGCGCTGGTCGCCGAGTCGCGCATTCTTTCGCACCCCGCTTCCGTCGATTCGATTCCGTCGTCGGCCGGCCGCGAAGATCACGTCTCGATGGGCATGACCGCGGCGCTCAAGCTGCGCTCGGTCGTCGAGCACGCGCGTCATGTTCTCGCGATCGAATTGCTCGTCGCGTCGCAGGCGCTCGACTTCCGCGAGCCCGAGAAGACCGTCCCGGGACGGGGCGTCGCCGCCGCGCATCAGCTGATCCGCACGCGCGTTCCACACATGGAATCTGACCGCGAGCTGCACCGCGACATCACCTCGGTCGCGGCGCTCGTCGACACCGGGGAACTCCTCGCGACGGTCAGACGTGCGTGCTACGAAACGCGCGCATGAGTGACCGGAACGAGCTTCCGAGAACGCTTTCCACAGCAATCCCCGCGATTCCGATTCCTCCCGAAAATCCGGCGCCTGCGACGGCCTCGGAAGAAGACGCGCGGTCGCGCATCATCGCCCTCGAAAAAGAGGCGCGCGCCATGGGTGCCGTGCCCGCCGCGGCGCTGCTGTTCCACGAGATGGGCCTGTTGTGGGAAACGCCGCTGCGTCACCCGCGCAACGCCGCCGTCGCCTACCAGCAGGCGTTCAAGCTCTCTCCGCGGTTCCTCGCCAACATTCGCGCCGCGCGTCGGCTCTTCGCCGAGGTCGGCAACTGGGTGATGGTCGTGACGCTGCTCGACGCCGAGCTCGCCGCGAGTGATGCGCGTCGCGCGCGCGCTGCGTTGTTGTTCGAGAAGGGCCAGATCCTCGAGACGCGGTTGTCGCGTGAGGCCGACGCGAACGCCGCCATCGCGCAGTGCCTCGAGCTCGAGCCCGAAGACGTCACGCTGCTCGTGCAGCTCGAGCAGGTCTACGGGGAAAAGGCTGACTACGAGGCGCTGGTGCGTGTGTACCGGCTGCTCGCCGATCACGTGAACGAGCCGCCTGCCCGCGCGGTGTACCTGACTTCGGCGGGCTTGCTCCTCGAAGACCGCCTCAAGAACCCCCGCGGCGCGGCGGAGCTGTTCCGCGCGGCGTTCGCGATCGATCGGCGTGATCCCCAGCTGCTCGCGGCGATGAAGCGTGTCGCGCAGCGCGAGCAGACGGTCGACGAAGAGCTGGCAGCGCTCGCGGCCGAAGCGGAGAGCCAGGGCACGGCGGCGGCTCCGACGTTCCTGCAGATCAGCAAGGCGTACGAGCGCCTGTCGCGTCCGGAAGATGCGCTGTCGGCGTTGCTCGCCGCGCGTCGCGTGTCTCCCAATGATCCGCTGATCCTCTCAGAGCTCGCTCGCATCTACGAAGGCCAGAGCCGCTTCGAAGAGTTGGCCGACGTGCTGCTCGCGTGGTCGCAGTCGAACACCGAAGAGAGCGAGTTCGTCGCCATCAACCAGCGCCTCGCCGCGCTGTTCGAGCAGCTCAATCGCGATGTCGATGCCGTCTCGCGCTACCACACCATCTTGAATCGCGTCCCCGGTCACGCGGGCGCGCTCGCGGGCCTGGGCAAGCTCCACTACCGCTCGCAGAACTGGCAGGGGCTGCTCGACACCTACGACGCCGAGACGCAAGCCACCGACGATCCGCGCCAGAAGGCGGGCCGCGTCTACAAGGCCGCCGAGACGCTCGAAGAGCGGCTCAATCGCATCGACGAGGCCATCGCGCGCTACAACCAGTGCCTGCAGCTCTCGCCGGGCTACTTGCCCGCACAGAAGGCGCTCATTCGTCTCTACGAGAAGCTCGGCCGCTGGCCCGAGCTGGTCGCGATGTACGAGCAGGATCTGCTCCAGACGACCGACAAGGAGCAGCAGATCTCGACGCTCAACAAGATCGCCGCGCTCTACGAAGACCGCATCAACGATCTCGAGCGCGCCATCGATTGTCTGAAGCGCATTCTCGACATGGCGAGCGATCACCTGCCCACCATGCGCAACCTCGGTCGTCTCTACGAGCGCGCGGGTCGGTGGAACGAGCTGCTCGAGCTCAACGAGACCGAGACGCGGCTCGCTTCGGACACCAAGCAGATCGTTTCACTGGCGCACCGCAACGCCGAGATCCTCGAGGAGCAGCTCAAGGATCGCGGCGCCGCGATTCAGGCGTGGGAACGCGTGCTGCAGCTCTCCCCGGCGTACCTCCCTGCCCTGCGTGCGCTCGGCCGGCTCTACGGTCAGGACGCTCGCTGGGGCGCGCTGATCAAGATGTATCGGACCGAGGCAGAGATCGCGCCCTCGACGGATCAGGCTGCAGCGCTGATCCAGAAGGTTGGCGAGCTGTACGAGCAGAAGGTGAAGGACGTGAACGAGGCGGTCAGCTCGTATCGCGAGGTGTTGACGCTCGCTCCGAATCACGTGGCCGCGCTGCGTGCGTTGGCGCGCATGTACCGCACGCAGGGTGACTGGGAATCGTTGATCGAGATCTTGCGCGCGGAAGCGGCGACCCGCAGCGATCCCACCGAGCGCGCGAACGCGATCTTCCAGAGCGCGGCGATCTGGGAAGACCAGCTGCAGAAGCCCGAAGCGGCCATCGAGGCGTACCAGGAGGTCGTGCGGCTCGCTCCGAACCACACCACCGCGCTGCAGCAGCTCGAGCGCCTGCTCACCAGCAAGGACGACGTGAAGGAATTGATCGTCCTGCTCGATCGCCAGACGGCGGTCGGCACCGAAGCCGCACGCGTCGGAGCGTGGCTCAAGCTCGCCCGCCTCTACCTCGATCGCATCAACGAGCCGGCGCGCGCTGCGACGTGTTGCGAGAACGCACTCGCGCTCGACGGCGGCAATCTCACCGCGCTGCGATTGCTCGAGCGCATTCGCGCCAACGACAAGCCGCGCCGCGCCGAGCTGCGCGCGCGCATCGCAGAAGCCATCGGTGACGCCAAGCTCGCCGCGGCCATCAAGCTCTCGAACGTCGAGGCCAAGGAGCCGAACGCATCTCCTGCTCCCGAAGTGCTGGAGCAGTTGAAGATTGCCTACAACGCCGACCCGACCGACGAAGCGCTCGGGCTGGTGCTCGAGAAGGCGATGCAGAAGGTCGGCGACGCCAGGGGGCTGATCGACCTCTACGAACGACGCCGCGCGACCGCGACCGATTCGGCCGACATGCTGCAGTTGCTGTTGCGCATCGGCGATCTGCACGAGACGCGCACCCGCGATCTGGTCGCGGCGGTGAAGGCCTACGAGGCAGCGCTGCAGTCGGCGCCCGATCTGTACCCCGCGTTGCAGGGTCAGCTGCGCTGCTACCAGAAGATCAACGATCACGCCCGGGCGCGAGCAGCGACGGAAGCGATCGCGCAGACGGCTCGCGATCAGGGCACGGCGATCGCGGTGCTGATCGACGGCGCGAAGTACGCGCGTGACGTCGAGAAGAACGACAAGGCCGCCGAGGCGATGTTCCAGGCGGTGCTGACGCGCGATCCGCTCCACGCCGAAGCCGGAGCGGGCATCGAAGATCTCCTCGCGCGCAAGGGCGGCGCGGACGATCTCGTGAAGCTCCACGAGAAGCGCGGTGAGGCGAAGCTGGCCCAGAAGGACCTCTCGTCGGCGGCGGCGCAGTTCCAGGAAGCGGCGCGCATCGCGCTCGAACAGCTCAAGCAGCCGCAGATCGCGCTGCAGTTCCTCGATCGCGCGTTGATGGCGATGCCCACGCTCCCCGAGGCGTTGGAGCTGAAGGCGCACCTCGCGCTGGAAGACCAGAACTTCGCTGAAGCCGCCGCCGCCCTCGCGGTGCGCGTGCAGCAAGGCGGAGATCCGAAGGCGCTCGCGAAGCTCAACCTGAAGCTCGGCGGGCTGTACCACGATCACTTGAGCGACATGACGCGCGCGGCGGCGCACCTGCAGACCGCGCTCTCGGCAGATCCCAACTCGCAGGAAGCGCTCGAGCGGCTCTCGACGATTCACGGTCAGAGCCGCAACTGGACCGGCGCGGCCGATTGTCTGCGCCGGTTGCTCGAGCTCGACACCACCGCGCAGAACAGGGCGCGGCACACGCTCTCGCTCGCGCGCATCACCGACGAAGGGTTCGGCGACATCCCCGCGGCGATCACGCTCTACCGCAAGGCGCTCGAGCTGCTCCCCGGCGACGCGGCCACGCTCGATCGACTCGCCACCCTCTACGAGCGCACGGGGTCGCTCCCCGAGCTGGCGACGATGTTGGAACAGCAGGCGCAGCAGGCCAGCGACGTGAAGAAGGCGGTCGCGCTCAAGCTACGCATCGCGTCGCTGTATTCGCGCTCGCTCAACGATCCTCCGCGCGGCATCGCGACGCTGCGGCAGGTGATCGACATCGACCCCACTCAGATTCAGGCGTGGGTGGCGCTCGCCGAGCTCTACGGCCGTGACACCGCGTCGACCGCGCTGGCGATCGAAGCGCACCGCAACATCTTGCGGCTCGACCCCACGCGCGCTGACAGCCTCCACCAGCTCTTCCGCTTGTGGGAATCGCTGCGTCAGCTCGACAAGGCGTTCTGCGCGGCGGCGTTGCTGGTGTTCCTGAAGCAGGCCAACGACATCGAGAACGCCTACTTCTCGGAAGGCCGCAATCGCCTGAGCAACGAGCTCAAGGGCGCGCTGCAGCCGGTCGATCTCGTCTCGATCCACCCCGCCGCGGCCCGGCACCCGGTGGCCGACGTGTTGCGCGCGGTCGGCGATCAGTTCGTGAAGTTGTACCCGCCGCAGTTCGAGCTGCAGGGCATCGATCGCAAGGCCGATCGCTTGAAGAACGACCACGCGGCGTTCAAGGCGCTACAGACCGTCACCAACCTCTTCGGCGTCGAAGAGTTCGAGCTGTACCAGGCCAAGCGCGGGTTGATGATTCTCGAGACCACCGAGCCGCTCGGCGTGTGTCTCGGCCCCGACGTGGTGCGCCGCTTCAACATTCGCGAGCAGCGCTTCCTCTATGGTCGCGCGGCGATGGGGCTCATCGACAAGGCGGCCATCTTGCGCAAGCTGGCTCCCGGAGAGCTCGCTGACGTGATCGGCAACTCGGTGCGCATTCACCAGCAGAGCTACGAAGGTCTCGGCCGGCGCAACGAAGATCAGAGCAAGCAGCTGCGGCGTGCGTATTCGCGCAAGTCGCTGCGGCTCCTCGAGGAACCGGCGCAGGCGATGACGAGCCAGACGAAGGTGGTGCTCGAGCCGATCGTGCAGGGCATCCTGCTCGCGGCCGATCGCGCGGGTCTGGTGGTGAGCGCTGATCCGACGGCGGGTCTCAACCTGATGCTCCGTGAAGAGAGCGCGCCGAACATGCCCAAGCCGGAATCGGCCGAAGCGATCGCGCACGCGGTGCTCGCGCGGGCTGATCTGAAGGATCTGCTCAGCTTCGCGGTGACCGACGACTTCTTCCGGCTGCGTCAGCGCGTCGGCGTCTCGCTCGGCTGACCAGTCTTCAGTCTTCGCGAACGATCGAGCCGGCGGGGAGCCTCTGCTTCAGCTCCGCGACGACGCTCGCCGTCTCCTCAGTCGAGAGATGTTCGATGGTGAGCTTCACCTTGTGATCGGCCGCGTCATCCCACGTCGGGTACGAGCCGATCTGTACGTTGGGCTTGGCGAGCGCGACCGCATCGAGCGCGGCGGCGATGTCGGCTTCACCGACGCTCAAGTACAGCTGCCGCAGTGACAGTGGACGCCCCGGCATTCGCTCGAGCACCGCTTCGAACTGCACGCGGAACAACTGCGGCACGCCGGGGAGCATGAAGATGCCGTTGCATTCCAACACCGGAAACCGGACGTCTTCGGAGGCGAGCAGCGTCGAACCCGCGGGCCCCTCCGCCATGCGCATCGCTTCCGCGGGAACGGGCCGATCGCCGTAGTAGCTGCGAATGCGGGCTTCCATCTCGGGCAGCCGTACGACCTCGCGATTGAGCGCCAGCGCAACCGCACGCACGGTGACGTCGTCGTGGGTGGGGCCGACTCCGCCGCTGGTGATGAGGAACTTCACGCGGCGACGCGCGAGCTGAATCGCCTCGACGATCGAGTCCACGTCGTCGCGCACGAAATGCACGGACTGCACTTCGACGCCGCGCTCACGACAGCGCTTGAGCACGTGCGCGCCGTTCGCTTCGGCGACCTTCGCGGTCAGCACCTCGTTGCCGATGATCAACGCGCTGAGCACGGGAAATCCGCTTCTTCAGGTCTTCGGCCCGGAGATCGCGAGCGGCGCGTCGGCTCCGATGGCCTTGCGCAGATCGAGCAAGCGCGTGATCTGCACCTTCTCGCGGCCGTACGCCTTCGTCCCGAGGATCGCGCGCGTCACGGAATAGAGCAGCGCGGCGCCGCCCAGTGAGCCGGCGATGAGCGCGAGGTGCGGCTCGTCGGTCCAATGGTCCCACCACAGCTTGCCGGCCGAGCCGAAGAGCGAGATCGACAGGAAGAAGCTGACCGCCGCGTGTGCGAAGTGAAGCGTGCTGACGCGCGTCTCGAGCGAGCTGAGGACGGCGTCGTGCTCCGCGCGGAGGGTGTCGGTCATGCGCGGGGCCTTAGCGAGCCTCTGCGCGGGCAGCAAGCTGAGGCTCGACCTGGGCGAGCCGGGAGACACAGCTCAGGCGTCGGGGAACGGAACGTCGCGACCACAATCGCCACACTTCTTGCCCGCGGTCGCAGGCGCGCCACACGACTTGCAGCGCGTCTTCACCTCTTCGATCGAGCCGATGACCGCTCCGACGATGAGATCGGCGGCCACGATCACCACCGGCAACTTCATGCCGCAGCGTTCGCACAGCGACCCGGCGGCCTGCACGTTGCGGCAATAGCGACAGGTGATCGGGCCCTGCGGGAGCGGCGTGCGCGAGCCGTCGTCGGGCACGCGATCGACGGAGAGATCGGCGACGCGCTCCACGGCCACCTCACCGACGCGAGGACCGGCGGTGGTCACGAGATCCGGCGTCACGTCGGGAGCGACTTCCACCTTCGCGTACCGCGACACCTCGAGCTCGCCCATCGCCTGCACCGGCACGTCGCCGATCTTTTCCGCGAGCGTCTGCTCGAGCCCTTCGATCTGCTGCACGGCGACGGGCGGAGCACCGAGGCCATCGAGGCCTCCGAGCGCCTTTCCGCACACGTCACACTCGGTAC
>JAEUJS010000034.1 GCA_016792935.1 Archangium sp. | reverse complement strand
AGTCGTCGTCGTCATGTCTCTCTTCCCGCGGCCCCGCACCATAGAAGACTTCTTCGAGGCACAGGCCCTGAGGTGGAGCGGTCGGCCCCGCGCGGTTGCGATCGCGTGAGGCGAGCACTTCGCGCACCCATTCGGCGGTCTGACGTTTGCGGCCGACCTCCATCAACGTGCCGACCAGGTTGCGCACCATGTGACGGAGGAACGCGGTGCCTTCGAAGACGAAGTGAAGCTCGTCTCCGGGCAGGCCACCGATGTCGATCTTCTTGAGCTCCCGGGTCGACGTCGCCGCCGCGCAATCGGCCGCGCGAAACGACGAGAAGTCGTGTCGACCGATCAAGACGCGCGAGGCGATCTGCATGGCGCCAAGATCGATGGGCTGAAAGATCTCCCAGTGCGTGTGACGGCGGTGCGGTGAACGCGTGCGGCGGTTGCTGACCAGATAGCGGTAGCGTTTGCCTTCGCTCCAGCGGCGCGGATCGAAGTCGTCGCGCACCTCTTCGGCCTTCACCACCGCGATGTCGTCCGGAAGCAGCCCGTTCAACCCCATCCAATACGCCTTCATCGGCAATTGCCGCGGCGAGTCGAAGGCGATGACCTGCCCTCTGGCATGCACTCCGGAATCGGTTCGGCCGGCCGCCATCACCGAGATCGGTTGGCCGAGCAGCTCGCCGAGCGCCATCTGTACGCGGCCTTGCACTGACGGTCCGTTGGGTTGGAGCTGCCACCCCACGTAGTTCGTCCCGTCGTACTCGAGCACCAACTTCACCCGGGGCATGTGGACCAGTCTCCCACATGCGAGCGAACTCCGCGTGCTGGAACCGGATTTTGGAAGCGGTTGTCATACGGGCGCCCATGCCTCCTGAAGTCCTTCTCGTCCTCGCGAGCAGTGGAATCACCCTCGTTGCATCGCTGATGTTCTTCGTCAGCAACGAGCGTCCGCCTCCGGTCGTCGAGGGGCCGTCGGTGGCGTTCTGCTTGCCGCCCGCGCGCAAGAATCCTCCGCCGCTGCCGGTGATGCCGGAGTGCGCGGTCGATCTCTCGACCTCATCGCTGCACTCGGTGATGACGTTCAAGCCGATGGGCGACGAGTGGGTGGTCACGCTCGACACGACGCCGATCAAGGACGTACCGGCGCTGCAGGTGACCGAAGACGGCGATGGCGTGGGCCAGGTGAACGATCTCCGCTGGCATGGTCGCGCTGGGGTCGCTCGCTCGACGCACCGCACGTGGAAGCAGAAGCCCGGTCGCGCCTGATTCCAGAACGTCTCCGCTGCACCGACCGGCCGAGCGCCGGTCTTTTTTTGCCCGGTGGTCGAACGAAAACCGGCTGAGAACCGGTTTTTGTACGGCGTTGCGCGGCTACGATCCTGTGCATGCGTTGGGTTTTGGGTGCCGTGGTGATCGGGATCGTCTGTTTGGTCGCTTGTGAACGGGTGCCCGGCACTGGCGAGCTCGACGGCATCTTTCCGATCGCCGTGCTCGGTGGCGGTGCCAGCGTAAACGGTGGGTCTGGTGGCTCCGGCGGTGGAGTCGGTGGTGGCTCCGGCGGCGGAGTCGTCGGTGGCTCCGGAGGCGGAGTCGTTGGCGGGTCTGGCGGTGGAGTCGTCGGTGGCTCCGGAGGCGGAGTCGTTGGCGGCTCCGGCGGTGGAGCGGGCGGCGTCGGTGGCTCTGGCGGTGGAGTCGTCGGTGGCTCCGGCGGCGGAATCGCTGGAGGCTCCGGCGGAGGAGGCGTTGGCGGCTCCGGCGGCGGTGCCGGCTGCACCCCACTCCCTTCGGGCGCGATCGCGTGGTGGGACGGCGATCTCCTCTCCGGCGGCAGCGCGCTCGATCGCGCGCGCGCCCATCACGCGACGATCAGCAACGTCCCCATCGTCAGCGGACTCGTCGGCAACGCGTTCCGCTTCGACACCTCGAACGTCCTCACCACGCCCTACGCGACCGACCTCGTCCCCACGGCGGGCTTCACGTTCGAGCTGTGGGCGCGCCGCGACGGAATCCAACCCTGGTACCAGCGCATCGTCGGCATGCAGAACGACGGCAACCCAGACTCGACGTGGATCGTCGGCGTCGGGCCGAACCAGGGCATCTACTTCGGGCTCTTCAAGAACGGCATGCAGTCGTACATCGACGGATCGACGCCCATGCCGAACCAGACCTGGGCCCACCTCGCCGGCACGTGGGACGGCACCGTGATGCGCGTGTACTTGAACGGCGTGATGCAGGGCGAGGTCGCGGCGATCACGCCTCCGATCAACGACATCATGGGCCCGGTGCACATCGGCCGCGGAGGCACGACCAACACCTGGGGCTTCCGCGGCGACGTCGACGAAGTGACGCTCTACGAGCGCGCGCTCGCTCCGGCCGAGATCAACACGATCTTCAGCGCGGGCGCGGCCGGCAAATGCAAGTGACGCTCAGCGGTACTTGAGGAAGTTGCCGACCATGTCGCGCAACAACGAGTTCAACGTGACGCCATGTTTGCGCGCGATCGCGTTGAGCGCGTCGATGTCACCGCCCGACAGCTGAATCGCCAGCGAGCGATCAGGCCCACCCTTGCGCGGCGCAGGTTCGACCTCGGCCAGCTCGGAGATCGGCTCGACCACCGAGACGATCTCGTCCTCTTCCTCGATGATCTCGTCCGGCCCCGGAGGACCCGGCTGACGCGCCTGCGCCAGCCGATCCTTCTCTTCCTCGAGCTCGTCGTTGAAGAGCTGCTTGAGGAAGTTCGAGAGGTGGATGTTCGACGGCGTGAACTCGTACTGACTGAGGAACTGGTCCAGGTCGTACTGCATCTCCCACGCGGTCTGGTACCGCTTCTCCCGATCCTTCTCGAGCGCCTTCATCAGGATCGCTTCGACGGCCTCGGGGATGTCGGCCTTGAAATACGACGGCGCGTAGATCTTTCCCTCGGTGATCGACT
The DNA here is from genome assembly GCA_016792935.1 of Archangium sp. GTDB lineage: Bacteria > Myxococcota > Myxococcia > Myxococcales > Myxococcaceae > Archangium_A. Next base: position 16,173 of record JAEUJS010000034.1, on the reverse strand, counting down.
TGAGGATCGCGACTTCGGAATCACCGGTGAAGAGCTTGAAGCCGGTCAGCCACTCGTAGAGCACGACGCCGAGCGAGAAGATGTCGCTGCGGTTGTCGAGCTGCTTGCCCATGCACTGCTCGGGCGACATGTACGAGAGCTTGCCTTTGATCTCTCCGGCGCGCGTCTGCTCGATCTGATTCGCCGCCTTCGCGATACCGAAGTCGAGCACCTTCACCGTGCCGTCGAACGACACGAAGATGTTCTCGGGCGTCACGTCGCGGTGAACGATGTTGAGCGCGTTGCCGTAGAGATCGGCGCGCGCGTGCGCGTAGTAGAGGCCCTCGCACACCGAGGACGCGATCTTCAGCGCGTACACCATCGGGAAGGGAATCCCGAGCGCGTCGGCCTTCGGGATGATGCGACGCATGTCGCGCCCGAAGATGTATTCCATCGCGATGAAGTACGACTCGCCGATTTTGCCGAGGTCGTAGATCTGCACGATGTTGGGGTGGTTCAGCTGCGCGGCCAGCTTCGCTTCGTTGAGGAACATCTTCACGAAGTTCGCCTGCTTGCTCAGATGCGGGCGAATGCGCTTGATGACGATGGTCTTCTCGAAGCCCTCGAGGCCGGCCTGACGCGCGAGGAAGATCTCGGCCATGCCGCCGACCGCGATGCGATCGATGAGCGTGTACTTGCCGAATCGAATGGGCTTCTTGGGCTCAGCAGCGGCCATGGGGCGGGCGCACCATAGCCCCCGATCTTCCACCCGTCACGGGACGCGGCACTTCTGGCGATCGAAGAACAGCAGGCGGTCGCCGAGGAGGACCTGGTCCCTGCCGATCAGGATCGGGTCGGTCGCCGTGCTGCTACCCCAGCCGGCACCTCCATCCGTCTCGCCAGACTCGTAGGCGTAGCGCGCCTCGCCGAACAGCGGCTGCACGTGCCCTCGGGCGTGCCAGTGCAGCGCCGAGTTCACCGTGTCGAGCTCGCTCATCCCATCGCCGTCTCGCGCGGTGATCTTCAGCGGCTCGCAGCCCGGAGCGACGAACAGCGATCCGCCCTTCGAGAGCACCTGCTCGAGGCGATTCAACGTGCGCAGGGCTTCGGTGTGCGTGGGCTCGAGGGCCAGCCCCACCATGCCGCGCAGCCGCAGCAGCTCGTCTTCGCACGGCTCGAGGCGCCAGGGAGCGACCGTCGCCCACGTGCACGCCTTGCCGATGCACCGCCGCTCGACCCGCGACGGGCTCCCCAGGGAACACGCCTCGTACGAATCGAAGACCGGCTCCGCGGGCCACGCCGTGCGGCAGTGACCCGTCGCCCGGGCAGAGGCGCGGTATCGGCTGCGCACGGTCGGCTCGAAGATCATCCCGCGCGACACGACGAAGCTGACCTCACCGCCTTCGAACTCGAGCGTCTTCGCGTCGAGGCGCACGCGATCGCAGCGAGTGGCCCAGGTCTGTCGGCTCTCGGGAGGTCCGCCGTCGCGGCCGGGGTAGCCGCTCGTGCCGCCCCCGGAGAACCGGCTCTCGCGCAGCACCCAGTACTCGCCCGGAGGCGGAAGGCCGCCGTCGGAGCTGCGCCACCCGCCATCGAACCCGCCGTCCATTCCACCGTCTGCTGCCGCAGCGACCATCAAGAGCACGAGCGAGTTCATGGGGGCACTCGACAACGGAACGTCATTTCGGGTTCGCCAGCGTCTCGATCACCGCACGCAGCCCGACCGTGACGTGCGCAAGCCGAGTGAAATCGAGCGTGCCCGGGAGATCCGACTGCTCGTGGTAGTTCGGGTTTCGATTCGGAGCCGTGTCGGTCACCATGATGGCCCGATACCCCTGCCGCCAGTACGGGCCGTGATCGGACCAATCGACGCCCTGAATCGAGGCGGGCACCGACGCACCTTCGCTGGCGACTTTGGCTTCTGCGCGGAACGCGGTGATCGCGGCGTGAATGAGCTCGCGCGACTCGGTGTCGGCCACGAACGCGATGAAGTTCCCCTTCGAGGGATAGAAGAGCGAGAACGGAAACGGGTAGTGCTGTGTCGCCTCGGCGTCGGTGAAGTAGCCCATCGTCTCGAGCGACAGCATCGCCTTGATGTCTTCGTTCGCTTCCCTGCTCTTCTTCGCGGCGACCTCACTGCCCATGGTCGCCTTGCGGAAGAACGGCGGTTCTTCATTGGTGAAGAAGATGAAGCGAAGCGTTCGCTGCGGCTCTCGCTTCGCGAAGTACTCGGCGAGTGAGAGCGCTGACGCCACTCCGGAGCCGTTGTCGTCCGCGCCGGGATTGCCAGGCGCGGTGTCGTAGTGCGCTCCGACGACCACCAACTCGCTCGCCAGCGCAGTGCCCTTCTTCTCGACCACCAGGTTCTTCACCGTGCGCTCTCCGACCGGGTACGGCTGTTCCTTCACCTCGTAGCCGAGCGCGGTGAGGCGCTGCGTGATCCAGCTCGCGGTCTGCTCGAGCGCCGCGGGCGTGTTCACGATGTTGCGCTCTCCGATGTCGGCCGCGAGGTGCGTGACGTCGTTCGTGAGCGACACCACCACGGCCTCGTCGGGAGCGACGGGCGCTCCTGCGTACGAGGTGCCGGGCATCGAGACCATGCCGGCCACGCACGATCCCAGAGAGACCATGCACACCAGCAGCACTCCGAAGATCACCAGACGGCGCATGGCGCTGGACCAAGCCCCAGCCCGAGGCATTGGTCCAGCGCCATTTCCTCGGCGAGTCAGCGTCAGTTCGCGGAGCAGTCACCCACGATGCGGCAGTTGCTGCCCTCGAGGAAGTTGCAGGTCTGCGTGATGGTCGTGGCGTCGACGGCGCTGCAGAAGCCCGCGCCCGAGAGGATCTGCGGGCGAACCTGGGTCAACGTGAAGCCCGGCGGGCACAGCTGCGAGGGGACCAACAGGAAGTTCGTCGCTCCCTGCGGGCAGGTCTGCACGTGCGAGTTGGTGACGTACTGATTCACCAGGAAGCACGAGGTGGTCGCCTGGTTGTTGGTGTCGCGGCAGTCGTCTCCGAGGCAGCTGGTCACGATGCGCAGGCCCGCCGGAGGTGAGCTGCCGATGCACTGATTGCTCGCCCCACCCGCGCAGTACATGTCGCCGTCGGCGTCAGCGCGCACGCTCGCGATGCGGAACACACCTGAGTTGCCGTCGTTGCAGTCGTCCGGCGTCTGGCACGCGGCATCGAAGCGGCGACCGAAGTTGGCGTTCGTTCCGGAGCACTCGTTGACCTGCGCGCCGGTGCAGTACGTGTCTCCATCGGCGTCGGCGCGCGTGAGCATCATGCGGAAGAGCGCTGCGTTGGTGTCGTTGCAATCGTCGGTCGCAGGGCAGCTGCTCGCGAAGCGGCGACCGGGCAACGGCGTCGTGCCCGTGCAGTCGAGGCTCGCAGCGCCACTGCACGCGCCGTCACCGTCGAGATCGTTGCGCGAGCTGGTGAGCAGCGAGAGTGACGAGCTGGCGTCGTTGCAGTCGTCGCTGACCGTGTTGCACGTGTTCGCGAAGCGACGCCCCGGCAGCGGGAGCAGGCCCACGCAGTCGTTGGTCGGCGTGCCGAAGCAGAACGTGTCACCGTCACCATCAGCACGCGAGGACATCAGGCGGTACACCGAGACGTTGCTGTCGTTGCAGTCGTCCGCCGCCCACGCGGTGTTGCAGTCGGTCACGAAGCGACGGCCGGGCAGCGCCGTGGCGCCCACGCAGTCGTTGCTCGTGCTGCCGGTGCACACCGTGTCGTTGTCGGAGTCGCTGCGCGAAGCCACCAGGCGGTAGAGCGAGCCGACCGTCGGGTTGCAGTCGGTGCCGAACGAGCTCGCCGGAGCGACGAAGCCAGCCGGGCAGCGACCCGCGGCCGTACGCGTGTTGTCGGGGCACTGCTGCGAGGTCGTCGCGGAATCGGCGTACAGATCGTTGTCGGCGTCGGGCACGCAGGCGATGCGCAGCGTCTCGTCGATCTGTCCGTCGCAGTCGTTGTCCTGGCCGTCGCACACCTCGGCGCTCAGCGTGACGCACGCGTTGTTGCACACCGACTGACCCGAGGGGCACGCGCAGCTCCCATTCATGCAGGTCTGACCCGTCACCGAGCAGATGCCCGGGTCGTTCTCATCGACCGTGCCGTCGCAGTCGTCGTCGATCGAGTTGCACGCCTCGGCGTTCGGAGCGCCTTCCTGCGCAGTGCACACCAGCGCCGCCGCGCTGCAGAGCGTGTTGCCGGTGCGCGCACAGCCGCCGATGCCGACCGAACACGTACCGTCAGGGAACGCGGTGCCACCATCCAGCTGCGCGCCGCCATCGGCCTCGGTCAGGAAGGCCATGTCGTCGGTCGCTCCGTTGCAGTCGTCGTCGAGGCCGTTGCAGAGCTCGACGCTCGGCGTGCCACCGGCGCCCGTGCAGCTCGCGAAGCCGTTCATGCAGACCGGCACACCCGCGCGCTGGCACGCACCGATGCCCACCGTGCAGCCCATGCCTCCATCGAACGTGAACTGCGGCTGATCGTCGACCTGCCCGTCGCAGTCGTCGTCGATGTTGTTGCAGAGCTCGGCGCTCGACATCGCGCTGCACATCGAGAGCTGCGCGCCGCCGTCGATCGCCTGGCAGGTCTGCGAGCCACGCCCGGAGCAGCACGGCGTCATGCCGCCGATGTTGGTGCAGCTGCAGCCTTCGTTCGCGGTCCCGTTGCAGTTCTCGTCGACGCCGGCCGTGTCGCACTGCTCGGTCGCGCCCGGGTGAATCGCCGCGCCCGCGCCCGCGCGATCATCACAGTCGTCGGCGTTGTCGGAGAAACCCGTGGGCTTCTCACACGCCATCGTGGCCGCGCCATTCGCCGCGCCGAAGCCGTCGCCATCGACGTCGGGGAAGAACGCAGCCGTGACGCCTTCGTCGGTCTGACCATCGCAGTCGTCGTCGAGCGAGTTGCACGACTCCGCCACCGGTCGCACTTCACCGGTGCACGTCGTCTCGAACGCGCCATTCACGCAGCGCTGCGTGCCCTTGCGGCAGGCGCCGATCGCTTCGTTGCCGCACGCGCGCGTATCACCCGTGTTGCACTCACCCATCATCATGAGCGGTGCGGCGCAGGCTCCATCGCGACAGACCTCGCCGGTCTTGCACTGTGCGTCACTGGTACAGGGACCCGCCGGCATCGGCGGCGAACACGCGTTGATCGTCAAGGCGATCGCCAGAGTGGCGAAGGCGACACTGCGTCTGGGGGAGAGGGGGCTCATGCCGATACGACAAGCTCCGCCTCGCACCTTTTCAGACGCCGCCAAATATCGGATATGACTATGAAAATGGCGTCTGACGAGGTCGACCTGGCGAAGGCGTGTGCGCGCGGTGAGCCCGCCGCGCTGGCGCGCTTCGAGTCGACGTTCGCGACGTTGATCCGAACGACGGCGCGACGGTTTGGAGACGCGACGTTCGCCGACGAGATCCTGCAGGCGGTGCGCGAGCGCTTGCTGCTCAGCGACGGCTCGACGCCACCACGCATTGGCACGTTCACCGGTGATGGACCGCTCGCGGGTTTCGTGCAGGCCACCGCGGTGCGGCTCTCGCTCAATCAACTCTCGGCGGGTGCACGACACGCACTCCCGATGGATGAGGAGGCAGTGCTCGGGTTGCCGTCGAACGATCCCGATCCTGAGCTCTCGGTGATTCGGCAGCGCTACCGCGCGGAGTTCAAGGCCGCGTTCGCCGCGTCGATGCAGGCGCTCGAGCCCGATCTGCGCACGGCGTTGCGGCTGTACTACCTCGACGGTCTGGCGCTCGCCGATCTCGGGAAGTTGTTCGGGTGGTCGGTGCCCACGGCGTCACGCCGCGTGGCGGCGGCGCGTGTCGAGCTGCTCGAGGGCACCCGCGCGCACCTCGGCGCCAGGCTCGGCCTCAGCGAGCGGGAGGTCGAGAGTGTGCTGCGCCTGATTCAGAGCCGCCTCTCGGCCGATCAGCTCGCGGCGAGCTGAGCTTTCATTTCTTCCCGAGCGCTTCGTCGCAGATCGCCAGGAACCGCTGGGCTTCCTTGCGCTGGTCGAGGACGGTCGCGGGGATCGCTCCTTCGGCGTCGAGCTGGGCGAATTCGGCGAGCGCGCGCTCGAGGGCCTCGCGGGCTTCCTTGAACTGCTTCTTCCCGATGTTGAACTCCCCGAGGTCGACCAGCGTCAGCGCGTGCTGCGCGATGATGCGCTTCATCCCCGGCTGCTTCGCAAGGAGCGCGTCGAAGATCGCGAGCGCCTTGTTCACTCCCTCGATCGCCTCGTCGAACTTCTTCTCGCCCGCGCGGATGTTGGCGATGCCGATCAGCGACACGGCCACGTCTTCCTCGAGCGGAATGGTCGTCGCGCCGTTGGCCTGCGGCGCTTCCGCCAGCGCGATCACCTCGCGGTACCACTTCTCGGCGAGGGCGAACTCCTTGCGCTTGGTCGCGCTCTCGGCGCCCTGCGCGAGGAAGTAGACGAGATCGCGCGTGGTCTGCATGTTCTCCGGAGCCACCTGGCGCAGCTCGAGCGCCAGCGCGATCGCTTCCTCGTGCACCACGCGCACCTCTTCGTACTTGCGGTTCACGTTGAGCGACGCGCCGTAGTTGCCGAGCGCCACCAGCAGATCGCGTTTCGCGACGGCGTTCTCGGGGTCAGCCTTCACCTGCGTGCGCGCTGACGCGACTGATTGAGTGGAGACCTCGAGCGCCTTCTCGCTCTGGCCACTGAGCCGATACAGCCCCGCGAGCTTGTCGAGCGTGTTCCCCTTCTGCCGGCGGGCGTCGAAGCTGTCCGGGTATTCCTGAAGCAGCTTGTCGAACGCGGCGAGCGCGGTCTGCGCGGAGGTGATCGCTTCGGGGAGGCGCCCCTGTTCCTGCCGCAGCTCTGCCAGCGTGACGCTCACCACGCCTACCCCGCGACGCGCTCTGAAGTCCGAGCTCAGCGAGGCGGCCTTCGCGCGGCGCTCGAGGCACCGTTCCAACCGCGGAGCCGCATCGTCGAGCTTGCCCTGCGCCAACAAGACCTGCGCCGCGGCAAGATCGTCGAGCGAGGCCGCCTGGAGCTGATCGGGATCGTTCGGACGTTCGGCGAGCAGCGCCTCATCGAGCTGCAGCGCGATGACGTATTCCGCGAGCGCGTCGTCGAGGGCGCCGGCGACCTCGACGATCGCTCCGACCTTCTCGTGGCTGGCGGCGATGACGTGGCGCGCGTCCCAATCGTTGGGGCGATCGACGAGCACCGACTCGGCGAGTGTGCGCGCGCGCAGGTAGCTGGCCGTCGCGGCCCTGGTATCGCCGAGGCTCGCCGCGAATGGATCACCCTGCACGTCTCCGAGCTTCAGGTACGCAGTGGCGAGCTCTTGTCGCAGCCCGACGTCGTCCTTCGCTTCCGCTGAGAGCGCGTCGAGGTACTGGCTGGCGTCTTTCACCAGACGTTCCCGCAGCGACGTCGAGCCGGGGAGCGCCGCGATGCCATCGTGGTAGTCGAAGAGCACCGAGCGCGCGAGTGAGCGCACCTGATTGAAGCGCGTGCGCGCGAGATCGCGTTCCTGCTCCGCGCGATGGGCCTGCCAGAGCGTGGCGACGAGACCGATCGAGAGCGCGACGAAGGCCGCCACCACGCCGGCGACGAGCCCGCGACGGCGACGCACGAAGCTGGCCGCGCGATAGGCCGCCGCTCCACGTCGCGCGAGCGTCGGGAGTCCATCGAGCGCCGCGCGCACGTCACTCGCGAAAGCGTCGATCGATTGGTAGCGATCGCGCGGTTCCTTGCGCAGCGCCATGAGCACGATGGCGTCGAGATCTCCGCTCAACGCCGCGCGCAGCTCTTCACGGCTCGACGCACGGCACGCGATGGCGGCGTCGGGCGCGCGCGCGACGGCACTGCTCGGCGGCAGCGGAGACTCGGTGGCAATCGCGCGCAGCAGCGCTTCGACGTCTCCCGGCGGCGTGGAGTACGGACTGACTCCGGTGAACAGCTCGTAGAGCATCACGCCCAGCGAATAGATGTCCGACGTCACGGCGACAGGCTCACGCCGCACCTGCTCGGGAGACGCGTACGCGGGGGTCATCGGCGTCACGCCGGTCCTGGTCAGCGACGCGCCGGCACCTTCGAGGAGCCGCGCGATGCCGAAGTCCATCAGCCGCGGCTGGCCCTGCGCATCGACGAGGATGTTGCCGGGCTTCAGATCGCGATGCACGACGAGGTGCTGGTGCGCGTACCCGACGGCTCCGAGCACGGGGAGCATGAGCTCGAGCCGATCGCGAGGGCTGAGCTTTCGCGCGTCGCACGAGACGTCGATGGGCTGGCCATCGATGAAGTCCATGGCGAACCACGGCCGGCCTTCTTCGGTCTCACCCGCGTCGAGGAGCCGCGCGATGTGGGGATGTTCGAGCGCTCCGAGGACCTGGCGCTCGAGGAGAAAGCGCTGCGCGCGCGCGCCGTCGTCACCAGCGCGGGCCTCGTGCAACAGCTTGAGCGCGACCTTGCGTTGAACGGTGGGGTCCCACGCGGCGAAGACGGTGCCCATGCCTCCGGCGCCGAGTTGCTCTTCGATGACGTAACGGCCGAGCTGTTGGCGTGCGGGCCGCTCTCCGGTCGTGCGCGTCAGCTCCGCGACGACGGTTCGACAGCTCGCACAGATCGCGGTGTGTGCTCGCAGTGCCGCGACCTTGTCTTCAGGTGCGGTCCCCTTCGCCCACGCCGCGAGCGCCTCATCGCTCGGACAATCCCCGGTCTCCACACGCGAGAGACTACTCGCTTCAGTAGTCGAAGCAGTACGCGGTGACGCCGACCACCATGTCGCCCTTGAGGACCACGTTGCATGAAGCGCGGCCATCGAAGCCGCACGGCTCGTCCTGAAAGCGCCCGCTGAGATGGGCGACGCCGAGCGAGGCCTGCAGCGCAGCGCAGTCGATCGCGGCGCAGGAGTCGGGGTTCTGCACCGGTCCGGTCCAATACGTCGGGACACAGCACTTGAGGTCTTCGTCAGCAGCGATGAACAGGCTCGAGCGGAAGAGCGTCGCTGGAGCAGGCCCCGGCGACCCGATGGGGAGATCGCCGATGCGCCGGGGCACCTGCAGCGAGTCGCACTCGAGCCCGCCGTAGCTGTTGGGACCACGGCAGCTCTGGATCAGTGGCGTGAGCACGATGATCAAGGCGAGTCGCATCGGGCCGGCGCTCACAGCAAACACCGCACCAGGCGCGAGTGGAGCATCTGCGTTCCGGCGATGTGACAGCGATGGCGCGATCAGCGAGCGCGCGTCAGCTGTGTCGACGGAGCGACGAGCTTCATCTCGCGCGAAAGCGCCGACAGCGAGATGCGGTACTGGCCCGACTTGCTCTTCTTGCCTTTGAGCGCCCAGGCCACGCGCCCTGGCCCGTTGAAAATGACGTCGCCGCGTTGGTCACGCGTACTCTTCGATCGGCGGGCAGCTGCACACCAGCTTTCGATCGCCGAGCACACCGTTCACTCGGCCGACGCTCGGCCAGAACTTGTGCTTCTTCACCCACGGCAACGGGAACGCAGCACGCTGACGAGAATACGGGCGCTCCCAGGCGTCGGCCGTCACGACTTCGCTCGTGTGCGGCGCGTGCTTGAGCATGTTGTTTTCCTTCGGCAACTTGCCCGCCTCGATCTCGTCGATCTCCGACTTGATCGAGAGCATCGCGTCGATGAAGCGATCCAATTCCGCGCGCGATTCCGACTCGGTGGGCTCGACCATCATCGTGTTGACGACGGGGAAGCTCACCGTCGGCGCGTGGAAGCCGTAGTCCATCAGCCGCTTGGCGATGTCTTCGACCTCGACGCCGCTGGTGCCCTTCAACTTGCGCATGTCGAGGATGCACTCGTGCGCCACGCGCTTGTTCGTGCCGCGGTAGAGCACGGGGAACGCCTTCTCGAGCCGCTCCGCGACGTAGTTGGCGTTCAAGATCGCGAGCCGCGTGGCCTGCGTGAGCCCATCGCCACCCATCATGCGGATGTACATCCACGAGATGAGGAGGATCGACGCGCTGCCGTACGGAGCCGCGCTGATCGGGCCCGGGCCCTTCGTTCCGCCCACTTGCTGCAGCGGGTGCGTGGGCAGGTGCGGCACGAGGTGCCTGGCGACGCAGATGGGGCCCATGCCGGGTCCACCCCCGCCGTGCGGAATGCAGAACGTCTTGTGCAGATTGAGGTGGCACACGTCAGGGCCGAAATCGCCCGGCCGGCACAACCCGACCTGCGCGTTCATGTTCGCGCCGTCCATGTAGACCTGACCGCCCGCCGCGTGCACCAACGTGCAGATCTCGGAGATCGCCTCTTCGAACACGCCGTGCGTCGACGGGTAGGTCACCATCAGCGCCGCGAGATCGTTCTTGTGCGCTTCGATCTTCACCTTGAGATCGCCGACGTCCACGTTGCCCGACTCGTCGGTCTTCACGACCACCACCGAGTAGCCGGCCATCACGGCGGAAGCGGGATTCGTTCCGTGCGCGGAAGCCGGAATCAGGCAGACCTTGCGAGCGCCCTGCCCGCGCGCCTCGTGGTAGGCGCGAATCACGAGCAGGCCGGCGTACTCACCTTGCGAACCGGCGTTCGGCATCAACGAGCAGCCTGCGAAGCCGGTGATCTCCGAGAGGTAGCTTTCCAGCTGCTGGAAGATCGTCGCGTAGCCCTTCCACTGCGAAGGCGGAGCGAAGGGGTGCATGGCGTTGAACTGCGGCCAGGTGATGGGCTCCATCTCGCTGGTGGCGTTCAGCTTCATGGTGCAGCTGCCGAGCGCGATCATCGAGTGGCAGAGCGAGAGATCCTTCGCCTCGAGCGAGCGGATGTACCGAAGCATCTCGTGCTCGGTGTGGAAGCTGTTGAACACCGGGTGCGTGAGGTACGCGCTGGTGCGGCGCAGGTGCTCGGGCAGGTTGCTGTTCTGCACGGTCGCCGCGATCGCTTCCGCGTTCTGCGAGGTGCCTTCCGAGAAGAGCGTCAGCAAGCTCTCGACGTGGGCGGCGCTGGTGGTCTCGTCCATCGACACGCTGATCGTCACGTCGTCGATGCGACGCAGGTTGAGGCCGAGTGACTCGGCGTTGGCGATCAGCGCGTCGCCAGCCTTCACGTCGCTCACGGTCAGCGCGACGGTGTCGAAGAAGGCGTCGTGTTTGATCTTCGCTCCGAGCTTGCGAGCGCCGGCGGCGAAGGTCTTCGCGAGCAGGTTCACGCGCGAGGCGATCTGCTTGAGGCCGCGAGGCCCGTGGTACACGGCGTACATCGACGCCATCACCGCGAGCAGCACCTGCGCGGTGCAGATGTTCGAGGTCGCCTTCTCACGACGAATGTGTTGCTCGCGCGTCTGCAACGCCATGCGCAGCGCGAAGTGACCATTCGCGTCCTGGCTCACACCGATGATGCGCCCCGGCATCGAGCGCGCGAACTCGGTCCTGGTCGAGAGGAAGCCCGCGTGCGGACCGCCGAAGCCCATCGGCACGCCGAAGCGCTGCGCGGATCCGACGGCGACATCTGCTCCCAACTCGCCGGGAGACGTCAGCATCGTCAGCGCGAGCAAGTCGGTCGCCATCACCACCAGCGCTCCACCCGCGTGCGCCTTGTCGACGAACGAGCGGTAGTCGATCACCGCTCCATCGGTGGCCGGGTACTGCACCAGCGCGCCGAAGCACTTCCTGGCCGCGAAATCGAAGGACGCGTGATCGCCGACCACCACCTCGATGCCGAGCGGCATGGCGCGCGTGCGCACCACTTCGATGGTCTGCGGGTGGCAGAGCTTGCTGATGAAGAACGCGCGGCCGTCGGTGTCCTTCGCGGTGGAATGCAGGAGGTGGAGCGCCTCAGCGGCCGCGGTGCCCTCATCGAGCAGTGACGCGTTGCTGATCGGCAGGCCGGTGAGGTCGCCGATCACCGTCTGGAAGTTGAGGAGCGCCTCGAGGCGGCCCTGGGCGATCTCGGCCTGGTACGGCGTGTACGCGGTGTACCAACCCGGGTTCAGCAAGATGTTGCGGAGGATCACACCCGGCGTCAGCGTGTCGTAGTAGCCCGCGCCGATGAACGACTTGAAGACCTGGTTCTCGTCGGCGATCGACTTCAACTCGGCGAGCAATTCGCTCTCCGAACGCGCGGCCGGAAGATTCAGCGGCTTCTTCACGCGAATGGCGGAAGGCACGGTCTGATCGATCAACGCGTCGAGCGACTTGGCGTTGATGACCTTGAGCATCTCCTCGATGTCGTTCGAGGAGGGACCGACGTGACGACGCAGAAACGTATCGACGAACTCGAGCATGGCGCGCGGCTCATAACGAAACGGCGCCCCGCTGGCGAGGTTGCGATAAGCCCCAGCGCTGCGCGCTCAACGCTCGCATCACTCGTGCTTCTGAGGGCTGTCCGGCGCCCATCGTCTTTCTGGCAGACGATAGGGTGAAGCCATGGCACTCGACGCGCTGGGACGAGAAGGCGGCGTCATTCTCTTCGCCGAGGCACTCTCTCCCGCGAAGCTCGAAGCTGCGGTGCGCGCGTCACGTCTGGCGTGGTCAGCCTGGGATCGGCTCAGTCCAGCGCTGACGTGCCTGCGCCAGCGCGGCTCGGTCTCAGAGGAACTCGACACGCAACACCAGGCCCTGGTCCGTGCCCTCGGCGTTCCTGCCTGGTGGGCCTACGCCAACGTGGCGGCTGACCCCTACGTCGCCATCACCGCGCTCGACGCGAAGGGCAAGGTGCGGTGGGTGTCGAGGGGCGCGGCGACGCGAGCGCTGGGCAAGCTCAAGCGAGACGCGGCGCTCGGCGCGATCCCCTTCCCGGTCGAGACGCGGCCCGTGTTCGACTTCGCTGAGCTCGGCTGGCGCGAAGCGAGCGAGGGGAGCGCCAGGAAGTGGAAGTACCTCGCCCGCGCTCCCGCAGCACCACCGCCCAGCCGCTGGGCCCCCACCCACACGCGTGAGCTGGTCATCGCCTTCGCGGGTCGAAGTGAGGCGGCCGAGCGCGCGGTGATCGAAGCGCTCACACCGCAGACCTGGGCGATTCATCGCGTCGCGCCGACCGTGACGCTCATTCGGATCCCAGGCGGGGTTGCGCAGCCGGGCCTCGAGTCGAAGGTGAGGAAGAAGTACGGCTTCACGACCCTGGCCTGCGGGGTCGACCTGCGAGCGCAACGCGTGACGTGGGACTCGGGAGCGCTCGACCTGAAATCCGGCACCGGAATGGCGGCAACAGGCATCGCCTTCGACTGGCAGGCCGTGCTCGAGAAGGCTGGCTCGAAGTGGAAGCTGCGCGCCACGAGCCCCGACGTCCTGGTCGGCGCGTGAGCAGTGGCCTTCCCCGGACTCGAACCGGGACGCCTTTAGGGGGCGGCGGATTTTGAATCCGCTACGTCTACCAATTCCGTCAGAAGGCCTGACCTCAACGAACGACGCGCGACATAGCAGAACCGGACAGCGACGAAAGGCTTCGTGCAAACGGGCCTGTGAAACAGCTTGGAGAGCGGTGTATGGGGCGGCCGTCATGATCAACCTGGCGCTGTCCATCGCCGCGGGCTTCCTCGTCGCCCTGCTCATCAAGCTGGGGGGCTTCCCCCTGATCGCCGCGATCATCCCCGGCACCATCGTCACCCTCGGCACGCTGATCCTCCTCGGCCGCCGCTCGTTCGCGCAGTTTCAGGCGCTGATGAAGGGCGTCGAAGACGAGCTGAAGGGCATGAGCCAGAACAAGAAGGAACAGCAGGCCCGCGCCGACAAGGCCATCAAGCTGCTCGAGGCCGGCCTCCCGCTCGGCAAGTGGCAGTTCCTGATCGAGGGCCAGATCTACGGCCAGATCGGCACCATCAAGCACCTCTTCAAGGACTACGACGGCGCGCTCGCGGCGTTCAAGAAGTCGGGAGACCGCAACTACTTCGCCAAGGCGATGGAAGCGGCCATCTACTTCCAACGCAAAGACTTCGGCTCGATGCAGAAGTCGTTCGAAGACGCGGTGAAGCACGGCAACAAGGAAGGCCTGATGTGGGCCGCCTACGCGTGGTGCCTCATTCAGAACAAAGACAGCGACTCGGCGATGAAGGTGCTCTCGCGCGGAGTCGAGGCCAACCCCAACGACGAGAAGCTGAAGAAGGCGCTCAACTCGTTGCAGAACGACAAGCGTCTCAAGATGTCGCCCTGGGAGCCGATGTGGTGGCAGCTGGGTCTCGAGGCGCCTCCGATGCAGCAGGTGCAGTTCATGGGCGGTGGCGGCAGCAAACGCCGTCGTGGTTTCCGCGGCTAAAGCCATGACGCTCGCGCGCGTCGAAGCAGCACTCCCGAAGAAGCCCGATGAAGCGCTCGAGTTGATGCTCGAGCTCTGGCGCAAGACCTTCGATCCCGAGCTCGGAAAACTGATCGAGCGCCTCGGCGCGCAGCTGGCCAAGCCGATCGAAGGCCTCTCCACCAAGAAGCGGGAACGCGCCGAGTCGCTCGCCAAACTCGCGGCGAAGACGCCTCCGGCCCAACGTTCTGCGGTGCTCGACGCGTTCGAGATCTTCGCGCGCGAAGCGACTGGAGCGCTGGTGTGGCCTTCCGTCGAAGCGTGGGCCGAGGTGAAGCCCGATCCCCGCGTGGCGCGCATGGGGTTGCGGGTGCTGACGACCTCCACGCACCAGCTCACCGCGAAGCTGTGGCGCCGACTCACGAACTGCGTCGAACAGCACGCCGATCTCGGAGTCGTCGAGGAAGCGCGCGCCTACGAGACGCTCCTGACGACGAAGGGAGGCGGCTGGGGCTTCTCCCCCGAGCGCTTCTCGAACGTGCTCAAGAAGCTCACCGCGAAGCGAAAGTGCTCCGAGCCTTCCGACGCCGCGGCGATCGCGCGCCTGAGCAAGGCGATCGGGTCTGCTCCAAGCGCGCCGAAGAAGCCGTCGGCGGTGGATGACTCCGCGATGATCGAAGCGATCGTCGCGGCGCCCAACGACGACACGCCGCGCCTCGTCTACGCCGACTGGCTCACCGAGCATCAGGATCCGCGCGGAGAATTCATCACGTTGCAAATCCAGCGCGCAGCCGGCGGAGCGACGAAGGCCTCGAGGGCGCGTGAAGAGGCGATCCTCGCCGACCACCGCCGATCATTTCTCGGGCCGCTCGCGAAGTGCGTCGAGATGTCGGGGCTGCGCTTCGATCGCGGCTTCCTCGCACGCGCGAAGTTCAACGCGATCATTCCTGTCCACCCGCTCCTGCGGCTGATCGAGCGCGCTGACTTTGGCGTCTGCACCGTGACGCGCGGCGCGAAGTTCGACTCGTTGCGAGCGCTGACCTTCGTCTCGAACACGCTGGAGCACGACGAGAAGCTGCTGAAGGGTCTGCTCCTCACCGAGCTGTCGATTCACACGTCGGCCGAGGTTCAGGCGACGCTCGACATGATCGCCGCGATCCCGTCGCTGTCGGGCTTGAAGCACCTGGCGCTCACCGGCTACCGCGGACAGCTCAGCGGGGTGTCGCTCGCGAAGCTGCCAGCCACCCTGGAGTCGCTCGAGATCTCACGCAGCTACGTCGAGGCAACCTTCAAACGTACGCCCGCGGGTTGGGACATCGTCGTCAACTTCCGCACCTACACCGTCGGCCCGCAGACGATCGCGTTCCTCTCGGGCGACGCGTTCACGAAGGGCGTCGCGCAGCTCACAATCGAAGGCCCGAAGCTCGCGCGGGAAGCACTCGAGCCGCTCGCCGCGCGCCTGAAGGC
Organism: Archangium sp.; assembly: GCA_016792935.1. Taxonomy (GTDB): domain Bacteria; phylum Myxococcota; class Myxococcia; order Myxococcales; family Myxococcaceae; genus Archangium_A. The sequence continues at coordinate 541 of JAEUJS010000034.1, read as the reverse complement.
GAAGTTGAAGCTGCGATGAACCGCTCCCCGTTCGCAGCGATGGCAGGCGGAGCACTCGGCCTCGGCATCCCGCTCGCCCTCTTTCTCATCCTCAACTTCATGCGGCCGGATCTGATCAAGCCGATGCTCGATCACATCTTCGGTTACGCGCTCCTCAGCGTGGTGCTGCTGCTCGGATTGATCGCCAGCACGCTCTACGGATTCGCGTTCACCGGAGAGTTCAAGAGCGCCGCGCCACGCGTGGTGATGATCGTCTGCGCGGTCTTGTTCTGCACCCTGCCCTCGATGTTCATCATGCTCTTCGGGCCGATCGCCTTCGCGTTCATGTACGGCCAGGTGCATTGAGGATCGTGTGGAGCGCAAGCGTTGGCGCGACCGGCAATGCACCCTTCTCCTTCTTGAACCAGGTCAGCTGGCGTTTCGCGTAGTGGCGCGTCGCCTGCGCGGTGTCGGCGATCGCCTGCTCGAGCGAAAGCGACCCATCGACGACCGATAACGCTTGCACGTACCCGACAGCCTTCATCGGTGCGGCGTCGCGGTA
>JAEUJS010000027.1 GCA_016792935.1 Archangium sp. | reverse complement strand
CATCGGCGAGCAGCTGGCTGGTGCACGTGTTCTTCCGCACGTAGACCGCGGGGATCAGCGTCGAGCCTCCTGCGGGAGCGACGTCGATCGCCACGTCCTGCTGTTGGGTGAGCGTGAAGGAATAGACGACGTCACGGCCGTTCTGCTTCGCGCTCGGGCTGCACGTCGGAGAGACGTCACCCGCGTAGTTGTCGTTCGCCGCCTGCAACGTGGAACCTGAGAAGGACGCGATGCCATTCGTGAACGTCAGCGCCTGCGGTGCGCTGCACGAGTCGTTCGCAGGAGGCGGTGTGGGCGCGCTCAGCTGCACTTCCATCTGAAACGGCCCGCTCGTGTCGCGCGCGGAGTCGAGCCACACGAAGTACGTGCCCGCGGGCTGATTCACGAGCGACAGCGTGGCGCTCGACGTCGAGAGTGGACTCAGACAACCGCGCTCACTCGAAGCGGTCGCGTCGCTGCACATCGCTCCCCCGCGAACCGAGATCACCGGCTCGAAGGAAGGACTCATGCCGGTCGGCGTCACGTTGATCGTCACGTCTTGCGCGGCGGTGAGCACGTACGAGAACACCACGTCGCGTCCAGTGCCTCGCGCGGAGTCACTGCAGCTCGGCGATTGATCTCCGGCGAGGTTGCCGTTGGTCGCCCAGGTCGTGTCTCCGTTCGCGGTCGCGAGATCGTTGGTGAAGGTCAGCGCCTGCGGAGCGGTACACACGTCGTTGTCGATGGTGGGGATCGCTTCGACCTCGAGCTGAAACGCGCCTGTCGTCGCATCCGCCGAATCGACGCTCACGACATACGTGCCCGGCATCTGGCCCAGCACCTGCGCCTGCACGGCGGTCGCCGCGGACGCTGCGGTGCACGCCAGCTCGGCCCCCGCCGGGGAACACGCGCTGCGAAGCACGACGACCGGGTGGAGCAGCGAGCCGCTGATCGGTCGCACCACCGCGGTCACGTTCGCGCGGCCCGTCAGCGTGTACGAATAGAAGAGGTCGGGAGCCGTGCGCGCAGTCGGGCTGCACACGGGCTCGCTGACGTTCTCGTTCATCGCCAGCACCGTGTTTCCGATCGCGATGCTGCGGGTGACGCTCGATCCGTTGACGCTGAGCACGCTGGCCGTCGCGCACGTGTCGTTCACCGAGCCCGTCGGAGGCGTCTGCAGCGACACGCTCAGCGACACGCGCCCCGGCGTCGCGTTCTGCGCCTCGAGGAACAAGAAATACGTCCCCGGCGCGAGCGCGGAGATCGAGAGCGACGCCGCCGCGCTCGACGTCGGCGCATCACACGCCTGCGTGAGCCCCGTGCAGCCCGCGCGCAAGAAGAGCGCGGGGCGCACCGCTGCTCCTGAGAACGGAGTCGCGGTCACGGTGAGGTTCTGCACGCTGGTGGTGGTGAAGGAATAGACGAGCTCAGGGCCGCTCGCTCCGCAGCCGCTCAGGGTGTCGTCGAGCGCCTGCGCTGGCTCCGCGGAGATCACGATCGAGCCCGTGCCCGCGGGAAGAATCGCGCGCGCCGACGAACACGAGTCGTTGAGCGGATCACACGCGAACGTGGACTGGTTGCACTCGCGACCGAGCCCGCACTCCGCGCTGGTGTTGCAGGGAATGCACTGCGCTTGATCGCAGACCGGCGTCGGGTTCGCGCAGTCTGATCCCGCGACACAGCCCACGCACTGGTGAAGGCGCACGTCGCAGACCGGCACCACGCCAGAGAAGCAGTGCGAAGAGTTCACGCATTCCACGCAGTCGCGGCTGATCGGATCGCAGTGCAGAACACCTCCGCCGCAGTCGGGATCGCCGGTGCAGCCCGCGTCGATCGGCGAGCCCGCGTCGTTGCCTCCGTCGATCCCCGCGTCGCTTCCGCCATCGAGACCTGCGTCGGTTCCGGCATCGAGGAGTCCTGCATCGGTCCCTGCATCTGTGAATCCGCCATCGACGCCCGCATCCGCCCGCCCCGCATCACTCGCGCCCGCGTCGATCGCGCGCGCCTCGCACAAGCCAGTCGCCGAGTTGCAAATCTCATTTCCGGTGCAGCGCTTCGTCGCGCATGGATCAGCTGGCGGATTTGGTGGCTCACCACACGAGCTCAGCGCGGCGACCGCCAGCAACACCCCGAAAACACTGATAAGTTGGCGCGTCACCGGCCGCAGATGGTACCAGCGCAACTTGCGCGGCACAGGTACGACAATGTCGCATAGCTGCAAGCTCTGAAAAGGACTGAAGCAAATGCCCATCAGCAAAATCGGCGAGCGCATCACGACGGCTCTCACGGACTCGAAGATCAGCCAGCAGGATGTGAAGGAGCTGATCGACGTCGCGAAGGCGGAGAAGAAGTTCACGCCCGAGCTGAAGGCGGAGCTGAGCGCGCTGCTCACCGCGCACGCCGACAAGTTCGAGAACGTCGCGGCGAAGGGCGAGCTCCAGGCGTTCTTGTCCACCGCGACGACGGTGATCGATCTCGCTGACCCGACGGTGCTCAACAAGCACGCCACCTCGGTCGCGTGGAACCCGGTCGGCAGCGGCGGCTCGCTCTACGTCGACGGCATCAGCTACGACGACGTGATCCAGGGCTCGATCGCCAACTGCTACATGGTGAGCGCGTTCAGCTCGCTCGCGCAGCAGAACCCCGACGCGATCAAGAACGCCATCAAGGACAACGGCGACGGCACCTACGACGTGCGCTTCTTCGAGAAGAGCGGCGGTCGCTACAAGCCCGTCACCGTGAAGGTCGACAGCGACATCCCCGTCGAGTTCGGCACCACCGCGAAGTACGGCAAGACGCGCGACCCGAAGGAAGCGTGGGTCACCGTGCTCGAGAAGGCCTACGCGCAGTGGAAGGGCGGCTACGAGGCGATCGGCAACGGCGGCAACGCGGGCACGGTGTTCGAGGCGCTCACCGGCAAGCCTCCGCAGTGGACCTCGACGACCTACACGCCAGCTGATCAGCTGTACTCGCGACTCACGCGCTCGATCGCCGATCACAAGCCGATCACCGCGGGCACGCACGGCAAGGACTCGGGCGTCGATTACACCGGCACCGGCGTCTACGCGTGGCATGCGTACACCGTGCTCGGCACCAGCGAAGAAGCGGGCACCAAATACGTTCAGCTGCGCAACCCGTGGGGCAAGAGCGAGCACGGCTCCGATGGGAAAGACGACGGCATCTTCAAGATGAAGCTCGACGACTTCATGAAGCTCTACAACTCGATCAACATCGGCGGATAAGGTCTCTCTCCCATGCCCTCCATCAAGGACTCCATCACGCGCGTGATGCGCGACAACCGCGTCTCCATCACGGAGATGAAGTCGCTGATCACCGAAGCGAAGTCGCACCCGATGACGGCTGAGACCAGGACCGCGTTGCAGGGCCTGCTCGATCAGCACGGCGACAAGTTCGGGACGACGGCGAAGCGCGATCTCCAGGCGTTCCTCGGCAGCGTGCATGTGGTCACCACGCCGACGGTTCCGACGACGCCAACGGTCCCGACGACGCCGACGACGCCCACGACTCCGGCTGTCGTGACGCCGCGGCAGATCGACGATCCGACGGTGCTCACCAAGCACACCACCGACACCACGTGGAAGCCGGTCGAGAACGGCAAGCTCTTCGTCGACGGCGTGAGCTTCGACGACGTGGTCCAGGGGTCGATCGCCAACTGCTACATGGTCGGCGCGTTCTCCGCGGTCGCGCAGAGCAACCCCGACGCGATCAAGAACGCCATCAAGGAGAACCCGGACGGCACGTACACCGTGAAGTTCTTCGAGAAGCAGTACGGCGGCACGATGAAGGCGGTGGAGATCACCGTCGACAAGGATCTCCCGCAGAGCAGCATGGGCAGCGCGCGCTACGGCAAGGCGCGTGACTCGAGCGAGCTGTGGGTCGGCGTGCTCGAGAAGGCCTACGCGCAGTGGAAGGGTGGCTACGAGGCGATCGGCAACGGCGGCTACCCGAGCGAAGTCGTCACCGCGCTGACCGGCAAGACCACCTCGTGGAGCTCGGCGAAGTACACCGACGCCAACACCGTGTGGAACAACATCAAGAAGGGCGCCGACGCGCACAAGCCCATGACGGCGCCCACGCACGGCAAGGACTCGGGCGTCGACTACAACGGCACCGGCGTCTACGCGTGGCACGTCTACACCGTGCTCGGCGCGAGCGAAGAGGCGGGCCAGAAGTTCGTTCAGCTGCGCAACCCGTGGGGCAGCACTGAGCCGGGCAGCGATGGGAAGAACGACGGCATCTTCAAGATGAAGCTCGAAGACTTCACCAAGCTGTACCAGGGCGTCGACGTCGGCCAGTGAGCTTCGATCTCGCTTCGGCAGTTCGTGATGCGAAACCCGGGGACACCGTGAAGGTCCCCGCGGGGCGCTACACCGTCAATCTCGAGCTCACGCGTCCGGTGACATTGCTGGCGATGGGTCAGGCGGTGCTCGACGGCGTTCACTCGGGTTCGGTGGTGCGCGTGTCGCTTCCTGATTCGGCGGCGCTGGTTCGCTTGAGCGGGTTCACGATCGTCGGAGGCAACGCTCCTGAAGCAGGTGGTGCGGTGTCGCTGGTGAGTGGCTCGCTCGAGTTGATCGACTGCACGCTGCGCTTCAACAAGGCGCCTCTGTACGGCGGTGGCGGGTTGTTCGTCGGCGATGGCAAGGCGAAGATCTCGCGCTGCCGCTTCGAAGCGAACACCGGCCGTCAGGGCGGAGCGATTCTCGTCGATGGCGTCGGTGAGCTGCGGCTCGAAGACTCGACCGTGATTCAGAACGCCGCGGTCGAGGGCGGCGGCATCAAGGTGAAAGAAGGCGCGAAGGTCGAAGTGCTCGGCTGCACGCTGGCGGACAACAAGGTCGTCGGTGATGGAGCCAACGGCGGCGCGCTGCACTGCATGGGAACGACGACGCGCGCTCCGACCGTGAGCGTGACGAACTCGATCATCTCTGAGCGGTCGGAGGGCGCCGCGTGTGTCTTCAATCACCCGAAGCTCCCTGCGGGGTTGACGGTGTCGCGCTCGCTCTTGCCGACCTGGTGCAAGTCGCTCGGTGGAGCTGGGAACAAGTTCGCAGACGCCGGCTTCGTGATGAGCGGCTCGGAGCCGTACCTGCTCAGCGACGCATCTCCTGCGGTGGGCGCTGGTGATTCGGCGGCGTTCGGCAACGGGAGCAAAGACGTCACCGGTCGGGTGCGTGCCCGCGGCGGCATGACGGACCTCGGCGCGTTCGCGTTCGTGCAGAAGTCGACGAGCAACGTTGGCTACTGAGCGCATCATCCTCCGATGCGAGTGACTGTCGTCAGCACCGTCGATCGCGACGAAGCGCAGGTGCTCGTCTCGATGCTCCGCAGCGCAGGCATCGAGGCCGAGCTGATCGGAGTCGTCGACGCCGCCCGCATCGGCGTCGGCGAGAGCGCCCTTCCCCTGCGCATCGAGGTCGAGCAGGAAGACGAAGCCGAAGCGCGCGAGTTGATCGCGGCACCACGCCAGCCAGCGCCGCAAGAAGACGAAGGCCCTCCACCGCTCTCACGCAAGCGGCCGATCATCGCGCTCGGCGTTCCGCTCGTCTGGCCTGGGCTCGCACACATCTATGCGACGCGACCGTTCACCGGCGGAGCGCTGGCCATCGGCGCGGTGATCGCCATCCTCAGCGGGGAGCTGGCTGGTGCGGTCCCGCTGCTGATGATCTTCGACGCGTTCTTCGGTCGTCGAGCGGTGTTGGCGTTCAATCGTGGTCAGCATGTTGGCGCAGGAAGACAACTGCTCGCGGGCATCCCGATGGTCGTCATCGCGCTCGGCCTCGTCGGTGCGCGGGCCTTCACCAACGCGCTGGAGCGCCGTGCCTCGGAACGCGAACTCTCGAACGTGAAATTCACGTGCACCCAGGACGACGCGATCTTCACCAACGTCGGCGACGCGGCGCGCGACCTCGAGGTCCTCTCGGTGGAAGACGCTCCCGAGCTCATCACCCTCGACGGCCAGGAAGCGCCCGGAGCCGTCCTCGCTGGCGGAGCGCGACAGGTCGTGCAGCCCGGCGAGTCGATTCGGCGACCGCTTCGCAAGGAACCGACGACGTTGTTCGAGCTCGCGCCGCCGCGGCACAACTCGCTTCGCGCGCGCATCGTCGTGCGCAAGGAGAGCACCGACCCCGGCATTCACGGCCGCGCGTGGTGCAGCCCGCGTTAGCGCTCGCCCCAGTGCAGCTTCTGGCGGAGGATCGCGAAGTAATCGAGGCGCGGATTCCGCACGAGCAGCAACCGGTTCGGAGACTTCTGCACCTCGATGCGATCGCCCTTCTGCAGCGGAACGCCGACCTGTCCGTCGATGGTCAGGTAGACGTCTTCGAGATCGCTGGTGAGCTTCACGCTGAGCAGCTGATCGCCGGGAACGACGACCGGGCGCTGCGTGAGTGCGTGCGGACAGATCGGAGTCACGACCACACAGTCCACCGCGGGATGCACGATGGGTCCGCCTGCTGAGAGGGAGTACGCGGTCGAACCCGTGGGCGTGGAGAAGATCACGCCATCGGCATTGTAGGTCGCGACGTATGCGCCATCGAGCCACGTCTCGTGCGCTGCGATCTTCGCGAGCGCGCTCTTGTTGATGACCACGTCGTTCAGAACTTCGTCGTCGATCAGCGGCACAGGTTTGTCTCCGCGGAAGAGCCGGCAGGTGAGCTTCATGCGCGAGTCGATGCGCGCCTTGCCGTCGAAGATCTGTTTCAGCGTGTCGATCGCTTCGGGCACCGGAATCTCGGTCATGAAGCCGAGCGAGCCGAGGTTGATGCCGACCAGCGGGAGCGATTTCCCGCGGAACACGCGCGCCCCGTGAATCAGCGTGCCGTCACCACCGAGGATCACGCACAACTCCGACGTCGCGGCGATCTCTGCCTGCGGAGTCGCCTTGATACCCAGTGATTCACCGAGGTGTTCCTCGACGAGAAACTTCCGGTCGGGGAACTTGGCGATGATGTCTTTGGCGAGGGCGACGGCCTCGGGCTTCTTCGGTCGAGCGATGAGCGCGATGGTCTTCACGGGCGGAGCGGAACCGTATCAGCGAACGGGCGGACCACCGACCACCGGCATCTCTCCTGTAATCGCGCGGCGACTCGCGACCTCGACGACCATCGACTTGAGCTGCCGCGACAGCACGCGGAACATTCCGGCCAGCAACTCGGGGCGATCGGCGAGCAGGTCGAGGAAGTCACGGCGATCGATCACCAGCGCTCTCGAGTCCACGGTGGCGACGACTTCGTTGATGCGCGGAGCTCCGTCGAAGAGCGAGGTCTCACCGAACGACTCGCGCGCCTTCATCGTCAGCACCGTTTCGCCATCGCGGCGCGCCTCCATCGCGCCATCGACGATCACGTAGAGCGCGTCGCCGGGATCACCTTCCGAGTACACGCGCGCGCCCTTCGCGAAGGTCTGCTCTTTCGCGATGGCGGCGACCGCGGCGAGATCATCGACGTCACTGCGCGCGAAGATCTCCACGCCTTCCAGCGCGAACAACCGCTTCACGACGTTCTCGTTCATGTCGTCTTCCTTCCTCGGCTGCGTCCACAGGCCCTGCTGTCTCGCGATCGCGCGCGCACAGCTCTTGAGCACGTAGTCGTCGTTCGAACAGAGCGTCACGAGGTGCTCACTCGCGAAGCGCTCTTTCGCGCCGAACGGCAGCGCGCGGTGATGTGAATCGAGATGCAGCGCGATGAACTCACGCTCTTCCGGGCTGAGGAGGTTGTCGACGAGCTCCAACGCCCACGCGCGCCGCCGCTGATCCGTTCCCAGCAACAACGTGTGCGCGCGCCGCAACGCCCGCGCGTCGTGTTGGAGACCGAGCAACCAGAAGCTCAGCTCCATCGACTGGTCGAGGCGATCGCCGAGGACGCGGGTGAGCAGCGAATCGTCTCCCAGCGCCGCGCGGGCATCGCGGTACGGCTCGATCAACGTCGCGACGTGATCGCGCCGACGGGTCAACGCCGCGCGCTGTTGAGAGAGTTCGAGCTTCAGCTCCGGGTGTTCGTCGTGCAGCTGCGCCAGGGCGATGCCGACCCGATAGTGCAGCGCGGGATCATCCTGCGCGTTCGAGAACAGCAGCGCGTCGTAGGCCGCCTGCGTCGAGATCAAACGCAGCACGCGCGGGAGTTGCATCCTCAGCGAGCGAGCGCGCGAACGATCATCGAGCGTGCTGGCAAGCAGCGGAACGACGGCGTCTCCCAACTTCGCGAGGGCCTGTCGCGCGGTGCGTCGATCATCGCGCCACGACAGGAAGCGGAGCAGCCGTTGGGCCAGCTCGACGTAGCCACCCTCACCCGTCGCTTCGATGGCCACGCGGCGCACGCTGACTTCCGAGTCGTCGAGAAACGCTACCAGCGCCTTCGACGCGCTCTCTCGCAGCGGAGACGTCGGCGTGTGATTCAGCGCGACGTGCCGACCCGAATCTGTCGACAGGAACGCCTGTCCTTCGTTCTTCGGCTTGCGCGCGGGAGCGATGCGCCCGAGCAGCCGCGCGACTTCGCGTCGCTCCGCAGGAGGCGCATCCACGCCGCGTGCGAGCAACTCCATCAGCACCTTGCGCGCCGCCGGATGTTCATCGAACAGAGCCCCCTGGGGCGACGTCGCTGGGTAGGGAATCGACAGCAGGCCACCGACCGCGGCAGTTCGCAGGCCAATGTCGCGGTGCTCGAGCAAAGGAGGCAGCACCACGCCCGCCCGCTCCGGAGCCAGCC
>JAEUJS010000024.1 GCA_016792935.1 Archangium sp. | reverse complement strand
TGACGCAGATGTTGTCGTCTCCGCGAAACGCGACGGCCGATCTCTCGTGGATGCCGGTGTACGACGACGGCACGGACTCGGCGAGCGGTGGACTGACGGGTGGACCGGTCGGTCAGCTCGCTGGCTACGACGTGCGCTGGACCACCTCGTCGGTCTCGGCGGGCAACTCGATGGGCACGGCGGCTGACTTCTTCGGCTCGGCCTCGGCGCAAGACGGCATCACCGCGTGGTCGATGAACCCCATCAACAAGATGCTCACGCTGCCCCCCATCAACACGTACTTCATCGGCGTGCGCGCGCGTGACGAGGTCGGCAATTACTCGACCTTCGCGGCGCCGACTGGGCTCGCCAACCCGTGGACGACGACGACCCTCACGGCACCAGTCGCCAGCACGTCGTTCGGCAGCAGCGTGGTGTCGGCGCCCATCGTCGGCAACGACACGGCGAACGAGCTCATCGTCGCGGCGACGGGTGTCGCGGGCGGTGGCGCGGTCTACGTCTACGACTCGAGCATCCTCGGTGCGTCGCAGGCGAACTGCGGCACGGGTTGCCAGACGCTGACTCCTTCGACCGCGGTCGGTACGCAGTTCGGTCACGATCTCGCCGTCGGCAACGTGGGTGCGGTGGCGGCCGAGACGCGTGCTGACCTGCTCGTGTCGAGCCTCGGCAACGCGGCGCCGGTCTTCGGTCGCGCGGTGCTCTTCTTTGGCACGACGGCCGCGACGCTCTCGAACACCGACGCCATCGAGTTCCGTGGCCTCGACACCAATAACCGCATCGGCACCGCGCTGGTGGTCGGCGGAGCGATCATCCCCGACATCACCGGCGACGGCCGTGCCGAGATCGTGTTCGCGGTTCCGGGTCAGGCGACCAACCGCGGGCGCATCTTGATCTACCGTGGCCGCGATCGGGCCGACTGGCTCACGATTCGCACGGCGACGGACACCACGGTGGTTCCGAACGTGCCGTACATCCCGGTGAGCGCAGCGACCGCCGACTACGTCATCGATGGGCCGAGCCCGGCGATGATCCCCACGGCCACCAACGCGTTCGGCCAGTTCCGCCGCGGAATCGTGGCGGTGAACGACCTCGACGGCGACACGTTCCCCGACCTGGCGATTCCGACCTCGCGCTCGACCATCAACCGCTACCGTCTCTTCGGCTCGGTCGCGATCAAGGCGTCGTCGGGCGCGGCTCCGCTCGATGCGACGACGGGCTACGTGCTCGAGTTGAGCACCGCCGTCGGCACCGACAACAACACCACCTCGGGCCTGGGAAACACCACGCTCGCCAACGCGAACTTCTTCGGCTCGTCGGCCTCTGACCTCGTCAGCTCCTACCCCGGTGCCGCTGGTGGTGGTCAGGTGTTGATGTGGTCGGCGCTGGCGTCGACTCCTGCCAACCCGCCTGTCACCACCACGTTGGTTGGCCCGCTCACGTTCGGTTCAGCGCTCGCCGCTGGAGCGATCGACAGTGACGCCAATCAGGACCTCCTGACCGCGACGGCGCTCTCGACGGGCAACAACGCGTTCCTCGTCTACCAGCACAGCGGCACGTTCGAGAGCGGCACGCTCGATGGCGCGCCGTGGTTCTGGGTGAGCCGCTTCAACGGTCAGTCAATCACCGGCAACATCAACAGCCGCATCGGAGCCTCGACGTTGCTCGTCAACGTGGCGGGAGGCGTCGAAGCCGATGTGGTACTCAGCGACTCCGTGGTTGGAGAGGTTCGGATCTGGCGATGAGCGAGATGAGCGAGAAGCGACAAAAGCGGTCGTACTTGAAGCCCGTGGTGCGGACGGCTCCAGTTGCCGCACCGCCGGTGTTGCTCGCGTGCACGGGTCGCGTCGACTGCGATGCGTTGTTCGGCACCGGCCCGTGCTGCGCCGACACCGAACAGGGTTGCGAGAACTGCTGAGCGGGGAGACGCGCAGGAGCTGGGGCCCCACCCAGCTCCCGCGCGCCTACGACCATCAGGCCCGCCTTCCTGCCGCGCCCCGCCTCCTCGCCCGACGTGAGGCTTGAAGAGCACGAGGCGCGCCGCGCCTAAGTGTTCGCCGTTTTTCTCTTCTCGAATTCGTCAGTGATTCCGCGCGCGGACGAGCGTGGATGCTCCAATTTCGACTCTCGGCTATTGAGACTGGCTCATGCCCGTCGAGCTGCGCCGCGGAGGTCTCGTTCTTCAGGGCACTCCGCTCTGGTTCGACGCACGCACCAAGTCACCCGTCGCGTTCGTCTCGCACGCGCATTCCGATCACATCGCGCGGCACGAACACGTCATCGCCACGCCCGAGACGCTGGCCCTCATGGAACACCGCCTCGGCCCGCTCGAGCACACCACGCCGCTCAAGTACGGCGAGACGATGCACCTGGAGGGCGCGGTTCCCCACCCATCGGCGTCGCCCCAGGGGGCTTTGCAGCTGGAGTGCTTTTCCGCCGGCCACGTCTTCGGCTCGGCGCAGATTCGCGTCACGCGTCACGACGGTCACCGCGTCGTCTACACCGGGGACATCTCGCTCGAGCCCGCGCTCACCTCGGAGCCCGCGCAGATCCTCGAGTGCGAGACGCTCGTCATCGAGTCGACCTTCGGGCACCCGCGGTACCGGTTTCCTCCGCGCGCGCAGGTGTATGACGACGTCGCCGCATGGTGCCGCAAGCAGCTCGACAAAGGCGTGCGGCCCATCTTGCTGGCGTACTCACTGGGCAAATCCCAGGAGACGATTCGGCAGCTCGCGGTGCGTGGCTTTCGCATCTGCGCGCACCCGACGATTCATGCGGTCGGCGCCGTGTACGAGAGGCTCGGCATGCCCGTCGGCGCGCGTTGCTTCGATGGGCAGTTCGAGGGAGACGAGGTCGGGCTCTTTCCTCCGTTTCGGCGCGGCGACTCCCTGACTGGCACGGGGCCGCGTTCGCTCGCGGTGCTCACCGGGTGGGCGGTCGAGCCGTGGGGCGCGCGGCGCTCGGGCGCCGACATCGCGTTCCCGGTGTCCGACCATGCTGACTTTCCGTCGCTGCTGACGCTCGCCGAGAAATCGAAGGCGCGCGAGGTCATCACGATTCATGGCTTCGCTGACGAGCTCGCCGATGCGCTGCGGCGCCGGAAAATCTTCGCGCGTGCGGTGCACGAGCAGGTGCAGATGGCGCTGCCCCTGTAGGCTGCTCGCATGAAGGCCACTCGACTCATGCTGCTGTGTGAGGTGCGCGGGCTCGTCGTCACGCGGCTCGACTTCGACGACACCGATGGGTTGTCGCTCGACGCGCGTATCCTCGAGGCCGCGGGGATGGTCGAGAACGAGAAGGTCGATGTGCACGTCACGAGTAATGGAACGCGGTTCGCGTGCCGTGTTCGCGCGTCGAAGACCGTCGGCGAGCTCGCGGTGACGGGCGCGTCGTCGTACCTGCTCAAGCCCGGAGACAGCGTCGCGCTCTCGAGCTTCGGGTGGATGAAGGAGAAGGCTGCGCTCAAGCACGAGCCGCAGGTCGTGGTGCTCGGTGCGGAGAATGCGCTGCCGGAGAAGGGGAAGATCGCGAAGATCGACGATGGCGCAAAGAAGTCGAAGGCGAGCTGATGTTGCGCGCGCACCGCTTCCCTCTCCCTCGCGGAGAGGGTCGAGGTGAGGGAGCGCCCGCCGCGCCGTGTTCGGTGCGCCCTGGGCTCGGCTCGGCGTCGCGCGGCTCGGCGTCACTCGGCTCGGCGTCACTCGGCTCGGCGTCACTCGGCTCGGTGGTCGCTCGAGCCAATTGGTCGGAGCCCTGGCGCAGCAGGCCCGAAGCGTCGTGTCGGAAGTCGGCGCGACGCTCGTCGCCGCGAGCCCCTCGACTTCGTGCGCTCGGTCACGCAGGGCGCGCTCGCTTCGGTTCGAGCACAGCCGGCGAAGTGTGTCCTGGCGGTGCCGCCCGCGACCATCAGGACAACAGGCTTCGGCTCGTCGCCACATCGGTGAAAGTGTGTCGTGGCGGCCCGGTTCGGACGGGGCGGGACAACACGCATGTTGGGGGGGCGTGATGGAGCTCGTCTGCGGCGCCGTGCGCGTGCGGGTCGATGACGCGATCTGCGCGATGGCGGCCGAACGCGTGCACTG
>JAEUJS010000735.1 GCA_016792935.1 Archangium sp. | reverse complement strand
GACACGCCGTCGGTGATTCAAGCGGGCTCGAACGCGTACACGCTCTTCAAGTACACGACGGGCACCAACCATCTCGAGGCGACCTTCCGCTTCGGCTACACGAAAGACTCCGCGGGCTCGGTGCAGTCGAAGTACCTCGCGACCTTCTACAAGACGGCGCGCTTCTGCGGCTCGACGACGCCGGACCCGCTCGGCCGCGTGCTGGCCATCGAGGGGCCTTGTGAAGTCGGCTCGACGAGCGCGACGAGCTGCGGTGCCGCCGCGCCGACGACGGAGTTTTACTACTACTCCGACGCGCTCACGACGACCAACGCAGGCCGACTCCAGTACGTCGACCAATTCCCGAACGGCTGCGGCTCGACGGCGCTCCGCACGACGTACGACAACTACACCGCGGCGGGAGACCCGGGGACGGTCACGGACCCGAACTCGGTGGTGACAACCTTCACCTACAACAACGACCGCCAGGTGCTCACCCGCGTCATCGGCTCGAGCACGTGGACGAATACCTGGGAGAACAACGAGCTCACGGCCGTGCAGTACCCCGAAGGCAACAAAGAGCTCTTCTGCTACCGGCTCGGCGCCAACTGCGATGGCGCGTGGACGAAATTCATCCAGTCGCGCACGAAGTACAACTCGGCGGCCTCCGCGTGGAGCGAGCGCGTGCGCTACGAGTACTGGGCTGGCACGCAGGTGCTGCGCTATGTGCGGCGCTACACGAACAACGGCGGCGAAGAGCTGCGCTCCGAAGAGGCCTTCGACGAAGACTCGGAGCAGCACCCGACGTGGCACAAAGTCGGCGACGGTGCTGGCTCTTTCACCTCGACGAAGATGTTCGACGGGGCCGACAACCTCTCGGAAATCGGCTTCGGCTACAACGGCGCGCCGGCCTTCTGCAGAACCAGCGGCGCTCCGTCGTACCTGTGCGCGTGGCTGAGGTACGACCGTGTGAATCGACTCACCGAGCTCGACGCGTACCCGCAGGGCAGCACCGCGACGGGCATTCGCACCTGCTTTGACCATGACCATCAAGGCAACGTGAAGCGCGTCTCGATGGGCTGCGCGACGGATGCGGGCACCGCGTGCAACTATGACGGCGGCCTGTCGACGTGCTCTGCCGCGCCGAACGACTACGTCACCGATGACTTCGGCAACGTCGTCGAGGTGAAGCTCGCGAACACCGACAACGGCTCTGGAGCCGTCGGCACCGCGCGCTACGTCTACGACGCGATGGGCAACGTGACGTCTGAGATCAAGCCGTCGGGCGACACCATCACGTACACCTACGACAAGCTCGGCCGGCTGCTCACGGTGGCCCAGGCGCTGCTCGAGTCTTTCACGCTGACCTACGACGCGACGACGGTGCCTTCGGGGTGCCCCGCGCTCACCAACACCAAGGGCCGGCTGCACAGCCGCTCGGACGCGTATTGGACGACGTACTACTCGTACGACTCTGAGGGCCACGTGCTGCGCGAGGTGCGCGTGGTGGCCGGCGCCGGCGCGTGCCCGAGCCCGCAGGTGAATACCACCTACACGTACTCGGCGAACGGCAACCTGAAGAGCATCGTCTATCCGCACGGCCGCACCGTCACCTATGCCTACGGCACCGGCGCGCTCATCGACCGCGTCGTGAGCGTCTCGATGACGACGTACACGACGTCGTGGAGCAGCGCGCCCGGCACCGCCATCATCACCAGCGTGGCTTGGGAGCCGTACGGTGGCCTGCGCAGCTACGTCGCCGAGCACACCGCGACGAGCAACACGTCGCGCGTCGAGTACATGCTTGGCGGCAACGCGGCTCAAGCGCCCGGTGGCGGCGGCGTGACGGCGTGCAGTGACACCGCGCCTTCCGTTACCTCCGGCTACGACAAGACGGGGCGACTGCGCAGCCTGCGGGTCTCCTTTGGTTCGACGTCGAGCCTCGGCAGCGGCAACGGGGAAATCTTCAAGCGGCTCTACACGTGGAGCGCGGACCAGGTGGCGCGGATGGACACTTGCTACCTCGATGACGACTTGCCCATCTCCGAGGTGGCCACCTACGACGGCACGCTGCGCCTGAAGCAGGTGCAGGTGCCGAGTCAGGCGACGACGGGCGGCTGGCAGGCGAACCAAACCTTCACGTACGACAGGCGCGGCAACAAGACCAACATCGTCGTCGACGGAGCCAGCAGCAACTACAACCTCATCTATTCGGCCTCGGCGCACTTGCCGGACCGGCTCATTCAAGAAGCCGACGGCGGCCTCGCGCGGAACTTCGGCTACGACGTGAATGGCGTGCGCACGACGATGACGACGCCGAACCAATCTGCGGGCAGCCCTGGCAACACGCTCACCTTCAGTGCGCGCGCGAATGGCCTCTACCGCTCGGTACAGGAAGTCGCCGGCTCTGCGGCGAGCATCTCGTGGGCCTACCACTACGACGCCTTCAACCGCCGCATTCGCAAGCAGCACCCGACTGACGTCGCCGACTGGTTTTTCTACGACACGGGCCACCAGCTGCTCGAGGACATGGGCGTCGAGAAGCTCGTCTCGCCGACGTACTCGCCCATCGACGAGTACATCTGGCTCGACGGCCGGCCGGTGGTGGTGACGCGCGCGCGCCTCGACGGCGCCGGCCTCACGCGCCAGGCCGACTGGACGGGGACGTGCCAGCGAAATGGGCAGAACGCGCTGTGCGACACGTACTTCATCACGACGGACCACATCGGGAAGCCGGTGCTGACGCTCAACCGCAGTCGCCGAATTACCGGCGTCGGCGAGTATGAGCCCTTTGGTGCGCTCAACCGCGTCGAGCAGTGGCGCGGCACCGCCGGCTGGACGTACGCGTCGGGGACGGGCAACACTGCCTTCACCGTGGGTCAGCGAGGCCACAGCATGATGACGGCGATGCGCGCGCACTTCACGCGCTTCCAGTCGGAGCAGACGTGCGCCGGCGGCTTCCTCGACGGCATTCAAATTACCGACAACACCACCGGCACCTCCTGTCAGAACATGAGCGGCTACCTGGGTGAGGTGTGGAGCAACTGGTGCCCCGTCGTGCAGAACGTCAGCGGCTACGGTGTGGCGAACGTCAACTGGCACACGGAAAACTGTGTCAACGGCACGCACTGCACGACGTGCCCTGCGCCGAGCACGCCATACGCCGGCTACACGATGCGCGACTACGAGTACCAGCGGTACCAGGCCGACGCTGGTGCCGTCATGTACTTCCCGCCGCTGCGGTTTCCTGGCCAGTACTTCGATGAGGAAACCCACCTCCACGAAAACTGGAACCGCTACTACGACCCGGTGCCCGGCGTGTACACGAGCGTCGACCCATTGAGCTGGCGTGCTCAGCTGCCCACAGTGTGGGCACAAACAGTCCTTGCGTCTTATGGGGGACTGTCGCCGCAAGATCGCGGGAAGCTCATGCGAGACCTCGAGATGTTGCTCCAGCGATCGCCAGAGGGTCGCCAAGCACTGAGCAATGTGCCCCGCGAAGACTGGCTCAGCCTCATGTCGACGAGCCCGTACTCCTATGCACGCAACAATCCGCTCGCCTTCACGGATCCCGACGGCAACATGTCCGAGAAGCAGCAGAACTGCGTTGCGGCGTGCACGATGGCGGGACTCATCTGCGCCGCTGGTGCGGCCGCCATGTGTACTCCAGCAGCAGCTAGCGGCCCGGGCTTGGCGCTGTGCCTGGCTCTCCGCGGAATGCCATGCGCAGCCATGTACGGGTTATGCACGGGTCACTGCGAGCATCAGGAAAAGGCACGCCAGAAAGGGCAGGCGTGCGATGGTCATGGCCCATTCTGATCGGTCGCGCACGATGTCTGGCGTCGTTGGACTCGCATTGAGCGTCGCAGCTGTCGGCATGTTCACGACGGCCTGGGTGGAACCAATCGCGGTCGTTGCCGGTCTGGCGCTAGGCGGGGCTTGGGTCGCCACCTCTGGAGGCATTCCTGGGCAAGCCGGGATAGAGCCGGGCCTTGCGTCTTGGCTGCGAGCATTCGCCAAGAGCCTCTTGGGCGCCGCAATCATGGCTGTCGCCGTCTACTTCGTTTTTCAGAGGTTCAATCCCTTCAGCGGTGAGAATGATGATCTCCGGCGTGGTCTTGGCATCGCATTGGTAACCGCGGCCGGGGTCAATCTACTCGGGGCGCTCGCAAATGTTGGCGTGCGAGCCAACCAGAGTACGTCAACTGCCGAATCACACGTCGACGGCACGCCGAGGAACCCAGATGCATCGGGCTAGTTCTTGGTGCCGCCCTTGACGCCGAACCGGTTTGGGCCAGTACTTCGATGAGGAGACTCACCTCCACGAAAACTGGAACAGGTATTACGACCCTGTGCCAGGCGGGTACACGGCGATCGAGCCGATGCTCGCGGTTGTTTCCGCGCCCACGGGTATCAACGAGCTGAATGGCGAGATCGACCGCGACCTGATGCGGAAGCACGGTCTGATGGGTGGACCGAACTTCATTCTCAAGCACGCGACGGAGGGTCGAGTTCCGCCGGCCTACGCGTACGCCTTCAACAACCCACTGCACTACATCCACCCGGACGGCCGGGGTCCCAAGGACGTTGCCCTGATCAACTGCGAGATCAAGTGCGGGCTGCCGATCGACGAGGCCTACCAATACTGTCTCGGCGACGTGAGCGGTGGCGACAAGGGCAACAAGAAGCCGAGGACGAAGGCCGACTGCGACGCCGCCAGGTCGAAGGGCATCAAGCAGTGCAACTCGAAGTGCCAGAAGGAGAACCCCGGGGTGCTCGAAGACTGGAGCGATGCCTGCGGAGGTAAGAAGTGATGAGCCCGTTCTCACGCCGTCCCCTTCTGATTGCCGCGGGCGCTGTGGTCGTCCTCGCTGCTGCGCCGCCGGCAAGAGGACAACAAGACGCAGGCGCAGCGGCCGTCAGAGCAGCCGTTCTACGAGTCGCTCCGAAGGGTGTCGTCGCGACCTCTTTCAAAGAGAGGCCGAAGGGGCTTCTTGTTACGGGTCGAGCGAAGCGTCACGACGAGGTTGCTGACTTCGCCCGTTCGCTCGCAACCGTAGCGTCGACGCCGCGCGGGCTGGGACGGGTCCTCGAGCGATCTGCTGAACGAGGAACCGTACGAGTCGAGCTTATCGAAGCAGAGAGTCCCCAGGTCGACTTCGCCGCGAAGGAAGTCTCGAACTTCGTAGTCGATCTCCGCCGCGTCGACCGCACGCGTGACGAGCATCTCGAGTTCGAGATCGACGTACACGGGAAGTAGCCAAACAGCAGGCGATCAAGCCGTGGCGCGACCGGTACGCGCAGTGAGGAACGCGTCGACGGTGCGGGTGAGCGCGTCGCGGTCACGCTTGGGGAGCTTGTCGAAGTCCTGAAGGCGCCGCGCGAGGCGCTTGTCCTTGGTGGGGCCGGCGCGCGGCCGGTCGACCAGGCCGAGCAACTCGTCGGCAGTGACGTCGAGCAGCTCGGCGAGCTGGATGATGAGCTCGCCGTGAAGGCGCAGCTCGCCCGACTCGTACTTCGAGACGATGGACTGAGCGACGCCGAGGGCCTCGGCAAGCTCGACCTGGGTGAGGCCGCGCTCCTTGCGCAGCTGCGCCAGGCGCTCGCCGAGCTTCTCCTGACCGGCTTCGGTCGCCACTCCTCTCTTCTTCGCCAAGACGGACTCCTTCAGCTCGTTTGAGCGAGGAGTGTAAGGCCCGTCTTCGAGACGGGGCTGGAGCATGAACCGCTTTCCGTCTGGCGCAATATTCAGATAAAGAATATATCCAGGTCCAGCTCTTTCGTCTCGTAAACGGCGCGGCGCGAGCAGCCGGGACGCCGCCTAAGCGCTGACCGATCAGGCCGCGCGGCTGCTCTCGCCGAGGGTGATGGCGCCTCAAAGACTCGGCTTGACCTCTCGCGTCACTCGCTCACGGCATCGGCAGCGGGTTGCGAAACTGCCGCAGGTCGACGCCCTCGAGGCCCGGCCGAATGTACGCGCCGAAGCCCCAGCTGTTCGGGTCGGCGGTCGAGATGTCGTTCGCGCACGCGTAGCCGAAGCCGCCGAGGG
>JAEUJS010000720.1 GCA_016792935.1 Archangium sp. | reverse complement strand
AAGCGCAGTTCGCCGGAGCGGTCTCCACCGAGAAGTCGCGCCAGCAGTCTGGCGCCGCGCTGCTCGACGCAGTGTTCGCGGATCCCGGGAACCTCGCGGCGCGGCAGGTCTACGGTGACTGGCTCGTCGAAACCGGAGATCCCCGCGGCGAGCTGATCGCGCTCCAACTCGCGAACGATCCGAAGACCGAGGGAAGACGCAACGCGCTCCTCAAGAAGCACTGGAAGCAATGGCTCGGGCCCCTGCGCGATTGGTTCGAGGAGCCACCGGAGTTCGAGCTCGGGTTTCCGTGCGCCGGCAAGGTCAGCGGCTCCGGCTCACACGCCGATTTTCGCACGGCGCTCGAGTCGCCGCTGTGGAGCACGTTTCGACGCCTCGAGATCTTCTCCTTCGGCCGCACGTCGATCGCGGAGATCGCGACGCACCGAAACCTGCCGCTGATCGCCGAGCTCGGCCCGGTCTCCGTGCCGCAGCTGCGCGAACTCGCAGTCATCGGTCACCGCGGGCTCGAGGCGGTCCGCGTCAGCGCGATCGGCGCCGGCGAACCACTCGAGGCGAAGGCGCTGCGCACGTTGCCGAAGCTGCGGATGCTGTCGATCACCGCCTCGACCCTCTCGTCCGTCGCGCCTGCGATCCACGAGCTCGAGACCTTGCGCTTCCCGTGGGAATCGCCGTCGACCAACTTCTCCGACCTGCTCGCGGCGTGTGCACGCATCGAGGGCGTTCGTTCGCTGGAGTTCACCTTCGACTCCGCGTGCACGTTGCGCTTCACGCGCGGGAACCACGGCTTCAGCCACCTCGAGGTTCCGCGCGTCGGGCGTCCGCTCGTCTTCGTGCTGCAGACGCTGCCTCCGACGTTGGAATCGATGACCTTCGCGGAGCCCTTCCCGCTCACCGACGCGGCCGATCAGGCGAGCGTCGCGACGTCGATGCAACGCTTTCCACAGCTGAAGTCTCCGTTCGTCGCGAAGGAGAAGCCAACGTTCGACCCGCACCTCACGATCGTGCTGCGCGGTGTCGCGCTCGGAGATCCCAGGAAGATCCCCGGCGTGTGGAAGATCCTCACCGAGGGGTTCGGCGCGAAGTTCGATGGCTTCTCGGTTGGCTATGGCACCGGCTTCTTCGAGCTCGGCGACGATCCAGTCGCGCGACTCGTGGGTCGAGCCAGCAAGAACGCGAAGACCGAATTGCGCCTCAAGCAGCGGCAAGGCCCGACGAGCTTCGCGCTACTGCGCGACAAGGAAAGCTACACGACGGGAGATCTGCCTCTCACCGATCGCGAACGGTTCTGCGCCGCGTTCGACGAATTGATCGCCTTCACGAAGCCGAGCGTGCTCCAGGTCGGCAGCAGCATGCGGAGCGTGCGGCTCTCGCTCTCCGACTTCGCGAAGAACCGCGACGCGGTACGAACGTTCATCATGGAGACGAAATGAGACTCGAGCCCGGTGTTGGTTGGGGTGAAGCGAAGCTGGGAACGACGCGACGGGAACTCGTGAAGGCGTTCGGTCAGCCGTCGAACACGACCGACGATGAGGAGCACTCCATCTCGACCTGGGAATCGCAAGGGCTGCGCGTCGCGTTCTCGCTCGAGACGAAGAAAGCCGAATGGATCGAGCTCAGACCTCCCGCGCAGGTCTCCGATCTGACGTTCGACCTGAGCGAAGACGAGGTGCTCGATGTGCAGGGAGAGGCGATCGAGACGCGACGCAACGACGACCGGGTCGAGCTCGAGTTCAATGGACTGACCGCGCATCTCGCGGGCGATCGCGTCGAGCGCCTGGTGATCAGCGCGCTGCGCGAACTGCGCGACAACGAGAAGAAGATCACCAACCCCGAGCTCGAGGCCGCGATCGTCGCGAGTCCGGAAGATCGCGCTCCGGTCCTCGTCTTCGCCGATTGGCTCACGCAAGAAGGTCACGCCCGCGGAGCGCTCATCACCGAACACGCGAGCGGCGCGACGATCGACGATCGACCAGACCTCGAGCTGCTCGGGCCAGGGCTCGGGCCGCTGGGCGACATGCTGACGCACCGGGCGTGGAGGCTCGGCTTTCTCGAGAAGGTCACCGTGGCGTCGAACTTCGATCGCTCGCCGAATCACGACGGGAAGCTCGAAGACGTCACGGTGAGCGAAGTGCTGCACATGCTCCTGGACGGATCGCTCGCGGGTCGCTTCCTTCGCGAACTGACGCTCGGCATCTCGACCTTCGAGTCCAACGACTACGGCGCGGAGATGTTGGTGATCGGTGAGCGCCCTCGCCCGCTGCTGCGCTCACTCTTCATCGGCGACTTTCAGCGCGAGGAGACCGAGCTCAACTGGTCCAACCTCGGCGACGCGGGCGTGATGTGGAAGGCGCTGCCCAACCTGCGCGAGGTCACACTGCGCTCGGGAACGATGCAGCTGGGTGAGCTCGTACTTCCAGAGCTGCGGAGCTTCACCACGCTGACCGGCGGACTGCAGAAGCCAGAGCTGGCGTCGATCGCCCGCGCGCACTGGCCGAAGCTGGAGAGGCTCGATCTGCAGATCGGATCAGATCGGTACGGCAGCGACTGTGCGCTCGAAGACTTCGCTCCTCTCCTCGAAGGGAAAGGAATCCCACCGAGCGTGAAGCACCTCGCGTTCGCGAACTCGGAGTTGGCGGATGGATTGGTGCCGATGCTCGCTGAATCTCGGGTGCTCGAGCAGCTCGAGAAGCTCGATCTTTCGCGCGGCACGTTCGGTCAGGAAGGCGCCGAGGCGATGATCGCGGCGAAAGATCGCTTCGCTCATCTGAAGCTGATCGACCTGTCGGAGAGCTGGCTCTCGCCCGAGATGGAGAAGCGCGTTCGCGAGGCATTTCCGCAAGCCGTGACGTTCGAGCAACAGTGGGACGAGCGGTATCCAGGCGATCGCTACATCGCGGCCGGTGAGTGAAGGAGGATGCGCTCCCTCTCCCTGACCCCCGCAACGAAAACGGGGCCTCGACGGGCCCCGTTCTCCAACCAGCAAGTGAGTCAACTCACCAGCGGTAGTGCGCGAACGCCTTGTTGGCTTCCGCCATCTTGTGCGTGTCTTCGCGCTTCTTCACGGCGTTGCCGCGGTTGTTCGCCGCGTCCATGATCTCGCCAGCGAGCTTCTCGACCATGGTCTTCTCGCCGCGGCCCTTGCCGTACGAGATGATCCAGCGCATGCCGAGCGCCACGCGACGATCCTGACGGACCTCGACGGGCACCTGATACGTCGCACCACCAACGCGGCGGCTCTTCACCTCGAGCACGGGCTTCACGTTGTCGAGCGCGCGCTTGAAGACCTTGAGGGGCTCTTCCTTCGCACGCTCCTCGATGAGGGCGAACGCGCCGTAGACGACCTGCTCCGCGGTGGACTTCTTGCCCTTCCGCATGAGGTCGTTCATGAACTTCGCGACGAGGCGATCCTGGAACTTCGGATCAGGGTTGATCTTGCGGCGATTTGGTACGCGACGACGAGGCATGAGTCAGTTCTCCGAAAAGGATTATTGCGGACGCTTGGCGCCGTACTTCGAGCGGCCCTGCTTGCGGCCCTGAACGCCGACCGAGTCGAGCGTGCCGCGAATGATGTGGTAGCGAACGCCCGGAAGGTCCTTCACACGGCCGCCGCGGATGAGCACCACCGAGTGCTCCTGCAGGTTGTGGCCGACGCCCGGGATGTACGACGTCACTTCGATGCCGTTGGTGAGACGAACGCGCGCCACCTTGCGGAGCGCCGAGTTCGGCTTCTTGGGGGTCGTCGTGTAGACGCGCGTGCAGACGCCGCGCTTCTGCGGGTTGGCCTTGAGCGCGGGGCTCTTCGACTTGAA
Organism: Archangium sp.; assembly: GCA_016792935.1. Lineage (GTDB taxonomy): Bacteria > Myxococcota > Myxococcia > Myxococcales > Myxococcaceae > Archangium_A. The sequence goes on along the minus strand of JAEUJS010000720.1, from coordinate 6,061 downwards.
GCGGAGCGACTCGCGGCCCCGACGGATGAGCTGATTGATGGTCGGCATGAAATCCCTGAAAACCTGAATCAGCAGCGAAAGCTGCTGGGCGAAACGTGATGAAAGACGAAAAGGGCGGCCCGCTTACATTTCCAGGCGCCCAGTGTCAACACGTCGCGACCTCAAAGGTCGAGAATCATGATGACCGCGTCCTCGCGATCGTCCTGGTAGTAGGCGGGCCGCATCCCAACTGGCTTGAAACCGAGCGATCCGTAGAGCTTTTGGGCGGCCTCGTTGCTCCGGCGCACCTCGAGCGTGGCGATGCGGCACTTGTGCGCCCTGCCCGTCTCCAGCACCGCTTCCATCACCTGACGGCCGAAGCCCTGACGGCGCACCGCACCATCCGTCGCCACATTGAGCACGTGCACTTCGTCGGCGACGAGCCAGAAGATCGCGAACGCGCGAATCACCCAGCCGCTCGGCGTGATCGCCTCTCCGAGGAGAACGGTCGACCAGTCCTGCGTGAGTTCCTTCTTCACCATCTCGGTCGTCCACGGATTGCTGAACGCCTGGTGCTCGATCGCCATCACCGCCGGCAAATCGCCGATGGTCATCTTCCGAATGCGGAATGTCGGCGCGAGCTGTCTCATCACATGCGCTCGCTCGGTCTGGGACCGTGTGACTTCGGCTGCACCTCAGCTGGGCTCACTCGCTGGGTCATGGCGCCTGTTGCTTCGGAGAGAACGGCCCCAGCAACCGCACGTCGACCACCTTGCGCTGATCGGCGAGCTCCTTCTTCACCAGCTCTCCGAACTTCTGCTGCATCAGCATGGTGCGGATCTTGTCGAGCGGAACGTCCTTCATCTCCGGGTGCTCGTTGCGCCACAGCCGCGCTTCGCTCTCTGCCACCTGGGCGCGCAGCCGCAGCTTTCCTTCGAGCGCGCGCTGGGCACGCAACGATCGGCGCAACACCTCGGCGAGATCGTCGAGCGACGCTTCGTGGTTCTCGAGAAACTGAGCGAAGCTGGCTTCTCCGTCGAAGCGCTCGCGGAAGTTCGCGACCTCGGCGTTCAACTCTCCGGGCTCGAGTGGGTACGCGTTGAGCTCGTTGGCCTCGAGCAACGCCAGGCGCTGATCGATCGCCGCCCTCAAGCTCGCTTCCAGCACCGCCTGGTCGATCGGAGCAAACGCCGCCCGCATGCCGATGCCCTTCCGCACCGTCATGCCGTTGATGAGGCTGATGCGCGCTTCGAATTCCAGCTGCGAGAGGGTGATCACGATGCCCTCGAACACGGTGTCGTCGCACACGAAGGTGGGATTGCGTTTGCGTTCCGTCTGACACGCTTCCCGTCTGGACGAGGAGGTCGAGCTGATCGACGCCACGGCGCGATCGAACGCCCTGCGAGTCGGCTTCTGATCCTGAGCGATTGCAGAAAACGCCGTAAGTCCGCAGATCAGGAACACCAGACGTGACTGGCGCGACCTCGTCGGCTGGTTACGCTCTGGCTCGGACATGGTGCAGGACTACTACCAACGACTGGGTGTGCAGCGTGGCGCGTCGGCCGACGAGATCAAGAAGGCCTACCGCAAACTGGCGCGCCAGTACCACCCTGATCACAACCCCGGCGACAAGGCCGCCGAGGAGAAGTTCAAGCAACTGAACGAGGCCTTCGAGGTGCTGTCCGACGCGAAGAAGCGGCGGATGTACGACGAGTTCGGGGCCGACGCCGCCAGGCTCGGCTGGGACGAGAAGAAGGCCGAGCAGTTCCGCGCGTACCGCAGCGGCGGTCCCACCGGTTTTCCGGGCGGGTTTCCGGGCGCTGACGGCGGCTCGCACGTCGACTTCGAAGAGATCCTCTCGCAGATGTTCGGCGCGCAGATGGGTGGTGCCCGTCGCCCGCGCAGAGGCGGTGGAGCGATGCCCCGCGCGGGTGGAGACCTGAGCGCCGAGCTCGAGGTGTCGCTCGCCGACGCGGTGCTCGGTGGAGAGCGCACCATCTCGATCAATGGCAAGCGCCTCTCGGTGAAGATCCCCGCGGGCGTCGAGACCGGTTCGCGCATTCGACTCACGGGACAAGGTGAGCCCGGCGATCGCGGCGGCCCCGATGGCGATCTCTTCATCGACGTGCGCGTCGCAGAACATCACCTCGTGCGCAGAGACGGGCAGGACCTGTACCTCGAGTTCCCGGTGACGTTGTCCGAGGCGGCGAATGGGGCTGACGTGAAGGTGCCCATCTTCGGAGGCAGCGGCACGGTCACGCTCAAGCCCGGCACGCAGTCGGGCACCAAGATTCGCCTCAAGGGCAAAGGCGTTCCCGCGCTGCGCGGTGGCCCGGCCGGCGATCTCTATCTGGTGGTGATGGTGAAGCTCCCCGAGCAGCTCGACGACGCGGGCAAGAAAGCGCTCTCGTCGATCGAGAAGCTCTACGGCGGTGACGTGCGCGCGAAGTTGGCGCTGTGAACGTCGCAGCGGACTTACTACAGGGACGATCATGGGCATGCTCGGTAGTCTCTTCGGTGGTGGAACTCCCGCGGAGAAGGCGCAGAAGCTGAAGAAGAAGGCGACGGAGAAGTACGGCGATCCCGCGACGCGGCAGAAGGCGCTCCACCAGCTCTCGGAGATCAAACACGTCGACGCGGTGCCGGTGCTCATGCAGCGCTTCACCTTCAACGTCGATCCCCAGACCACCGACGCCGAGGAAAAGCAGCACTGCTTCGAAGCCATCTGCGATCTCGGCCCCGACGCCGTGCACCACGTGCAGGACTTTCTGATCAAGAGCGACGCGGCGTCGAGCTGGGCGCTGCGGATCCTCGACACCATCCTTCCGCCCGAGAAGGTGATCATGGTCGTCACCGGCGAGCTGAAGCGGCTCGGCGCGAACTACACGCGCGACCCCGAGAAGAAAGAAGTGCTCATCCGCTCGCTCGACGGAAAGCAGGGCGATGACGTCGGCCCCGCGCTGATGCCGTTCATTCACGACATGTCGGACGACGTGAAGATGGCCGCGCTCAAGACAGTCGCCTCGGTGAAGTACGCGCCCGCGCGCGAAGAGGTGCTCAAGCTGCTGGTCGAAGAAGAGACCGCCAAGCGCGTGCAGACCGCGTGCGTGCAGACGCTGGCCGAGGCGGGCTTCGAGGTGCAGGGCTACCGCGAGAAGGTCGAGAAGCGGCTCCCCGAGGGCTACTTCGTCGACAAGGCCGGCCTGGTGAAAAAGCGCGGAGCCTGAGGACACACCAGTAATAAGGTGCAGCGCATGCGCTGGGCCTTCGCAGTGACCATCGTGGCTCTGATGATGATGGCGTGCTCGCCGCCGCCGCCTCCGCCGATGGATGCCGGGGTCGAGATGGATGCCGGCGTGAGCATCGGCCCCGTCGAGCTCTGCAACCGCTTCGCCGCCGCGCAATGTGAGCTCGCGCTGCGCTGCTACCCCGCCTACTCGCGCCGCGATCAGGCCAGCTGTGTCGCGCAGAACCAGGCCGCCTGTCTGGCGGAGACCGAGCGGCTCTCGACGACCTTGTCGATGAAGCGCGCCACCATCGACGAGCACCAGCTCGGCGCGTGTGAGCAGCGGCTCAAGACGTCGGCGTGTCCTCCGTCGTTTCCGTCGCAGTACCCGCTCGCCGTCGCGCAGCCGTTCGCTGATTGCTCGCTCAACACCGGCCTGCTCCACGGAGAGCTGCCTACCGGCTCGGTCTGCGACGACCGCGTGGAATGCATCGCCGGCACGTTCTGCGTGAAGAGCTCGTCGCAGAGCTGCGGCGGAACGTGCGTCGCGTTGAGCAAGATCGACGAGCCGTGCGGCATCGGGTGTGGCGCGGGCCTGCGCTGCCAGACCGGCACCTGCGTGCCGCTGGCGACGTTGGATGAGACGTGCACCGCGAGCAGCGAGTGTGAGCCGGATCTGATCTGTCTGGGTTCCTGCCGGCCGCGCCGGAAGATCGGAGAGCGCTGCACGCTCGACTACGACCGCTTGAGCCCGTGTGAGCCCGGCCTCGCGTGCGACGTCGCGCCGTTCGTCGATGGAGCGGAAGGCACCTGCATTCTCCCGCGCAGTGACTTCGAGCAGTGTCGCTACCACTGGAGCTGCAAGGCCGGGCTGGTGTGCGCCGATCTCGACTGGTCCAACTTCCCCAACCAGGTGCCGTTGATGCCGGGGTTGTGCCGTCCTCCCGATGGCGCGGACTTCAACTGCCGCGCGTCTCGCTATGCACAGTTCATCGGCGATCAGTGCGCGCCCGGGCTCGCGTGTGACTCGGTGTTGAACAAGTGCCGGGTGCTGCCTGAGCGCGGTGAGACGTGCACGCCGTCGCGGCAGAACTGCGCGGGCTTCGAGGTGTACTGCAAGCCCACCGGCTCGGGAGACGTCGGCGTGTGCGCCGGACCCGCTGGCCAGGGCGAGCGCTGCGCCGTTCGCCTCGACATGGATCGCGTCGTTCAGATCCCGTGTGCGACGGGCTTCTGTGAGACCGAGGTCACGTTCCAATGCCGGCCGGCGTCGAAGCCCACCGGTGCGTTGTGTGAGCAGAACGGCGAGTGCGTGTCGGGGCGATGTGTGCCGCAAGCCGACCAGACGCTGAAGTGCGCTCCGCCCTGCTGAGTTGATTGTCTGTCACTGATTTCCGGCTTCCGGCGTTCAACCGTCGAGGCCGTTTCTTCAAAGAACCCCGAGGGGAATGCACCATGACCGCGTTGAGCTCGAAGTTGGATGCCGTCACCGTGTTTCGCGAAGGCGCGCTGTGTCGGCGGCTGGCGACGGTGGCTCCCTCGAAGGAACGGCAGGTGCGTCTGGGTGGGCTTCCGCTCTCACTCGACCCGAGCTCGTTCCGCGCGAAGGTGATCAGCGGCAGCGGCAAGGTCGTCGATGTGCGCGCGCAGTTCGACGTCGAGTTCGTCGATGAGGCCGACGTGCCGCAAGAACAGAAGGCGCTGGAAGCCGCGGCCGCGCTGGTCGCGAAGCTGGAGCTCGAACGCCAGCGGCTGAACAACGAGATCACCGAGCTGCAGGCGTTGAAGCCCTCGTTCCTCGAGCACAAGAGAGGAGAGCCGCCGCGCGCGGCTCCGGTGGAGTCAATGTTGGCGCTCGGCGAATTCACCGAAGCCTCGTTGAGCAAGCGCCTCGAGCGCCGGCGCAAGCTCGATCGCGAGCTGCAGGACGCGCGCGAAGATCAGCAGCTGCGCCTGCGCCGTCTGGCCGAGGCGACTGCCGCGAAGCGCACCGAGCGTTCGCGCTTGTGGAGAGTGGCCGTGGTGACCCTCGCAGAGGCTCCTGCTGAGCCGCTGGGGCTCGAGTTGGAATACCGCGTCCCCGGGGCGCGCTGGGCGCCCGCATACGCCCTGACGCTCGACAAGGGCCTCGGGAACGGCACCCTGCAGATGCGCGCGTCGATCGCGCAGAACACCGGCGAAGACTGGTCGCAGGTCACGCTCTCGCTCTCGACCGCTTCGGCGTCGCGCCGAGCGGACATGCCGGAGCTCAAGTCGCTCAAGATCGGTCGTCGGCAAGAAGCGCCGCCGCGTTCGGGTTGGCGTGAGCCGCCTCCGGGGCTGGAGAGTTTGTTCGAGGCCTTCGATCAGTCGTCGATCAACGATCGCCTGGGCGGCCTGAACGGGGCTCCCGCGACGACGACCGAAACGTCCACGCGCGTGGGCGGCTACACGGGCGATCTGAAGACCATCACCGGCTTCGCTGCGGGAGCCGCGGGCATCGTGCCGCCGCCGCAGAAGGCGCAGCGCCCGACGGGGTCGTTCGCGCCTCCTCCCGCACCGCCGCCGCCGCCGCGCAATGCGCCGATGCCCGTCGCTGCCGCATCGGCGCCGATGCCGTCGATCAGATCAGCCGACAAGTCGGCTGGGGCAATGGCCGCTCCTGCCGCGCCGGGTGGTGGTGGGCGTGCGTCGTACCAGGCGATCCCGCAGATGCAGGCCGCTCCGAAGAGTGGTGGCGCGTTCGGGAGGCTGCGCGGCGCGATGAAGAAGGACATGGCGTACGACGACGACGAGCGTGAAGAGGCGCCGGCGGCCGAGATGTCGCTCGACGAAGGCGGGCACTTCGGTGGTGACGCCGACGGCATCGACAACCTG
>JAEUJS010000719.1 GCA_016792935.1 Archangium sp. | reverse complement strand
GGCTGGCTGGGCAACACGGCGTTGCCGGTGATCACCCGCGCGGCGATTCCGGTCGAGCAGGCGGTGCTGGTGCGCACGGTGGTCGAGCGGCGCGTCGCGAACTCCACGCAGGAACGCGAAGACAGCAAGGGCCTCGCGAAGGGCGGAGTCGCCACCCAGGAAATGAACTGGCTCGCGACGGTCGAGCTGGTGCATCCGTCCTCCCGGGCAGTGATCGCTGAGCTCAACGCGACGGTGACCATCGACCCCTTCGCGAAGCCGACGGGAGAGGAAGAGTTCGATCCCGCTCCGCCGCTGACGCACTTGCTCGAAGAGATGACGCGTGAAGCGATTCGCATCGCGCGGCGGTGGGAAGCCGATGTGCCGACGGTGCGTGATTCGCGGCTGACGTTGGCGTTGTCTCCGGCGATCACGGCGGCGCAGCCCGATGCGGCGGCGGCACAAACGGACGCGTTGCAAGCCGAGATCTGGGTTCAGGCGCGCGCGCGCTTCCTCACCCCATGGCTGCCGGAAGAGCTGCTGACCAGGCTCGCGCGAACGGCGGCTGGGCTCTACGTGGTGGCTGCTCCGGGAGACGCCGCGGTGCAAGCGGGCGATGTGATCATCGCGATCGACGGTGGCCCTGCGCTCCCCGAGATTCTCGCGCGCAAGCGGCTCAAGGGTGTGCCGGTCGAGGTGAAGATCGGCCGCGCCGGCAAAGAGCAGGACGCGCTGATTCCCTGAGCGGGAAGGGAGAGGGTCAGGGTGAGGGAGAAGTCACTTCTTCTTCTTCATCGCGGCAGGCTTCTTCGCCACCGAGCCACCCAGCGCGGCCTGGAGCTCATCGAGCGTGGACTGCGAGGCCTTGCTGTTGAGCACCCTCACCTGCGCGCCCTTCGGGAACGACTTCGCGTTCGCGGTCAGCGCAGCGACGGCGCCGCTCCCGATGTTGCGGCAGTCGAGCGTGAGCGACGTCAGCGTCTTCAGCACCGGCGACTTCGCGAACAACGCGAGGAAGTCGTCAGCCTGCACGTAGTTCTTCAGCGTGAACTGCTCGAGCTTCTTCGCGGCCTCGAGCGCGGCGACGACCGGGCGCGGCTCTCCATGTGAGCGCACGACATCCAGCGTCAGTGACGTGAGGCTCGGCAGCTGCGCGAACGCCTTCACCGAATCGACGGTGAGATCGCCATGGTGCTCGAGCGTGGTGAGCACCGGCCCCTGGAGCGAACTCCACGACACCGCATCGCCATGAATCACGAGCTTCTCGAGCCGAGGACAGGCGGCGAGCACGTGATGCACTCCGCCCATCTGGCACGGCGTGTCTTCGGTCCCGAGCGTGAGCGAGCGCAGCACGGGCGGCGCCGCCTTCGCGATCGGCTCGAGCGCCCAACTCATGCGCAGCAGATCGTCGGTGCTGCCCCACCACATGCGATCGACGCCGAGCTCGATCTCCCGCACGAAGCGGAACGCGCGGTGTGCGAAGATGTCGGTCATCAGCGCCGTGAGTCGCTCGGCCGCGTCGTTCTCGCGATAGCCCTCCTCGCATTCGACGCGCAGCTTGTGGACGACGCCGTACCGCCACTCGAGCTCGAGCTCCTGCTCGTCGATCGCCTTGCAGATCGCCTCACCGAGCACGGCCTTGCGGCTCTTCTTGAGCGTGGAATCGAACATCGACTGCTTGCCGCTCGAAGCCGCGGCGATCAGCGCACCGAGTGGATCATTCTCGGACTGCAGCGCGTCGCCCCAGACGAGGTAGCCCGCGGCGTCATCGGGTTTCTGAATGATGCCCACCTCGTGATCCTTCGGAGGAGGTGGCGGCGCCTTCTTCTCCGGAGCAGCAGGCGCCGGTTTCGCTTGCACCGCGGCGACTGGCTTGGCGCCCTGCTTCGCGCGCGCAGCCGCGACGTCTTCGGGCTTCGCACACTTGATGTGCATGTAGCCCGGCCCGGTGCGGCTGAAGCCATTCACCTCGACCGTGCGCTCGATCGCGAGGCGCTCATCGTCCTTCACGATGGCCTCGTTACAGGTCATGCACTTGCTGCGGCCCGTCGAGGCCTTCTCGATGTACGGGTAGGTGCCTCCAGCGGTCCCGCCGCCACCGCCGCCGCCTCCGCCGGCCTTGGGCGTCCAGATCTGCGCCAGCTCGGGGATCTGTTCCTTGTACTTGTCGAACACGACCTGGAAGCGGCCACCGCGCGAGTCCTTCGCGCCACACTCGAGGTGGAACCAGATGTGGGCGATCTCTTCGTCGTAGCTCTCGATCGCCAGGCCATACCGCGGTGTGCCGGCGTCGATCTTCTTGCGGCAGGCGCGGCAGGAAGAACGACCCGACTTCGCGTTCTCGATGATGTCGTTCTGAGCGAGTGGATTGATGGCCATGGGCTGCGGAGAGTAGCGGACGATGGGTTCCGCTGTGGCTAGACTCGCCAGCGACATGGTTGAGACGACGGAGTCAGTGACGATCCCCGGAGACAGCATCACCCGGGTCCCCATTCGTGAGTGGACGGTCGAAATCATCGGAGGCCCCGACAAGGGCAAGTCGATCTCAGCGCTCTCCGGCCTGATTCGCGTCGGCAGCGACGAGAGCAACGATCTGGTGCTCACCGACAACACCGTCAGCCGCAAACACCTCGAGATCGAACGCACGCCACGCGGCCTCGTGCTGCGTGATCTGCAGTCGCGCAACGGCACCTTCCTCGGCGGGCGGCTCACCCTGCAGGCCTTCGTCGAGCCCGGCGACAAGATCGATCTCGGCAAGACGCGCCTCACCATCAAGCAGAAGAGCCGCGAGACCGAGGTCGAGCTCGACGGTGGCGAACAGTTCGGAGATCTCGTCGGCATCTCCGAGGCGATGCGCATCATTTTTGCCGAGCTCCGCCGCGTCACGCGCGAAGACGTCACGCTGCTGATCGAAGGAGAGACCGGCACCGGCAAGGAACTCGCCGCTCGCGCCGTGCACGCCTACTCGGTGCGCCGCTTCGGTCCGTTCCGCGTCGTCGACTGCGCGATGTTGAGCGAGGCCAGCGCCGATCGCGATCTCTTCGGCCCCGATGGCGTCTTCCCGACCTCGCAGGGCGGCATCATCTTCTTCGACGAAGTGGCCGAGTTGCCCGCGGCGGTGCAGCCGAAGCTGCTGCGCATTCTGGAGAGCAAAGAGCTCCCTGGCGGCAAGAAGCTCGACGCGCGCATCATCGCGGCGACCGCACGCAACCTCGCTGAAGAAGTGCAACAGCAGCGCTTCCGTCAGGAACTGTTCTTCCGCCTCGCGGTCGCGCGGGTCCGTCTGCCGCCGCTCCGCACGCGGAAGATCGACATCCCCATGTTGGCGAAGCACCTCGTGAAGGGGCTCACCACGCCGATCGATCTCTCGCCGCAGATGTTGTCGCTGCTCGAGGGCTACGACTGGCCGGGCAACGTGCGCGAACTGCGCAACGTGCTCGAGCGCGGCGCGTTGATGCAGGCGACGGGAAATTCGAGCTGGCTCGAGCTGCTGGTGCCGAGTGATCGACCCGATCGCACGTCGCTGCTCGAGGTCGCGACCAAGCTCGCGTACCACGAGGCGAAAGATCGAATCCTCGCCGACTTCGAGAAGCACTACTTCGCCGAGGTCATGAAGTCGTGCGGCTACGACATCAAGGTGGCTGAAGAGCGCACCGGCTTGTCGATGCAGTCGCTCTATCGCCTGCTGAAGAAGAACGGGCTGCGGCTCAAGGACTTGAAGAACGCTGACGGATTGGGCTGACCGTCAGGGCGGTGGGGGCTCCGCGTCCCCGCATCCTCAACGGAGGTGCACCATGGCGACCCTGAACATCACCTACAACGGTCTCTCGGCTGACTACGCGTTGGAGCTCGACGCGCGCGTCTCCGACGCCGACATCCGCCGCATCGCAGTCGAGGTCGTGCGCGCGGGCAACGTCCCTGGCCTCGCTCTGCCGCACCTCACCGACAACGCGTTCGACGGCTTCGTGGTCGACCGCCTGCAGGGTGGGCAGCGCATCTACCTGCGCCCGAAGGTTCCGTTCGGCGCGGGAGTCTGAGTCGTGGCCGACGCTCCTCACCGCATCGTCTTCTGTGGTGTGGGAGCGCTCGGTTCCACGGCCGCGGTCTTGTGCCGCAACCTCGAAGCGACGCTCGTCTTCCTCGACTTCGATCGCGTCGAGTCGAAGAACCTCCTCGCGCAGGCGTACGTGAAGCAGTCGGTCGGGAAGAACAAGGCCGAGGCACTCAAGCTCCAGTTCTTGAATTTTCATGGCGTGAAGGCCGAGGCGTTCGGCGTTCGCGTCACGAGTGAAAATGTCGAACAGCTGAACAAAGGCGCCACGCTCATTGTTGACTGCTTTGACAATGTGGCGTCTCGCAAGCTGCTCAGTGACTACGCGCGCAAAGCGGCCGTTCCGTTGCTGCATTGCGCGGTGAGCGGCGATGGCACGTTCGGCCTCGTGCGGTGGGATGAGCGCTTCACGCCCGACGCGGAAGACGTCGCGGGACAGGCGACGTGCGAAGGCGGAGAACACCTGCCGCTGATCGGTCTCCTCGGAGCGGCGATCGCTCGCACGATTCAGGACTTCTTGAAGGGCGGTCAGCGGCGCGACTCGATGGTCGGCCTGGCCGCGGTCACGCCGCAATCATGACTCCGCTCGAGGCTGCGTGGGAGGCAGTCCTCGAGAGACCAGATGATGATCGCGCATTGCACGTGCTCGGCGACGCGCTCCTGGAAATCGGAGACCCGCTCGGGGAATTGGTCGAGCTGGGGCTCGCTCCGAATGTCGATCTCGATCAGGTGCATCAGTACGTCGCGACGCATGCGCGCGCATTGCTCGGCGGCGAGGAATCGAGGCTGCACCTGTGGGGGCCGATGTTCGAGCGCGGCTTCGTGGTCAAAGCGACGATTGGGTTTCGCACCGAGCTCGAGGTGCTGCTGACGTTGCCCATCGGAAGGTTGCTGCGAGAGCTGCGCGTCAACGAGGTGCCGTCGGCGGTGCTGACGACGCTGAAGCGAACGCCCGCGCGCTGTCTCGAGCGGCTGACGCTGACGGGCTCGACCTCGACGGTCGATGCGCCGCTGCCGGTCGCGCAGCTGCTGGCGACGACTCCGCGGCTGGAGCGGCTGCATCTCGACGTCGCCTCGCTCGACTGGCGTGACACGACGAACTCGACGCTTCGCATGCTCGGCTTCGAGCTCGGCGCGCGGAGCTTCGACATGGCGGGCGCACGGCTCGAGGCGCTCGAGGCGCTGTACCTCACCCTGCCCTTTGCGCAGACGCGGCTTGGTGAAGAGCTGTTGTCGGGCGAGGTCAGTCCCAGGCTGCAGACGCTGACCATCGCGGGAGCGATGTGGCCCTCGCAGCTCGAGTTGATCTCGCACAGCGCGTTGTTGCCGAAGCTGCGTGCGCTCCACCTGATGGGCGAGACGGCGACGGGCTGGTACCCGGTGCTGCTGCAGCGCGTGGAGGCGTTCCGTCATCTCGAGAAGATCGCGATGCGGCCCGACCCGAACCACCCCGAGTGGGTGACGGCCGTGCGCGAACTGCTGCCGAATGCGACGATGATCACCGAGACGCCGGCGCTCCCGGCGAGCTGAGGGTGTCACGCAGCGCTCGATAGGCCGCGCGCACGCGGTCGGGCGTGTACTGCGCGACGAGCGGCTTGATGAAGCCGCCACGCAACTCCTTCGTCACCGCCGTCGCGTGCAGAAATCCAGCGAGGCATTTAGCGAAGCGCGCGGCGGTGTACGTGCCCCGCAACGCGCGCACGCGCTCCTCGGCCACCGCAGTGTCGCGGCGGAACACGTAGAAGCACCGATTCGACGCGGGGATGATCGGATCGAAGAACCGGTGGAATTCGCGCTCCAATTCGCGAACCCGAACCAGACCGTGCTTCACGAACGCGCGCTCCCACCACTCGGTGTGCGCCCAGATCAGATGACCCGACACTGGAATCGGAGGGTCCACCCGCTCGGCGCGCAAGTACGGAAACAGCTCGCGCGCCTCGAACGCAGCGCGGTTCTGCTCGAGCTCGAGGGGGAACGGCTCACCGAAGACGTCGTCGTTGCCGAACGCCGGCACCACGAAATACGCGAGACCATCGTCGGTCAGCGTCGAAACCGCCGCGGAGATCGCGTGGTCGAGGGCTGAAGGCAGCAGGTGTTCCCAGATGTCGAAGCCCAGGAGCAGATCGCAGCGCTTCCCCGCCTTCGCACGTCGCTCGCAGACCTCGGCGAGCTCTCCGTGTTCGAGCTGCTGCCGAACGTCGGGCCACGCCTCGGACACGACGTCGGCGCTGAAGTCCGCTCCAGCAACGCGGACTCCACTGCGAGCAAGCAGCTTGAGCACGTCACCGCGACCGCACCCCACCTCAAACGCCGACCGGGGCTTCAACGCGCGCGCGATCTCGGCGATGAACCAGAAGTTGGGGACGATCTTCCCCGGCTCGTACCCGCTGTGCGTCTTGAAGTACCCCGAGTCGTAGTAGCCGGTGTCGATGATGTTCTTGAGCAACTGTGCAGCGTCGCTTGCCTGCTCGATCGCGATCCACTGCACGAGGTGATCGGTGCCGAGGTACGGCGCTTCGAACACCCTCATGACGGCACGAGCTGCGGCGCGATCTTCTCGAGGTCGCCCAGACTCATCACCGTCACCACCTGCGTGACGGCGCGTGAGTAGTTGGTCATCTCGCTGTCTCCGAAGCCCCAGTTGGCGCGCGGCTCGGTGCAGATCCAGATCACCCGCTTCGCCTTGCGCTTGATGTCTTCCACCGCCGCGACCTGTGGAGCGTTGAAGTTGTTCCGCCCGTCACCGATCACGAACACCGTCGTCTTGCGCGATACCGAGCCGAGGTAGCTCTTCGCGAAGCTCGACAGCGCGTTGCCGTAGTTCGAGTTCGACGAGAGCGAGATCACGTCGCCGCTCATCGCCTTCTCCAACGCGTCTTCGGGTTTGGCGTCCTTGAAGTACTTCGTCACCTCTCCCAATTCCGACACGAAGATGAAGCTCCGCACCCGGTTGAAGAGCGACTGCAGCGACCAGGTGAAGAGCAACATCAGGCGCGAGGCGTTGCGCACCGAATCGCTGACGTCGCACAGCACGATCACGTCGGGCCGCTGCGGGCGACGCGAGCGGAACTGCGGCACCATCGGCACGCCTCCGCTGGTGAGGTTCTTTCGCAGCGTGCGCCGGGGGTTGAGCTGCCCCTTCTTCTTGCTGCGCTGACGGCGAATGAGCCGCGCCTTCAGTTTCTCGGCGAGCTTTCGCACCGCGCGCTGCGCGACGTCGACTTCCTGCTTGCTGAGCGTGTGGAGCGCCTTGTCGGTCACTCCCGCGGTCGCTTTCTTGAGGCGCGCATTCGACTGACGTTGCACCTCGGCGCGCGCCGCCTCTTCGACCGTGCGCAGCTGACGCGAGAGGTACTGCGAGACGACCTCGACTCCGCGCGTGGAGATGCCGCGCGCTGCGAGCTCGCGCCCGATGCTCTCGATGTCGGAGCGCATGTTCTCCGCGCCCGCCGCCGTCAGCAGCCGCCGCGAATAGAAGCCCGTCTGCAGCGCGTTCTGAATGCGCGAGTAGTCGAGCTGCAGCGACGCGTTGCGGAAGATCTGCGCGAGCTGGCCGCGATTGCCTCCCATCGCCGCCGCGGTGAGCGGAGCCATCTGGCCTGCCATCCGCTCCAGCATCCACACGATCATCTTCAGCTCGTCGCCCTCGAGGAGCCCCTCTTCGGCGATGCGATCGGCGAGCGATTTCTCGATCTCCGAGAGGGTCTTCGCCGCGCCCGCGAAGAAGAAGTCGAAGGCCTTGTCGAAGAGGACCACGTCCTGGGAGCGCTTGCAGAGCGTGGCCTTCAACGTGGCGCGGGTGAGTTCCTTCTCCTCGACGCCCACGGCCGCCGCGGCGCGCACCGCGTCTTGCGCCTCACTGATGGCGACCTTGAGGCCGTTCTGGCGAAGGACCTCGACGAACTCGACGATGCGCTGCTCCACGAGGCTCTTCTACTTCGCCGCGCCGCCGCTCGCTCGGGAGTGTGCACGAACTTGCGCAACTCGTGCATGCGGATGCACGCGTCGGTCGAGCAACTCGCGTGTTCACTCGAGGAACGGGACGTGCAGGTCGAACACCATCGATGATCGACACGCTCTGGCCGCTGTACGTGATCGCCTGGGGAGCCCTGGCCGGCTTCGGTGTCGTCGTAACGGTGCTCATCGGCGTGACGTGGATCACGCTGCGAGATGCCACTCGGCTTCGTGCGTGACTGCGTCAGCGGGTGAAGACCATCAGCGCTTCGATGTGATGCGTCTGCGGGAAGAGATCGAACAATTGCACCGCGAGCGGCTTGAAGCCGTGCGCGAGCAAATCCTTCGCGTCACGCGCAAGACTTGCCGGGTCACACGCGACGTACACCACGCGCGAGACGAGGAGCGCCGACGCCCACCCGCCGACTCCCGGAGCGCCGGTGCGGGGCGGATCGACGAGCAGGCGATCGAAGCGCTCGGTCTCTCCCGCGAGCCCCTTCGCGATCTTCTCGGAGTCGCCCTGCACGAAGCGCACGTTCGTCACGCCGCGCTTGAGCGCCGCCTTCTGCGCGAGCGAGACCGACAACGCGTGGCTCTCCACCGCGACGATCTGCGAGGCCACCGGAGCCAGCCGGAACGTGAAGTTCCCGTTTCCGGAATACAGCTCGAGCACGCGTGAGCTCGACGTCGCCTCGAGCTGCTCGACGGCGGCCTGCACCAGCCGGCGATTCACCACCGCGTTGGCCTGCGCGAAGCCATCGGGCCGATGCAGCACGCCTTCTTCTTCGAGCACCGGGTCGCCGAAGATCTCCGCGGCGCCCTTCCCGTCCGCGGGGTGAAGAATCGCTCCGTCGATCACGCCTTCGCGGAGCAACGCCTCGATCTGTTCACGGTGCCGCGGTCGCAGCTGCGCCTTGAAGTGCAGGCTGATCGCCACGCGGCCGTCACACTCCAGGAACCGCACCTCTTCGAGTTCCTTGAGCGTGTTCGCGCCGAAGCCAGTCGTAAGCCGTCGAGGAAAATCGGTGAGCGGAGCCGTGAGCGCCGGACACTCCGCGACCTCGATGCGCTCGTGAGAGCGTCGACCGTAAAACCCGAGCCCACTGCCGGCGGGGTGCAGCGTCGCTCTCCGGCGCGTTCCCCAGGGCTGCGGCGACTTCACCATCGGCAGCAACTCGTACGCGCCGCGATCGATGCCGCCGACGTGCTCGAGGGTCGAGACGACGATCTCGAGCTTCTCACGGAGCTGCGCGTCGTCCTGCAGATGCATCCAATCGCAGCCACCGCAGCGATCGGCGAGCGCGCAGAACGGAGGTCGCCGCTCCGCACTCCACGTCAGCGTCTCGAGGAGCGTGCCGTTGAGCACCTTGTCGGTGAGCTCGACCTCGACCAGCACGCGCTCGGTCGGCAGAGCTCCCGCAACGAAAACGGCGCGACCCGAGTGATGGGCCACGCCGTCACCAGACTTCGACAGCCGCTCGATGACCAGCTCGAGCTTCAAGTCACTTCTTCGGCGGCGGCATCACCGCGTCGGGCAATTCGGCGCGCAGGCGATCGACGAAGCGCGCGAGACGGCTCTTCTTCTCTTCGTCGATGTCGACGAACTCGATGCCCATGCCGGGAATGGTGTCGGAGTTGGGATCAGGCGGGTGCACGCGAATCACGCGGCCGGTGAGATCGAACGGGAACGCCGCGTCGGGCAGCGAGACGATGAGGCGAACGATCGAGCCCACCGCCAGCGGAGTGCGCGTGTTGATGAAGATGCCACCGCGGCTGATGTTCACCGCCCAGTCGGTGATGAAGCCATCGACGGTGCGGTACGCGACGAGCAGCTCGTGCTGGAGCCGCTCTGACTTGCGTACCGGTTGTGCGCCCTTGTCGTCACTCATGGCGGCGGAGCCTATACCTGCGATCGTCAGATCGACATCGTCTTGAGATCGGAAGCCGCCTTGAGCGGAGCACCGGTCAGCTTCTGCACCGCCTCGATCGTCTCTCCGGGTGCAAGCTCACGCAGCAGCAGCCCGTCAGCGGTCACGTCCATCCACGCGAGGTCGGTGCAGATGGCGTGCACGCACTTCTTGCTCGTCAGCGGCAGCGAACACGCCTTCAAGATCTTGTGACCGCCGTCTTTGGTGGCGTGTTCCATCGCGACGATGACGCGCTTGGCGCCGACCGCGAGATCCATCGCGCCGCCCATGCCCTTCACCATCTTCCCGGGGATCATCCAGTTCGCGAGATCGCCGTGCTCGCTGACTTCCATCGCGCCGAGCACCGCGAGATCGATGTGACCGCCGCGGATCATCCCGAACGAGGCCGCCGAGTCGAAGTACGCCGCGCCCGGGAGCGCCGTCACCGTCTCCTTGCCCGCGTTGATCAGATCGGGATCTTCTTCGCCCTCGAACGGATACGGGCCGGTGCCGAGCATGCCGTTTTCGCTCTGCAGCACGACCTCGACGCCCTGGGGAATGTAGTTGGGGATCAGCGTCGGCAGACCGATGCCCAGGTTGACATAGAAGCCGTCGCGAAGTTCCCGAGCGACACGCTGAGCAATCTGTTCACGAGTGAGCGGCATGGTCAGCTCGCCTTCTTTCGCACGGTGCGCCGTTCAATCCACTTGTTGAGACCTGCCGACTGAATCACGCGCTTCACGTACACCGAGGGAACGTGGATCTGGTCGGGTTCCAGTTCGCCGACCGGAACGATGTGCTCCGCTTCGACGATGGTGGTCTTCGCCGCCATGCACATCAGCGGAGAGAAGTTCCGCGCCGTCTTGCGGAAGATCAAGTTGCCCCAGGTGTCGGCCTTCCACGCGCGGACGATCGCGAAGTCGGCCTTGAGCGGCTTCTCGAGCACGTACTCGTGACCGTCGATGACGCGCGTCTCCTTGCCCTTCGCCACCTCGGTGCCGACGCCGGTGCGCACGAAGAAGCCACCGATGCCGGCGCCTCCTGCGCGAATGCGTTCGGCGAGCGTGCCCTGCGGGTTGAGCTCGACTTCCAGCTCCCCAGACAGGAACTGCCGCTCGAATTCCTTGTTCTCGCCCACGTAGCTGCTGACCATCTTCTTGACCTGTTTGTTCTTCAAGAGAACGCCCAGGCCGAGATCCGTGGTGCCGCAGTTGTTGGCGATGATGGTGAGGCCCTTCACACCCTTCGCGTGGAGCGCGGTGATCAGGTTCTCGGGATTGCCACAGAGACCAAAGCCACCCGACATCAAGATGCAGTTGTCGGGGATGTCCTTGATCGCCTCAGCAGCCGAAGCGACGACTTTGTTCATGGCGGCTGATCTCGCACATCAGGCGCTGAAAACAACCGTCGTCCACCCCTTCGCAGCGTGCGCGAAGCGTTACAGTGCGCGCGCTTGAAGAAGCAGTTGCTGATCATCACCGGACTCGCTGCTGCGTACGCCGTGTCCGGGACTCTCGGAATGCTGGTGGCGTCACCTCCGGGGAACGTGACCTCGGTCTGGTTTCCCGCCGGCATCTCGCTGGCGGTGTTGCTGAAATGGGGTGATCGCGCGTGGCCGGGCATCACCATCGGCGCGTTCATCACCAACATCCTCTTCTTTCCCGCGCAGGGCTCGACGCTCACGATCATCGCCGGAGCGTTCGCCATCGCCGCTGGTTCGACGTTCGGTAACCGGCTCACGCGTTGGCTGGTCGAGCGCACGTGCGGACTCGGCGCGCTGGCGCGTCCGGGGCTGCTCCTCACGTTCACCGCTTGCGTGATGGTCGGCTGCGCGCTCAACGCGTCCATCGGCATGGTGTCGACCATCGCGCTCGGTGGCCTCACGGCCTCTTCGGCCGGCTCGTTCTGGTTCACGTGGTGGCTGGGAGACGCAGTCGGCATGTTGCTCATCGCCCCGCTGGTGCTGAGCGAGGGCTCTCCCGTGCCTCGCCGCCCGTGGGAATGGTTCGGAGCGATCGCGCTCACCGTGGTGGTGACGCAGGTGGTCTTCGGTCGCCCGATTCCCGGGCTCGCTGAGACGTCGTTGCCCATGGCGTGGACGGTGCTGCCGCCGATCGTCTGGGCGGGTGCGCGCCTCGGCGTGCGCGGAGCGACTGCCATCACCCTGCTCCTCTTCGCGCTGATCACCTGGGCCACGCTGAGCGGCACCGGGCCCTTCGGCCACTCTTCGCGCTCGACGTCGCTGTTGATGATCGACGGGCTGCTGACGATGGTGGTGATGACGGGTCTGTTGCTCGTCGCCGCGACCGCGGCGGTGCGCGGGCAACAGGTCGGTCTCGAAGAGCGCGTTCGCGAACGCACCAGGGAACTGGAGTCGGCCAACCGCGCGCTCCGCACCGAGGTCGACGAGCGCGTGCGGCTCACGGCGCGGCTCGTCGAGGCGCAGAAGCAGGAAGCGCTCGGTCGTCTCGCGGGCGGCATCGCGCACGACTTCAACAACCTGCTCACCGTCGTCTCTGGGGAAGCCGAGCTGCTCGCGCTCGGGCAACCGGACAGCCCCGCGGTGCACGACGGAGCGGAGGCGATCCTCGCGGCGACGCATCGCGCGGCCGAGCTCACGCGGCAGCTGCTCACCGTCGCCCGCCGACAACCGTCGACGCCCATCGCGGTCGATCTCGCCGAACAGCTCACTGAGGCGCGCCGGTTGTTGCGACCGCTCTTCCCGGAATCGGTCTCGCTCGATCTGGACACGCAGAGCGGCTGCACCATCTTGATCGATCCCACGCAGCTCGATCAGCTGGTGCTCAACCTCGCGCTCAACGCCCGCGACGCCTGCAGCGCGGGAGGCGCGGTGCGCATCGCGAACTTCGAACGCACGCTCGACGACGCCGACGCCACGCGCATGGGTCTGGCGGCCGGTCGGTGGGTGGTGCTCGAGCTCACCGACACCGGCACCGGCATCGCGCCCGAGGTGTTGCCGCGCATCTTCGAGCCGTTCTTCACCACCAAGAGCGAGGAGCGCGGCACCGGCCTCGGCCTTTCCACCGTGTGGGGCATCGCCAACCAGGCGGGCGGCACGGTGCGCGTCGAGAGCACCATCGGCTGGGGCTCGAAGTTCGAGGTGTGGCTGCCGCGCACCGATCAGCGGCCTTCGACGATTCCGATCTCCGCTGCGACGGCAGAGAACGCGCCGTCGTCGGCGACGGTGCTGGTGGTCGAAGACGAGCCGTTGGTGCGACGCACGGTGGTGCTCTCGCTCGAGCGCGCCGGCTATCGCGTGCTCACCGCGTCAGACGGAGAAGAAGGCCTCAACATCGCGCGCCAGAATCCCGCGATCGATCTGGTGCTCACCGACGTGGTGATGCCGCGCATGGGCGGCGTCGATCTCGCCAGGCAGCTCCGCGCGCTGCGCAACGTGCCGGTGATTTTCATGTCGGGCTTCCACGAGCACCAGACCGACCTGAGCGCCGAAGAGGTGTT
>JAEUJS010000706.1 GCA_016792935.1 Archangium sp. | reverse complement strand
CGATCGAGTTCCTTGAGCAGCGCTTCCATCGACGGATACCGCTTCTCTGGATCGCGCTCGAGGCCGCGCGTCATCACCGCGTGCAGCCACGTAGGCACCTTCGTCGTCCGCGGTCGCTGCGGGAGCGAACCTTCGAGCAACGCCTTGGTCGTCTCCGCCACCGAGTTGCCCTGGAAGGGACGCTTTCCGTAGAGCGCTTCCCAGAGGCAGATGCAGAACGCGAATTGATCAGAGCGCGCGTCGGGAATCTTCGCGGCCGCCTGCTCGGGCGACATGTAGCCGACGGTGCCGACGACCACGTCGCCGCGCGTGAGCGGATCACTGAGCGAGCCACTGTGCGCGGTGCTGGCGGTGCCTCCCGTGCCGGGACCGTTTCCGAAACGCCCGGAGTCTTCGCCCTGCGCCTGCGGCATCGGACCGACGGGCTCGATGGTGCCGTCCGCGCGCGCGACGCCGAAGTCGGTGACGCGAACGCGGCCGTCGTCTCCGAGCAAGACGTTGGCGGGCTTGAAGTCGCGGTGCACCAGATGCGCGGCGTGCGCGGCGGCGAGGCCCTGACCGGCTTGCAGGAAGACGCGGACCACTTCCTTCCACGTGCGTTCCTTCGCGCGTTCCCAGGTGCGGAGCGTGACGCCGGCGACCAACTCCATCGCGATGAAGATCGCGCCGCGGTTCTCACCGACCTCGAACACGTTCACCACGTTGGGATGAGACAGCCGCGCCATCGCTTGCGCCTCGCGGAGCATGCGGCCGTGGGCGGTGGGATCTCCCGTCGTGCTGAAGTGCAGGGTCTTCAGCGCGACCTTGCGATCGAGGTTCGGGTCGTACGCGGAATAGACGGCACCCATGCCGCCCATGCCGAGCGTCTCGAGAATGACGAAGCGGCCGACCTGTGCGCCACGTTCCAACACCGGAGCAGGCTCGATCGGCCTGGGCAGCTGCGTGGCCGAGAGCTCCATGGTCGGCGCTTCACGCGCGAGACGCTTCTTTTGATCGATCTCCGCCAGCCGGGGAGCACACGTCGCGCACGTCGCTGCGTGTTCGCGAATCGCGAGCTCTTCATCGGCCGATAGACGCCCTTCGGCCAGCGCGCTCCAGGTCTGGGAATCGACGCACGGCACCGATCCGTGAACCTACAGGGGCGGGGGCCGAAATGAAGTGCTACGAGCGGGCCCGTGGCGGACTACGAGTTCAGCACTGGCTACGTGCAGGCGGTGGTGAACGCGCTGCGGAGAGCTCCGAAGGCGCAGGAAATCTACGGGAGGCTCTCGTACGACGCGCGGTTGCTCTGGGACAACCCGTGGAGCTCGCCGTGGCAGCCGGCGACGCCGTTCGAGGAGATCGGTGAGATCGCCACCCAGGAGCTCGGCGCGACGGTCTTCAACGACCTCACGCACGTGACCATGAAGGAGCGCATGGGGCCGATTCTGTTGCCCATGCTCAAGACGACGCTCGCGGCGAAGTCTCCGGCGGGAATCTTGAAGAAGCTGAACGACCTCGTGAAGGTGGCGATCAAGGGAGTGGAGATCGCGTACCAATCTGAAGGCACGCACGCCGGCGTGGTGACCGTCGTCTACCCGCGCCCAGTGAAGCCGCACGTCATGGAATCGTGGCTCGGTGTGATTCGTTTCGTGTTCGACATCACTTCGCCGGGGCAGGTGAATCAATCGCAGCAGGTCGGTGACGACGCGACGTTGCAGTTCGTTCTCAGCTGGACCGACCCGCCTGCAGCGAAGTGAGGCGCTCGAGCGCTTCGACGTACTTCTTCGGAGCGGCGAGGTGCACCACGTGCGGCGAGTTCCACTTCTCGATCAGCAGTGACGGCAGCGCGCGCTTCGCGGCGTCGACGTCGTCATCGCCCATCGCTCCCACGAGGCCGAGGTCTTCGGTGCGGAACGAGTCGGCCTGAATCAGCAGCGCGGGACACTTCACTTGCCCGAGCAGGTCAGCGTGTGGGCCGACGTCGAACATGCGGCCGTCAGTGCACGCGCGTGTGAAGTCGACGTCGTATTCGGACAGCCCTCGCACGAAGAGCCGCACCGCGAGCGGGAGCCACCAGATGTCGACTGGCTTTCCGGGACTGGCTTTCTGCCTGCGCGTGATGGCACCGCCCAGCATCCACGCGAGCGGACGCGGAAAGCTCATCAGCTTCTTTCCGGCCTTCTGCGGCAGGCGCAACGTCGAGAAGAAACCGGCGAGATCGGGCAGCGTGTTCACGACGTGCACGAAGAAGTCGTACACCCAGGTGTCGTCCTTGATGCGCGGCCACTCGGTGCTGAACAGCGGTGGGTCTTCCATCAGCAACGCGCTCACCAGCTCAGGCGCGTGCACCGCGGCGTAGAGTGAGATGATTCCGCCCGAAGAATTGCCGGTGCAGATCGCCGGCCGCTTCACGACCTGTTGCAGAAACGTGACGAGGTCTTTCCCGCACGTCGCGAACGAATACTGGCCGGGCGTGTGTTGCGACTTGCCGTGACCGCGCACGTCGAGCGCGTAGACATGAAAGTTCCGAGCGAGCAGAGGCATCACGCGCTGGTAGCTGTCCCACGCCATCGATTGGCCCGGCACCAGCACCACGGGAGGGCCTGCGTTGGGACCTTCGGCGTAGTGGATGCGTGTGGCGTTGATCTCGACGTCACGCTCGTCGAACCCCTTGATCATCTGGCGCGAGCCTATACATGCCGCTGCATGCAACACACCGCGGGAGTCATCGGCGCGTCGGGCTACTCGGGCATGGAGCTGACCGGGCTGCTGCTTCGACACGCGGGAGTTGCGCTCAAGTTCGTCACGTCGGATCGCTGGGTCGGCAAGCGCATCTCGCAGTGCACGTCGTTCGCGTCAGAGCTCGCGTACGTGAGCAACGAGCAAGGCGTCAGCGAAGCGAAGGGCGTGAGCGTGGTGTTCCTCGCGACGCCGGCAGAGACATCGCTCGAGCTTGCTCCGAAGTTGCGCGCGATGGGCGTGCGCGTGGTCGATCTCGCCGGCTCGTTCCGCCTGCAAGATTTGAAGAAGTACCCCGCGTTCTACAAGTTCGAACACACGCACCCTGCGCTGCTGAAGGAAGCGGTGTACGGCATGCCGGAATTGTTCCGCGAGAAGATCCGCGGCGCTGCTTTCGTGTCGAATCCCGGCTGCTACGCGACGGCGGCGGCGTTGTCGGTCGCTCCGTTGTTGCGCGCGTCGTTGATCGAGACCGACTCGATCGTGATCAGCGCGGCGAGCGGCGTCAGCGGAGCGGGGCGCAAGGCCACCGAGGAATACGGCTTCATGGAGATCGATTCCGACTTCCGCGCGT
>JAEUJS010000675.1 GCA_016792935.1 Archangium sp. | reverse complement strand
AACACGCGGAAGGCGGCGAGGACTGCAGCGCGCGTCAGGTCCGTCGAGGTGCGCGCGAGCGTCGCGAGTTGCTTCGCGCGCGCGGCCTGGAGCGGGTTCTCGTGCTCGAGCGGCGGTGCTTCGATTTCGATGCGCGTCGCGAGGGCGGCCAGCTCGGGCGACCAGGTGGTCCGCCACGCGTCCAGCACCGCGAGGAGTCGCTCTTCGGTCGTCATGGGGCTTCTCGCACCGAGCGCAACTCGTCGGTGCCGTGCAGTTCCGCGTACCCGCGTCGTAAGCCGTAGCACTGTGTCTGCATCGAGCACTGCGCACACGCGGCGGTCTTCACGAACTCACCACGGTCATCCGGAGCCGCCCGCAGCGTCGCGAATTGCGCTCGCACTTGGGCCGGCACCAGACAGAACGGCATGCCGCACATCGAGTCGAAGCCGATGATGGTCGTCCCACGCTGCGTCGCGAGCGCGAGTCCTGCTGCGAGCGGCTGCTGCACATCGGAGTAGCGCGGAATCAACTTTGCCTCGCGCGGCACCACATCCGTCGAGGGCGCGACGAAAGACACGTTGATTGCTGCGCGAGGCCACCGCGTCGTGACGAGCTCGACGAACGCCGGAAAATCTTCCGCGTTGGTCTGACAGAAGACGAAGTTGATGCGCAGCGTGACCTTCGTTCGATGCAGCTCGTCGAGACCGAGGACCGTCTTCTCGAACGTGCCCGGCGCTTCGGTGACGACATCGGAGACTGCGGCGCGCGAGCCGTGGAGTGAGACGAAGGCGACATCGACTCCGGCGTTCACCAACGACTCCGTCAGCGCGCGGTCGTTCAACTTCGTCGCATTGGTCTGCAGCTCGACCTCGCTCGCTCCTTCGCGCTTCGCCAGCTCGACGTACTCGCGCAGCCGCGGATTGAGCGTGGGCTCGCCGCCGCTGAGGGTGACGACACCTCCGAGACGAGCGACCTCGACGATGCCGGCTTCGATCGCCTCTTCCTTCGCGCTCGGCAGATGCGTCGAGACGAAGCAGAACGTGCACGCCTGATTGCAGCGAAAGTTCACGCGCACGATGTTCTCGCGGACCATCCTCGAGCCGACCCGGCGGACGTCGCGCGTGATGAGCTCGCGATCGATCTGCTGCTCGATGGTTCCGGCGTTGCTCAGTTTCCTGCGCAGGCGCTCATCCGTGATGGCCCTCGCAGTCGCGCGCACTCCGTTGGGGAGTCCCGGGCAGAGGTCTTTGAGCACGCACTCGCTGCACTGCGAGGCGTGCGTGAAGTCGGGACGCTGCGCTCCTCCGCGCGTCAGAGAGAAGAGGTGTGCGAGGCGCGTCGGCTTCTCGACCTGACATGGAGGCAGCGGCGTTCCTCCCGCGAGGCGCAGCGTGAATCCTTCGTGGCGACAGACGGTGTCGAGCTCTTCGAGCGCGCGGCCGGCGTCTTCGAGTGACAGCAGCTCGCTCGAATCCGGTGCGTTGATCGGAATCACCGCGACGATCGATCTGATCTTCGTGTGCGCCTTGAGTTCACTGATCAGCTCGCTTCGCTTTCCCTGATTGCTCTTGATCAGCGGAACCGACGCCTCGCTCGCGTCGAGCTTCTCGATGCCCCGCACGATGGCGCCGTCCCACAGCGGGACATGAACTCGAACGACGGAGACGCGTGCGACCGAAACGTCCTGCGTGGCGTTCGTCTCGAGCACGACGCGCACCCCGGCGTCGGCGACGTAGTTGATGATCTGCTGCAGGTCCTTCCTCAGCGTCGGCTCGCCGCCGGTGAGGACGAGCTCCTTCGCTCCCGATTTCAGCGCCTCGTCGATGCGCGCCTTGACCGCGCCTGCTGCCACGAATGACGGCGTCTCCGCGTCGCGCCGCTCGTTGCAGTACGCGCAGCGCAGATTGCACGTCTCGTTGAGCCGAATGCGGGCGACGTCCACGCGCGTGAACGTATCAACGCGTCGGCTTTCACACGTCACCGTCGCATTCCGAACACAGTCCATGTGTATACGTGCGCCCATGAAGTGGTCGCTCTGTCTCGGTCTCCTGCTCTCGCTCTCTGCGTGCCCGCCGCCGCAGCCGATGCCGCCGAAGCCCGGCCCGCTGCGTGGCGGCACCGCCACCGTGAAGCTCGATCTCCCCGTCGGCATGGCGATGGGCGGCTACCTGCGCACCAAGCCCGGCTCCGACCCCGGCTCGACGTGGGCCAGACAGTTTCCCTCGAGCCGCGGCATGCACACCGAGCCCACCGCCCGCACCCTCGCGCTCACGAATGGAATCGAGCGGCTCGCCATCGTGCGACTCGATCTCACCATCGTCTCGCCGACGCTCCGCACGCGCATCCGCGCCGCGCTCAAAGCCGCAGGCGAAACCGCCGACGTCGTCCTCTACGCCACGCACACCCACGCCGGGCCGTCGCGCTTCATGCCGCCCGCGCACCTCGGCGACCCGAACGGCACCGACTTCGTCGCGCTGGTGATGGACCACTACGATTCCGAGGTCGAGCTTCGCCTCGTCGAGAAGATCGTCGCGTCCATCAACCAGGCCTTCTCCGCGCTCGAGCCCGTCTCGTACGGAGTCGCGACTGTCGAAGCTGGCGACTTCAACAACGACCGACGCTGCGAGAACGACCTCATCTACGGCTACGACTTCCGCGACACCAGGGCGACCGTCATTCGCTTCGACGTGGTCGATGAGAGCGGCGCTCCGATTCGTCCACTCACTGCGCTGGTGCACTACGCGATGCACGGCACCGTGCTCGACAGCGACAACACGCTGCAGTCCACCGACGGCCCCGGCGCGATGGAGCTCTACGCGAGCGACGCCATCAACGTTCCCATTCAGTACCTGCAGGGAGCGGCCGGTGACGTCTCGCCGCGCGGCTCGCCGTTCGGTCACTCCGCCATGCAGAACCTCGAGCGTCAGGGCAAGGCGTCGGCGAAGTTGATCGCTGAAGCGTTCGTGCGTGCCGCTCCTGGAAACGCCGCCGCCGAGGCGCGCCTCGAGTTCTTCGAGCACGGCACGCTCATCGATCGCGCCACCATGGGCTACGCGCAGGGCGAGTTCCCCGAGTCGGGTGGCTTGCAGTGTCAGGCTGGCGGCATGGGCGGCCCGTGTGGCTCCATCAAGTCCACGCCTGATCAGGTCTTCTGTCTTCCCCTCGAGCGTCGTCGCCCGTTCCGCACCTCGCTCTCGCTGGTGCGCCTCGGCGAAGACGTCGTGCTCTTCACGCTCCCTGGAGAACCGGGCACGGGACTGACGCGCAAGATGGAGACCGCGCTCGCCGGTCTCGGCAGCACGTACACGCTCCCCGTCGGCTACTCGCAGGACCACTTCGGTTACCTGCTCGAGGAAGACGACTGGCTTCGCGGTGGCTACGAGCCGACCGTCTCTGCCTTCGGGTGGAAGTTCGGTCCGTATCTCCTCGCTGAGCTCGAGGGGTTTGCCGCCACGCTCGGGCAGGAACAGCCCGCCGTCGACGCCACGCCGCTGCCCGAGACGCCCGCGCACCCCGTCACCGACGCGCCGCGCGCGCCGAACATCGTCACCGAGCCGCAAGATGGCCAGCGCACCCTCACGCACGTCTTCGCGTTCGAAGGAGGCGACCCCACGCTCGGCATGCCGCAGGTCTCGCTCGAACAACGCGTCAACGGCGCCTTCACGCAGGTGATGGCGAGCCCCACGCGGCCGTTGATCAACGGACCTGAGCTGCTCGCTCGCTACGCCGCGACACCGCGCTTCAAAGACGACGAGAACGCGACGACCCGCACGCACGTGTGGACCATTCAGTTCGAGACCACGCCTTCCACCGCGCTCGGTGAGTACCGGCTCGTC
This sequence comes from Archangium sp., assembly GCA_016792935.1. GTDB lineage: Bacteria > Myxococcota > Myxococcia > Myxococcales > Myxococcaceae > Archangium_A. The sequence goes on along the minus strand of JAEUJS010000675.1, from coordinate 44,083 downwards.
GCGCGGGGTCGCTCGCAGGTCGGGGGCGCCATCAGCAGCTACGAGTTGATAAGCCGCACGTTCACCGTGAGCGCGTCCACCGCCATCAACGGCACGCTCAAGCTGGTCGGCGGAGACAAGCTCGCCATCGACGGTCGTTTCCCCCCGAATCCCACGCTGCGTGCGAGCGACATCGACGACGTCATCGGCCACTTCCGTCTCTTCGACGCCGACGCGAATCCCTCGCAGGGCGCGCACGCACACCCGCTGCCGGGAGCGACCTTGATGGCGATGGTCACGTTGCCCGACCTGACGAGCGCGATGCAGACCTTCACGTGGAGCGACACCGACAACGCGTGGCTCAGCGCTCCGGTCACGCAGACTGGAAATTTCCAGGTGACCGTCGCCGCCGGTGGGCTTCGTGACGCACATGGAAATGAAAACGCCAGCGCGTTGATGCTGTCGGTGTCTCGCTGACGCGCGTTCTGCGGTGAAGGCGAAGAAGCCTGCTAGCGTGTCGCGCAGATGCTCTCGGCGTTGGTGATTCTCGCGCTCTCGGCAACGGAGCCTACGACGGCGGTGGTCCTCGCCCGACGCACCGCGGCTCCGGCGGGCGAAGCGGCCTCGCTCACCGAGAAGGTCGCCACGCGCATGAACAACGCGCTGGTGGTGCCGGCCGCCGAGACCAGAAAACGACTCGGCGCGCTCGGGCTGAAAGACGCCACCACCTGCAACGGCGGCGCAGATTGTCTCGTCGAGATCGCCAGGCAGCTCAAGGTGGAATGGCTGGTGCTCGTGTCGGTGAGCGTCATCGCGAAAGAAGAGAGCCTCGCGCTCGAAATCTTCTCCGTCGCGAAGGCTGAAGTGGTGGACCGCGAATCGCTGCTGCTCCCCAGGCGCGGTGACGTGCAAGCCAGCCAGCTCGAGTCGTTCAGCAAGAAGCTCTCCGAGACGCAGAAGCCGCCCGAGCCGCCGCCGGTCGAAGTGAAGCCCGACCCGCCGCCCGTCGAGGTGAAGCCCGACACGCCGGTGGTGACCAACGTGGTGCCGCCCCCGGTCGAGCCGCAGATTCCAGTCGTGCCCGCACAACCGCCGCCGCCGCGTTCGCGCGCGGGGAGTTTTCTGCTCGGCGGCGTCGGCATCGCCGCCATCGGCGCCGGCGTGGGGCTGTTGATCAACGGACTGTTGATGCGGGCGCCGCTGCAGGTGGGAACGATGGGGCCGGGCGGCCTGCTGTACTCGGAGCTCCGCGGCACGGAAGCGCAGCGCATCAACGAGGCCTCGACCCTGCAGCTCGGCCTCGCAGGTGGAGCAGGCGCGGTCGGTCTCGCGTTGCTCACCACCGCCATCATTCTCTGGTAGCAGAGGGGCATGTCCCTCGCGCTCGCGTTGTCCGTCGCCGTTCTCGCCGCGGCTCCGACTGATCAGGAGCTCACGGAATTCGGGAAGTCCATCGCCGCTGATTTCGCCGCCGGAAAAGACCCGGTCACGCCGAAGGTCGATGGCAACGCGCTCCTCGATCGCGCGCTCAACGGAACCGCGGTGCCCGCGCAGTTTCGCACCGGCTTCGTGAAGGGCCTGCGTCAGGGCTTCGCGCAGAGCTGGGGCGCGATGGTCACGGAGATCGCCAACGGCGGCACCATTCGCTGGACGCGCAACGTCACGAGCGACGGCGTGCCGGCGGTGCAGCTGCGCGTGCTCTACAAGGGCGGCGCGTTCAACTTCGTCGAGTTCCTGGTGAGCAAGGACGCGAGCGGCACGTTGAGCATCGTCGACTTCTACGACCTCGCGAGTGGCTCGTACCGCTCGACCGACGTGCGGCTCCTCGCGCTGCCGGTGCTCGCCGATTTGAAGCTCGACACGCTCGACAAGATGCTCGGCAAGGAGTCGACGATGATCAACCACGTCAGCGCGCTCAAGAAGATCAACGACGCGAGCCTCAAGGCCGACTGGGAAGGCGTGCGCACCGTGTGGCAGGGATTGCCGAAAGACATTCAGGAGCACCGCCTCTTCATCAAGCCGTACATCTCGGCGCTCTCGAACATCGACGAGAAGGAATACACGAAGGCGATGGCCAAATACCTCGCGCTCTACCCCGACGACGCGGCCGCGCAGGTGATGGGCATCGACTTCTACTTCCTGCGCAAGAAGTGGCCGGACTGCCTGAAGGCCATCGCGGCCGTCGAGAAGCGCGCGGGCGCCGACTCGTGGTTCGACTACCTGCGCGGCAACGTGCTGGTGGAAGACAAGAAGGTCGCCGAAGGAAAGGCGGCGCTCGAGGCGGCCGTGAAGCGCGAGCCCTCGCTCCCCGAGCCGTACTACTCGCTCATCGACATCAGCCTCCTCGAGAAGAAGTACGGTGAGACGACGAAGTTGATGACCGCGTGTGAGAAGACGCTCGGCATCACCTTCGATGCGCACGCCAAGGGCTTCGAAGAGTTCCTCGCCTCCAAAGAAGGCAAGGCGTGGGACAAGGCACATCCGTCCCAGGCGAAGCACTGAGGTGAGACGATGACGTGGGCGCTGATCAGCGTGCTGCTCGCTGCCGGAGCGGGGCAAGACCCACCTCCGCGCGACAAGTTGCGCCTCGGCATCGACTATCGCTGGTGGGGCCGCGACCTGCAGTTCCGCGGCACCGCGCGCGCGCAGGACACATCGGTGGGCACGTCGCCCACGGGCGCGACGCTCGACGTGCAGTGGTTCCCCGCGTCGTACTTCGTCGATGACCGCGGCGCCGACGTCGGCATCACGATGCGCATCGACATGGCGCCGCAGTTCATCGTGACGAGCGATGGCCGTGCGGGCGGTGTGGGGAGCTCGGTCAGCGAAGGCGCCTCGAAGTTCATCGGCAGCGTGATGCAGCTGCGCACCGGAATGATGTTCAGGGTTCCCACGCGCTACGCCGAGCCCGCGGTGCACGCCGGCTTTCACGCCTTCGAAGCGACGATGTCGGCGTCAGCGAGCGATGGAACGGTGCGGCCCGCGATTCCCAACGTGAGCATGCAGGGTCCGCGTCTCGGGCTGAGTCTGCGATTGCTCGAGTTCTGGCGCATCACGTTCGACATCGCCGCGGGTGCGACGTGGCTGATGGGCCTGGGAGAAATTTCCACGGCGCGTTTCTTCCCCGGAGCGAAGGGCAGCGCGTTCGACGCGAAGATTGGCCTCGCGTTCCGCACGTGGCGCTGGCTCGACGTGCGCCTCGGCGTCGACGTCTCGGTGCACGCGCTCGACCTCGGCAACGGCGCCACCGCCACCGACGCGTTCTACGGGCTCTCGCTGGGAATCGTCTTCAAAGGGATTCCTTGAGCGCGGCGAGCACTGCTGCGTTGCCGCTCTTTGGCGCGCACTTGCTCAAAACCAGCGCGAGGCGATCGAACACGTCGTTGAAACGCTCGCGCGTCGCCGGGTCGGCCAGGACTGACTGACGCGCCGCGGGTGATGCCTTCGGCGGCTTGTTCTTCTTGAAGCGCTCGAGCAGCGCGGGCCGCACGTTCTCGCAGCTGCGCGCGTCCTGCACGTCGACGGTGAGTTGCTCGAGCGCAACGAGCCAGGTGAGTCCTTCCTCGGTCACCTTGCTGTTCGGCGGTGCGTCGAAGAGTCCGCTCGTCACGCCGGCGCGAAGCGGTTCCTGCGTCGGGCAGCGAAAGCCGAGACGACGTTGGTAGGTGAGGAGCGTCTGCATTCCGGCCTCGGTCCACACGGGAGCGCCGAGCGCGAGCTGCTTCTCTTCGAGCTCGGTGAGGATGGTCTGACGTTGGCTCCAGCGGTCCTGGCGTTCGCGCGCTGACCACCACAGGCCGGCCCATTGGTCGCCGAGCTGCCAGTGGCCCTCGCTCATCGGGTTCTTGTCGCGCTCGCCGAGCATCAAGGGGCCGTCGTCGCGCAGCTCTCCGGGCTTGAGCGACTTCTTCCAGGCGTCGTGGGCGTCGGCGTTGATCTTCTCCATCAGCGGAATCAGCAGCGCCTTCGCGGGGTGCTTTCGCTCGAGCGCCGACTTCCACGCGAGGAAGGCGAGCTTCGGTTCCTTCTGCGCCTGCGCGTTGAGCACGTTGCCGAGCGCGAACAAGAGGTGCGGATTCTCCGACGCGCCGTACACGCCGAGCATCGAGAGCAAGGCGTCGAGCGCGCCGTTGGGAATCTTCGAAGCATCGTTGGTCGTCGGCGTCAGCCCGAGGAAGTCGCTCTTCTCGGCGAGCTTCGGGTCGGCCTTCAACGCGATGAGGTACTCGAGGAACAGCTGATGGAACTTCTCGCGGCCGAAGTGCGCGTGGGGGTCCTTCGCGAGCACGGCCTTCACTTCGGCGAGCGCGGCGTCGAGGTCGCCAGTGAAGGTGAGCACCGTGCCGAGGTTGGCGCGCGAGCCGTAGTCGTCAGGCGCGAGCGCGGCCCGGGCCTTCGCGCTCTCGAGCGCAAGCGGGAGCTTTCCGAGGTGCAGCAGCGCGTTGGTGCGTGCGTCGTACGCGGCGAGTGAACCGGGCACGAGCAGCAGTGCGACGTCAGCGACATCGACACGACGCTGGAGCAACACGTTCGAGTGCTTCGGCGCTCGCACCAACGCCACCGCCTCGATGCACGGGAGCGAGCCCGTCTCGGCGACGAACGTCTCGTAGTCCCAACCGCAGGCGAGCGCGCTGCACGACGTGAGCAGCGAAACCACGAGGAAGGTGCGCATGGCGCTCACATAGCGCTTCCGACCGTCACCGCAACGACACACGGGCGCCGGGAGTGCTGCGAAACCACGAGGACGCTCGCTCGCACACGCGCCAGAGGTCGTCTCGATGTCACCGCGGCGGCACGCACTGACGAATGGCGCTGGTGATGATCAACACATGGAAACGCAAATCGACCTCGCGGTGTTGCTGGTGGCAGGGGCCGGCTCGCGATGTGGACAAGGAAGGTCCGTACCGCGGGTGGGAGTGGTCTGCGAACGGAGACTCGTCGTCGGGCAGTGACTGGTCGTCGAGTGACGGCGCGTCGCATACTTCGTCACACGACTCCGGCGGTGGCTTCGACGGCGGTCACTCGCATCATTGAGAGGTGCCAATGGTTCTCTTCATCCTGCTGCTCAGCATCGGAGCCATCATCGGGGGCGTGCGTCTCGCCGTGCGAATCATCGCGTGGGTTCGCAAACATCGAGCGGACATCGCGGAGCTCGGCGTCGGCTTCATGGTGCAGGACGCGTTCGCGAGCTGGGCAACGGACGATGACGGCTCGCCTCCGTCGCCGGGCGACGCAGCGCACGCGGGCGGCCATCACGGAGACGGCGCCGGCTCGCACTCCGACGGCGGCGGCGGCGGAACACTGAGCCTGTGAGCCGTCACTGCGGCAGCGCGACGCGACGCAGACGCAGCGCGTTCGCGATGACCGAGACCGACGACAAGCTCATCGCGAGGGCCGCGAGCATCGGGCTGAGCAGCGTGTCGAAGAACGGATACAGCACGCCCGCAGCCACCGGCACTCCGAGCGCGTTGTAGGCGAACGCGAAGAACAGGTTGCTGCGGATGTTGCGCATCGTCGCGCGCGACAACACGCGGGCGCGCGCGATGCCTCGCAGGTCGCCCTTCACCAACGTCACGTGCGCGGAATGCATGGCGACGTCGGTGCCGGTGCCCATCGCGATGCCGACGTGCGCGCTCGCGAGCGCCGGAGCGTCGTTCACGCCATCTCCCGCCATCGCGACGATGCGGCCCTTCGCCTTCAGCTCTTCGACCACACGTGCCTTGTCGGCCGGCAACACCTCGGCGACCACTTCGTCGATGCCGAGCGAGCGAGCCACCGCGCGCGCAGTCGTCGCGCTGTCCCCCGTGAGCATCACTACCTGGACGCCCTCGGCGCGCAGCGCATCGAGCGCCGCGCGCGTGGTGTCCTTGAGCGGATCCATCACCGCCACGATTCCCGCGAACGCACCGTCGATCGCCACCAGCATCGCGGTGTGCCCAGCGCTGCGACGTTCCTCGACCACCTCACTCGACGGGAACGACGTCACTCCGCGCTCCGCGAGCAACTTCACGGTGCCGATCAACAGCGACCGTCCTTCCACGACTCCGGAGATGCCTTTGCCCGAGAGAGAATCGAAGCCGCTCGCCGCGGCGAGACGCAGGCTGCGGGCACGAGCGCCCTCGACGATGGCCGCTGCGATGGGGTGTTCGCTGCCCTGCTCGAGCGACGCGGCGAGACGCAGCACCTCGTCTTCAGCGAACGTCGCCGCGGGCCACACACCGACGAGCTTCGGCTTCCCGAGCGTGAGCGTGCCGGTCTTGTCGACCACCAGCGTGTCGACGCTCCGCAGCGTCTCGACCGCTTCCGCGTCCTTGAACAGAATTCCCGCCGACGCGCCGCGCCCCATCGCCACCATGATGGAGATGGGCGTGGCGAGCCCCAGCGCGCACGGGCAGGCGATGATCAACACCGCGACCGCGTTCACCAGGCCGAGCGAGAGGCTTCCCTGCCACCACCAGAGGCCGAGCGCGAGCAGCGCCACGCCGATGACGACGGGCACGAAGACCGCTGAGACCTGATCAGCCAGCTTCTGAATCGGCGCGCGCGAACGCTGCGCGTCGGCGACCTGCTGCACGATGCTCGCGAGCAACGTGTCCTTCCCGACCTTCTCGGCGCGCGCGATGAGCGAGCCGTGCGCGTTGAGCGTTCCCGCGATGAGCCGGTCTCCGGGCTTCTTGTCGACGGGAAGGGGCTCGCCCGTCAGCATCGACTCGTCGACCGCGCTCTCGCCCTCGATGATGAGCGCGTCCACCGGCACCTTCTCTCCGGGGCGAACGCGCAGCTTGTCTCCTTCGGCGAGGTGTTCGACCGGCACCTCGACGTCTCCCTCATCGGTGACCACGTGCGCCGTCTTCGGAGCGAGCCCCAACAACGCGCGCACGGCCGCTCCGGTTCGAGAACGCGCGCGCAGCTCGAGCACCTGGCCGACGAGCACCAGCGTGGTGATGACGGCCGCGGCCTCGAAATACACCTCGACCATGCCGTGCATGTCCTTGAGCTCGTCGGGAAAGCGGTCGGCGAAGAAGAGCGCGACGAGGCTGTAGCCGTACGCCACGCCGACGCCGAGCCCGATGAGCGTGAACATGTTCAGGTTGCGCGTGCGCAGTGAGGCGAAGAAGCGCACGAAGAAGGGCCAGCCACCCCACACCACGACCGGCGTCGCGAGGCCGAGCTCGATCCACGGGCGAACGTGCATCGGCACCACGCGCGCCACGGCGTCGAACACCATGTGGCCCATCGCGAGCGCGAAGAGCGGAATCGACAGCGACGCGCTCACCACCAGGCGGCGCGTCATGTCGGTGAGCTCGTGGTCTTCCGGCGCTTCAGCCGTGATGGTCTTTGGCTCGAGCGCCATGCCGCACACCGGACACGACCCGGGACCGAGCTGCACCACCTCGGGGTGCATCGGGCAGGTGTACTCGACCGAAGTGTCGCCAGGTGCGCTCGAGGCGACGAGCGCTGGAACGTGATGCATGTGGCCGTGTGCGAGAGACATGGTGCGCTCCTCTCAGCGGGCGACGACGAGCGTGCCGCCGATGTGCATCTGCATGGAGCACCCGAAACGGAAGCTGCCCGAATCGCATGGCGTGAACTCGACCGACACCTTCTCTCCCAGCGGCAGGCGCGTCTTCGCGAGGAGCCCCGGCGATTCGATCGACGTGGCGCAGGTGCGCGCCGCCACGCGCTTGATGTCGAGGCGCACGGCCTCTCCTGCTTGAACGTGAACTTCATTGGGCTCGAAGCCCGCTTCGGTGACCTTCATCTCGATGGTGCGCATGAGTTGCCTCCAGTGGTTGGACTTCGACCGGATGACGCGCACCGCTTGCGCGAATTACAGGCTCCTTTTTTCCGAGTGAGCGACCGACGTGCCGTTGACCCTCGCGGCCGCGCCGATTACCCACCATGCGATGAACGCCGAGGAACAGGTCGTCGAGAAGCTGGTCTCGAGCCATCGGCAATTCTTGCGGTTCCTCGAGCACCGCCTCGGTGGTGACCGCGCCCAGGCTGAAGACGTCTTGCAGGATGCGTTCGTGCGCAGCCTCTCGCGCTCGAAAGACGTCGACCCTGAGACGACCGTGGCGTGGTTCTACCAGGTGCTCCGCAACGCCCTCATCGATCGCGCGCGGCGCCTGGGAACGTCGCAAGCCGTGCTCGACAAGCTCGCGCACGAGCTCGGCGATGAACACCAACCTTCTCCCGACACCCGCGAGGCGATTTGTCAGTGCATCGGGGAGCTCGCCAGCACGCTCAAGCCTGAATACGCGCAGGCCCTCACTGCTCTCGAAATTCAGGGGCAGTCGGTCAGCGAGTTCGCCACCGAGCAGGGCATCACGGCCAACAACGCCAATGTTCGCGTGCATCGCGCGAGAGAGGCGCTGAAGAAGCAGGTGAAGTCGGCGTGCGGAACGTGCGCTGAACACGGGTGCATCGACTGCACGTGTCAGAAGCGCTGAGCGAGGCCTGAGGTGTAAGAGGCGCGACCATGCTGCGTCTCCCAGTCATGAAACACTTCGTTGCAGTGGTGTTCGTTCTCTCGGCGTGCGCGGGTCCCGAGGAGCACCGGCGAGCCAACGCCAACGCCGCGATGGATCCCTCGACGGTGGCAGCGGAGCGCTCGACCGCGGGGAGCGTGCTCGACGCCGACTCTCCGCTCGACGTCGGAGAGAAGCCCGCGCCCGCGAAGCCGCACCACCATCATCCCGGGATGCAGATGCCCGCCCCCGAGCCGGCGCCTGAAGAAAAGCCCGCGGCCGAGAAACCGCCCGACGCGAAGCCGCATGTGCATCCCGTCGCGGCTCCGAGCCCGGAGACCGTCGAGGACCCGGTGTGTCACATGAAGATCAAACCTGCGAAGGCTGCTGGCGGCTCGCTCACCGTCGACGGCGTCACGTCGTATTTCTGTTCCAGCTCGTGCCGCGAAAAGTTCCTCGCCGCGCATCCGGAGGCGAAATGATCAGGATGTGCTCCCTCACCCTGCCCCTCTTTCTGAGGGAGAGGGGATCGTTTCCTGCGATTGCTCTGCTCGCGCTGATCAGCAGCGGCTGTGCCACCACTTCGATGAGTGGAGAGGTGTCACTCGTCGAGAAACGCATCAACGCCTCGCTCCCGCGCTTCGACGTGCCCGACACCGTGCCGGAAGAGGTCGAGCAGCTCATCGGCAAGCCGCTCACCGCCGACGACGCCGTGCGCATCGCGATGCTCGCCAACCGTGACGCCCGCGCGGCGCTCGCCGAGCTCGGCATCGCTCGCGGTGCGTACGTGCAGGCGGGGTTGATTCCGAATCCCCAGCTCGAGTTCGGCATTCGTGACCCCGGTGGTCCGCAGCCCGTGCAGATCGACCTCGGCCTCGAGCTCGACCTCACGCGCACAGTCCTCACGCCGCTGCGAACGGGAGTCGCCGAAGCCGTGCTCGACGCCGAACGTCTGAAAGCAGCCGGTGCGCTCATCGACCTCGGCTACCGCACGCGCCTCGCGTTCTTCGATTTGCAGGCTGCGCAGAAGCGACTCGAGCTCCGCAACCGCGCGCTCGAGGCCTGGCAGGCGTCGTGGGAGACCGCGAACGAGCTCGCGAAGCAGGGAAACTTGAACGGCATGCAGGTCGCCAACGAGCTCGCGCAGGTCGAGACGGCGCGCCTGCAAGTCGCCGAGGCCGAGAACGCGATGCTCGACGCGCGCGAGCGGCTCACGCGGCAGCTCGGGCTGCACGGCAAGTTCGTGAAGTACTCGCTTGCGGGCACGCTCGACGCTCCGCCGCCGAGCGAGAAGGACGCGCTGTCGGAAGCGAAGGCCGTGCAAGCGAGCCTCGAGCTCGCCGAGCTGCAGTCGCGCGCGGAGGCCGCGAGCCGCAAGGTCGGACTCGCGAAGACCGAAGGCTGGGTGCCCGACTTGAACGCCGGCTTTCACGGCGAGCAGGACGGCGCGTTGTGGGAACTCGGAGCGCACCTCACCGTCTCCTTGCCGGTCTTCGACCAACAACAGGGCCGGCAGCTCTCCTCTCGCAGCGAGTACGACGTGATGCGTGCGCGCGCCGAAGGCCAGGCGTTGCTGGTTCGCTCCGCGGTGCGCCAGACGCTCAATCGCCTCGAGTCATCGACCAGGCGCAGCAAGCACTACGCAGACCGGCTCCTGCCCGCGCGGCGCAAGGCGCTCGAGGAGACGGTGCTGCAATACAACGCGATGCAGCTCGGCGTGTTTCAGGTGCTCTCGGCGCAACGCGCGGTGACCGAGACCGAGCTTGCGCAGGTCGACGCCACGCTCGATGCGCGCCGTGCACATGCAGCGCTGGAGTTGTTGCTCGCGGGGCGTTCGTCTCCGCTCGAGTTGGGCATGGTGCCGTCTTCATCGAGTGGCCTGACGACTGATCAAGGAGGTCACTGATGAACCGTCGTGAATTCGTGGGGAGCATTCTCGCGGCGGCGGTCGCTCCTGTTCCGGTCATCGCGGCACCCGGCGGTCAACGCGCGGTCATCACGCCGAACGGCTCGACGCTCCCGCTGAAGTTGGTGAACGGCGTGAAGGTCGGCCACCTCATCGCGCAGGAGGTGGACCTCGAGATGGCGCCGGGGCTGAACATCAAGGCGTGGGGCTACAACGGCTCGACGCCGGGCCCGACCATCGAGGCCGTCGAGGGCGACAAGGTGCGGTTGTACGTCACCAACAAGCTGCCCGAGGTCACCAGCGTGCACTGGCACGGCGTGATTCTCCCCAACGGGATGGATGGCGTGGCCGGGCTCACGCAGCGCGCGATTCAGCCGGGACAGACGTTCCTCTACGAGTTCACGTTCAAGCGACCGGGCACGTTCATGTACCACCCACACGCCGACGAGATGACGCAGATGGCGCTCGGCATGAACGGAATGATTGTCGTGCACCCGCGCGCTCCGCGTGGCCCGCGCGTCGATCGCGACTTCGTGTTGATGGCCCACGAGTGGAAGATTGAACCCGGCACGCGGCGGCCCGACCCGAACGCGATGGCCGACTTCAACATGCTCACCTTCAACAGCAGGGCCTTCCCCGGGACGGATCCGCTGGTGGTCGGGGTCGGCGAGCGCGTGCGCGTGCGCGTCGGCAACCTGTCTCCGATGGATCACCACCCGATTCATCTCCACGGCGTGAGCGCGGAGCTGACGTGGACCGACGGCGGTGAAGTGCCGCAGAGCGCGCGTCACCCCGAGACGACCTTCCTCGTGCCCGTCGGTACGGTGCGCGTCTTCGAGTTCGTCCCCACTGAGCCCGGCGACTGGGCGATGCACTGCCACATGACGCACCACGTGATGAACCAGATGGGCCACGGCTTCCCGGTGATGCTCGGAGCGGACGCCAGGCGCATCGACGCGCGCGTGCAGAAGCTGGTGCCCGGCTACATGACGATGGGGCACGACGGCATGGCGGCGATGAGCGAGATGCAAATGACCGCTCCGCCCAACTCGATTCCCATGCGCGGCGGGCCGGGGCCGTTCGGCGCCATCGACATGGGCGGCATGTTCACCATCATCAAGGTGCGCGCGAAGCCGGAGCTCGAAGACGGTCGCGGTTGGTACCAACACCCGAAGGGCACCCTCGCCGACACGGTGAGCGCCGAGCGCGCGAAGGCCGACGGCATCGTCATCACCTGAGCGGAAGCACACATGTACGTCTGATTCCGACGTGTGTGGAGGACTGTAGAGATCCATTCGAACGTGTCGAAGCATTCACCCGGACTCGCACTTCCCGGGAGATGCAATGCACGTTCGGTGGCTGGCCGTCCTGATGCTCACGGTGTCGTTTGCTGCACTTGGCGCAAAGACCGAGGCTGAGAAGCAACAAGCCAAGGCCGAGAAGAAGCTCGAGGCGTTCGAGAAGGAATACGACCCCTCGAAGAACCTCGCGCGCAAGGTCGCTGAAATCGACAAAGACATCGCCGCGCTCGACAAGGAAATCGACGCGCTCACTGCGCTCGACGCCGCCGCCGGTGCAGCGCTCAAGAGCAAGCGCGACGCGCTCGTCGCTTCCGCGCAGCAGGCCGTCAGTGGAGCCGCCGCCGGAAAGGCGAGCGAGGCCATCGACAAGAAGCTCGAGCGCGTGGCGAAAGACTTCGACCCCGAGAAGAAGAAGCTCGACAGCATCAACCCCAAAGACATCGAGCGCGCGCGCAAGGAGCTCGACGAGTTGATCAGCAAGCTCGAGGGCGACCTGAAGACCACCTACGAGGGCAAGCGCGACGAGCTGTTCAAGAAGATCGAAGGCGGCGTGGGTGACGCCAGGACCGCTCGCCGTCGTGAACGCGTCGCGCCCGTCGAGCCGGTGGCCGCCATCGCCGGAGTGGACCGCATCGCGCCGATGAAGCCGACCTGGTGCGAAGGTGTGCTCGAGGCGCGCGGCAAGACGATGGACTCGTATTTTCCGGGCACGCCCACGGAATGGACCGGGCGCGTCACCGACGTCGTCGTCTTCTCGTGCGTCGACCCCGATTGGGACGTGCGGCAGAACATCGTCGCGGCGTGGCGTCAGAAGATGAGCAACGCGCTCGGCATCGACGCCGCCACCAACGAGCGGCTGGTGAAGCTCGGCGCGAAGATGGACCTCTTGCAGTACGCCAGCAAGAAGCCGCTCGATCGGAACTACTGCGACAGCATCAAGCCGGTCACCGAAGGCACCGCCGCCGAACGCGCCAACCGCGCGCTCGAGCGCATCGCCCTCGGCTGCGGAAATCGCCTCTCTGCCGAGAACGCGATGCGCATGATCGACATCGACGGCCCAGGCGCACTCACCTCTCAGCTCGCGACCGCGGGCGTCGTGTTGCGAACGCTCACCGAGACCGGCGAAGACCCGACGCTCGCCGCGGCGTCCGACATCGCGGTGCTCAACACGCTCCCGTTCGACCCGGCGACGTTCGAGACGCAGCTCAAGGCGCTCCAGCTCAACGAGTTCGGAGAGAGCGCGGCGCTCATCGCGTACTACGGCCAGCGCGCCCGACTCGCTCGCGGCGTGGCGCTGATGAAGGAGAGCTCGAAGAAGCTCCCGGCGCTCACGAAGCTGGTGTTCGACGCTCCGAGCGCCGCCGTGAAGGACTACGCCGCGCGGCGTGCTCCGGCCGACAAGCCGTTGCTCGAGCAGGTCCTGGCGTTCGAAGCGAAGAGCGATGCGCTCGATGGGTGCGGCAAGCAGCTGTGGCCGTTTCTCCAGGCGGAGCTGAAGTCACAGGGCAAAGCGGCGGTGACCGACCTCAACGTCAGCGGCCTGCTCGCGTGGGCGCTGACCGAGTGTGGCCGCCGCGACAAGGAAACGCCGATGATGGAAGCGGTCTTCAGCTATTGGTCAGAGCGCACCACGGCCGTGCGAGGCCCGCTGACGGCCGCCTATCTCGCGTACGTCGACGCGTACAACGAAGTGGCCGCGGGACAACCGAAGACCTCGAACGACAAGACGCGCGAACGCGGTGGAGCGAACCTCGCGCCGTCGATTCCCGCGCCGCGCCGCAACCCGCTTGGCGAGGCTGAGCTCAGCGACAGCCGCTTCGGTCACGAGAACTCGCTGATGCCCGGCCAGCTGCGCGGCGGAGGCGTGGTGAAGGCCATCGAGAAGGCCGGCACCGACGTGAAAATCAGCTTCAAGGTCGAGAAGTTCATGGTGCCCGACCTGCAGTGCGTCGAGACCAATCGCATCGACCGCATCACGCCCGAGGGTCAGGTCATCTACCGCTCGCAGTGCACGAAGATTGGTGAACACGAAGAACAGTCGACGCCCGAGCCGATTCTCGTTCCGTCGTGGGCCGCGGGTGGAATCGTTCCTGGCTCGTACGTGTCGCCGATGTGGGGCTCGTCGAACGGCGGCGCGGCGGGCCACGCGTGGATTCTCGAGGCGTTCGACAGCAAGGCGCGCGGCAAGCGCACGTCACTGCTCGGCATCGCGCAGTAGACGTCGCCTACACCCCGGGGCTGCACCGATTTCTTGAAAAGGTGTCGAGGTCGTGGTGTCCAGCAGGCATGCGCGCCCTCGTCCCCTTCCTCGCCGTCGTGACCCTGTTCGTCGCAGCCGTGTCCTTCGAAGGGTGCGGCAAACCGCCATGCACCCCGGCCAACTGCAAGACCGGCTGCTGTGACGCGATGAACACCTGCCAGCCCGGCACCCTCAACGTCGCGTGTGGAGCGAACGGCGCGATGTGCGCGATGTGCACGCTCGCGCAGACGTGTGCGGCTGGTCTCAATCAGTGCGTGACGGCGTCGACTGGTGGTGGTGGCGGTCAGGGCGGCGGAGGAGGCGGCGGCGGCCAGGGCGGTGGTGGCGGAAACATTCCCGCGAACTCGTGCAACACCTCGGGCGTGGCGATGGGTTGTCCCGCGAACGGACCGTTCTCGTGCGCGGCGGCGGCGAATTGCTACGCGACGCTCGCGGAGTGCGCGATGTCGGGTCAGTGCCCTCCGGGTGGAACCGGCGGTGGCGGTGGTGGCGGCGGCACGCTCCCCGCGAACTCGTGCAACACGTCGGGCGTGGCGATGGGGTGTCCGGCGAACGGACCGTTCTCGTGCGCGGCGGCGGCGAACTGCTACGCGACGCTCGCGGAGTGCGCGATGTCGGGTCAGTGCCCGCCAGGTGGAACCGGTGGTGGTGGTGGACCGACGACGACCTGCAACACCACGGGCGTGGCGGCGGGGTGCATGTCGAACGCGCCGTTCAGCTGCGCGGCGTCGAACATGTGCTTCACGACGTTCGACGGGTGCGTGCAGTCGGGTCAGTGCTGATCAGAGCCCGAGCACTGCGTTCGCGAGAAAGTCTTCGAGCAGCACTCTCGCGTCCTCGTCGAGTTTGTCGACGTTGCGTTTGATCAACGCGCTCAGCTCGGTCCGTTCTCCGACCGACAACCCGCCGTAGTCGCGCGTCGCATCGAGGAGCTTCCGCGCCTCTTCGACGTTGATCTTCGCGTCGGAAAGAAACCGCTGCTCGAGATGACGAAGCCCCGCGACGGTCACTTCTTCCCGCCCAGTCCACGCAACGCGATGGAGTAGCGCGCCTGCTTCGGGTTGATGCGCGCCGCGTTCTTGTACGCCTCGGCCGCTTCATCCTTCCGGCTCAACGCGAGCGCGAGGTCAGCGCGGAACGCCCACGCCTCTTCGCAGTTCGCGTCGCGCTGACACGCCTCGGCGAGCGCCTCGAGCTGCGCCTCTCCGGCGAAGTCGGGCGCCTGCCGATACCGGGCGAGCGCGAGATACGCCAGCGTGCGACCCGTCGGCTCGATGTCGGCCGCGTACTGGAAGTGTTCCACCGCCGACTTGAGCTGATTTTCCTCGAGGCGCTTCTTGCCCTCTTCGAACTGCGTGCTCGCGTCGAGCAGGTCGGTGCGAATCTTGAAGTGCTCCTGCGCCTTCTGGTGCTCGTTGCCCTTGCGGCTGGCGGCCAGGTTCTCGCGTCGCTTGCGATGCAGCGCGTGTTGGTCGGGCTCGACGAGCGCTCCGTACGCGCGCGCGTAGGCGAGCAACAAGAGCTCAGCCCGGTTCTTCGCGTCAGGGTGATGGAACAGCGCCGGCGACAATGGATTGCTCTTCGCGAGGAACGCCGCCGCGAGCGCGGTGTTCGGCGTCTCTGGAGTCACTCCGAGCAAGTCGAACGCGTCTTTGCTGCGGAACGAGAGGAACTCCGCCGAGAGGGCGTTCATCAACGCCTCGTCATCGACGGGCCTGGGCGCCTTCGCCTTCGCGGGCTGCACCACCTCGGCCTCGAGGAGCACTTCCGGCTGCGCCTGCTGCGTGATGACCGAGCTGCTCGACGAACGGAACGGCGCCTTCGGCTTCTTGTCGACGACCTCGGCGTAGTCGACGAACTCGAGGATGCAGAGCGCGTACAGCTTGCGGCCCGTCTCTTCCTTCCGCACGCCGGGCTGCGCGAGCAGTTGCGTGAGCGACGTGCGTTTTTTGAGCAACTGCACGAGGCGCTGGTCCTTCGCCGAGAGCTTGAGTTCCTCGCTCACCTCGACCGCGAGCGCGAGCGGCTTCTCGTGGTCGAGCGTGAAGTGTGTGTTGAGGGTCTGAATCGGCAGCTGCATCGCGCCGAGGAAGACGAGCTGCGCGGTGTTCATCTTGATGGGCGTCTGCACGTCGTCGAGGTCACCGAGCTTCCACTTCGCGTCTCCCCAGCGGAACGCGTCGAGCAGCGTGTGCGCGAGGTTGTTCTGCAACAACTTGAAGAGCTCGAAGCCCGAGACGAGCTGCTTCTCGACGACCAACGTCTGCAGCGGCTTTCCACTCGCGGCGCTCTCTCCGAGCAACGCGTGGTGTTGCTGCTCGGTGAGCTTGCCCTTTGCGACCAGCGTCTTGCCGAACGTCTCGTGGAGCAGGTTCGAGTCACACCCGACGGGCACTCCGGCTTCGACGTGCACGCGTTTGATGAGATTGCGCAGCTGCAGCTCGAGCGTCGCCGACCGCTCCTCGACCAACAACGAGTGGAGCAGCAGTGGCAGCGGCGTCTCGGCCAGCGTGCCGTTCTTCGCGCGGAGGACGTCTCGTCGTGCGGTGAACAAGGCGAGTGAGTGTACCGGATTGCCCCCGCACCGAAGGCAGTGGTTTCAGATCAGCCGTGTCCAAATGACACGGCAGTGTCCGTGCGACACGCGATCCACCACGCGCCTTGAGGAATTTCGCCCGGTGGAAGCGCGTGGCACCCGCGATGCACCGTGCGCGCCGCCATGGTCCCGGTCATGTTTTCCCCAACGGCGTCGCCCCGAGGGGCTTTGCTCGGAAGGCAGCTCTCGCTGATCGCAGCGTTGTCCGCGTTCACCGCCTGCCACGAACACCACGAAGCAGTGGAGAAGCCGAAGTACCTCGTCACGAGTCCGGTGAGAAAGCCGACCGAGCTGACGCGCGACTACGTCGGCCAGGTGCGCGCGATTCAGCACATCGAAGTGCGCGCGCTCGAGCGCGGCTACCTGCAGGGCATCTTCGTCGATGAAGGCCAGCGCATCACCGCCGGCCAGAAGATGTTCCAGATCATGCCGATGATCGTCACGGCTGAATTGCAGAAGGCGCAGGCCGAACTGCAGCGCACCGAGATCGAGCTCCAGAACACGCAGCAGCTCGCCGACAAGAACATCGTCTCGCCCAACGAGCTCGCGCTGGCCAAAGCGAACTTCGCGCGCGCGCAGGCTGAGGTCTCGCTCGCCAACACGCACAAGGGGCTGACGGAAATTCGCGCTCCGTTCTCGGGAATCATGGGCCGCTTTCAAGCGCGGCTCGGCTCGCTCATCGACGAAGGCGACCTGCTCACCACGCTGTCCGACAACTCGACCATCTGGGTGTACTTCAACGTCGCCGAGGCTGAGTACCTGAAGCTCAGGGGCTTCAGCCCGAGCGACGAGCCGATTCCGGTGAAGTTGGTGATGGCGAACGGCCAGCAGTTCTCCGAGCCCGGCAAGGTCGAGACCATCGAGGCCGACTTCAACAACGAGACCGGCACCATCGCGTTCCGCGCGACGTTTCCGAACCCGAAGGGGCTCTTGCGTCACGGAGAGACCGGCAAGGTCCTCGTGAACACGATGGTCGATGACGCGCTCATCGTTCCGCAGAAGGCGACCTTCGACGTGCTCGACAAGAAGTTCGTGTTCGTCATCGACGAGACGGGTGCGGTGCACAGCCGGCCCATCACGGTGTCGGCCGAACTGCCGCAGGTCTACGTGGTGTCGAGCGGGCTCGACGAGCAGGAAAGAATCCTCCTCGACGGTCTGCGCAAGGTGCGTGACGGCAACGTCATCGAGCCCGACTTCAAGTCGCCGCTCGACGTGCTCGCGCATCTCGAAGTGCGTGCCGAGTGAGGTTCTGAAATGACTGAAGACACGAGCAGTGACCAACCCGCGGCTGCGGAGCCGGAGCCGAGCACGCCTCCGCCACCCCCTCCTCGTCGTGAGAAGGAGAAGAACGAAGCGCCCGAGCGCTCGTCGTTCACCGCGGCGTTCATGCACCGGCCGGTGTTGGCCATCGTGCTCTCGATTCTCACGGTGTTCGTCGGCGTGTTGGCGATGCGCTCGCGGCCCGTCTCGCAGTTCCCGGAAATTTCTCCGCCGCGCGTGATGGTCACCATCGACTTTCCGGGCGCGAGCGCCGACGTGCTGGTGCAGAGCACGCTCATCACGCTCGAGCGCGCCATCAACGGCGTGCCCGGGATGAGCTACATCACCAGCGACGCGACGAGCGCCGGTGAGGCGACGATTCAAGTCGTCTTCGAGCTCGGCACCGACCCCAACCAGGCGCTGGTCAACGTGAAGAACCGCGTCGATCAAATGATGAACCGGCTGCCTCCGCTGGTGCAGCTCGAGGGCGTCATCGTCAACCCGGTGCAGCCGTCGATGCTGATGTACGTGAACCTGTTCTCGAAGGTTCCGACGAGGGGCGGGAGCCCGGAAACGGCAGATCAGGCCGCCGGCTTCGACCAGAAGTTCCTCTACAACTTCGCGAGCGTGAAGTTGCTGCCGGAGCTGAGCCGCATTCACGGCATCTCGCAGACGCGCATTCTCGGCTCGCGCAGCTTCGCGATGCGGCTGTGGCTCAACCCCGATCGCATGCGCGCCTACAACGTGAGCGTCGACGAGGTGATGGAAGCGGTGAACACCCAGTCGGTCATCGGCCGGCCCGGGCGTCTCGGGCAGGCCTCGGGCAAGTCGGCGCAGGCGCTCGAGTACGTGCTCGTCTACGAGGGCCGCTACAACAAGCCAGACCAGTACGAGAACATCATCATCCGCGCCAAGCCCGACGGTGAGGTGCTCAAGCTGAAAGACATCGCGACCGTCGAGCTGGGCAGCGAGTTCTTCGACATCTATTCCAACCTCGACGGCAAGCCCTCGGCCGCCATCGTGCTGAAGCAGACGTACGGCAGCAACGCGAGCGCGGTCATCGAAGACGTGAAGGCGCGCCTCGAAGAGATGAAGGCCACCACGTTCCCCGAGGGCGTCGACTACGAAATCTCGTACGACGTCTCGAGCTTCCTCGACGCTTCGATTGAGAAGGTCGTGCACACCCTGGTCGAAGCGTTCCTGCTCGTCGCGCTGGTGGTGTTTCTCTTCCTCGGAGATTGGCGCTCGACGCTCATCCCCACGCTGGCCGTGCCGGTGTCGCTGGTCGGCTCGTTCATCTTCATGCAGGCGTTCAACATCACCATCAACCTCATCACGCTCTTCGCGTTGGTGATGGCCATCGGAGTGGTGGTCGACAACGCCATCGTCGTGGTCGAGGCCGTGCACGCCAAGATGCACGAGGACCACACACTGACGCCGTACGCCGCGTCGAAGAAGGTGCTCGGTGAAATTTCCGGAGCCGTCATCGCCATCACGCTGATGATGACCGCCGTCTTCGTGCCCGTGGCGTTCATGACGGGACCGGTTGGGGTCTTCTACCGGCAGTTCGCCATCACCATGGCGTCGTCCATCGTTCTCTCCGGTGTCGTGGCGCTCACGCTCACGCCGGTGTTGTGCGCGATGATTCTGAAGAAGCACGAACACGGCGCTCCGGTCCCCGCGAAGAAGGAGTCGCTGATGGACCGCTGCCTCCACGGCTTCGCGACCTTCTTCGACCGGTGGACCGAGAAGTACGTCGTCGTACTGCGGAAAATCGTGAACCGCCGCGTCGTCACCTTCGGCACGTTGATTCTCTTCAGCGTCGGCATCGCGGCGGTGAATGAGGTGCTCCCCGCCGGCTTCGTGCCCAACGAAGACCAGGGAATGATCTACGCCATCATCCAGACGCCTCCGGGCACGACGCTCGAGCGCACCAACGACGTCTCGCAAGAGCTCGCGGGCATCGCGCGCAAGGTCGACGGCGTCGCGTCGGTGTCGTCACTCGCGGGGTACGAGGTGCTCACCGAGGGCCGTGGCTCGAACGCCGGCACGGTGCTCATCAACTTGAAGCCGTGGTCGGAGCGAAGACACAACGTCACCGAAATCATCGAAGAGCTCGAAGAAGACGCGCGAGAGATTGGAGCGACCGTCGAGTTCTTCCAGCCTCCCGCGGTGCCTGGCTACGGAGCGGCCGGCGGCTTCGCGTTGCGTCTGCTCGATAAGACCAACGGCACCGACTACCAGGAGTTCGATCGCATCAACCGCGAGTTCATGGACGAGCTGAAGAAGCGCGAGGAGCTCACCGGCCTCTTCACGTTCTACGCAGCGAACTACCCGCAGTACGAGCTGGTGGTCGACAACACGCTCGCGATGCAGAAGGGCGTATCCATCAAGAAGGCGATGGAGAACCTCGACATCCTCATCGGCTCTACCTACGAGCAGGGCTTCATTCGCTTCGGCAACTTCTTCAAGGTGTACACGCAGGCAGCTCCTGAGTTCCGGCGCTACCCGAGCGACTTGCTCAACTACTACGTGAAGAACGACCGCGACGAGATGGTCCCGTACTCGGCGTTCATGACGTTGAAGAAGACGCAGGGGCCGAACGAAATCACCCGCTACAACTTGTACAACTCGGCCGCGATTCGTGGAGAGCCGCGCAAGGGCTACACCTCGGGTGACGCAGTCGAAGCGGTGAAGGAGGTCGCCGCGAAGACGCTCCCGCGCGGCTACGACATCGCGTGGGAAGGTCTCTCGTTCGACGAGGCGAAGCGTGGCAACGAGGCCATCGTCATCTTCATCATCGTGCTGGCGTTCGTGTACCTGGTGCTCGCGGCGCAATACGAGAGCTTCATCATTCCGCTCGCCGTCGTGTTGTCGTTGCCGCTCGGCGTGCTCGGGTCGTTCTTGATGTTGAAGGTGATGGGGCTCGCGAACGACATCTTCGCGCAGGTCGGTCTGGTGATGCTGGTGGGCATGCTCGGCAAGAACGCGGTGCTCATCGTGGAGTTCGCCGCGCAGAAACATGCGCAGGGTGCGACCGTGCTCGAGGCCGCCATCGAAGGCGCGAAGGTGCGCTTTCGGCCGATTCTGATGACGTCGTTCGCGTTCATCGCCGGTCTGATTCCGCTCGTGCTCGCGACGGGTCCGGGCGCGATTGGTAACCGGACGATTGGTTCATCGGCGCTCGGAGGAATGCTCTTCGGCACGGTGTTCGGCGTCATCATCGTGCCGGGGCTGTATTTCGTGTTCGGTTCGCTCGCTGCGAAGAGCACCCTCATCAAGGGCGAAGACGAAGAGCCGCTGGCGGAAGAGGTCGCGCGTCATGTGTGAGCGGCTGCGCGTCGCAGTCGCGCTGATCATCCTCTCGACCGGCTGCATTCCCACCCTCGAAGAAAACCCCGCGCGCGACGTGAGCAAGGCAGTGCCCAACGCCTTCCGTCAGGCCGACGCAGTGCTGACTGAGCTCGACGGCGGCCTCATCGAACCCGCCGACGCCGGCACCAGCGTGGCGCAGGTGAACTGGAACGAGTTCTTCACCGCTCCGGAACTGCGTTCGCTCATCGAGCTCGCGCTGAAGAACAACCAGGAGCTCAACATCACGGTGCAGGAAATCATCATCGCGCAGAACGAAGTCTCCGCCCGCCGCGGTGAGCTCTTCCCGAAGGTCGGAGCCGGCCTCACCACCGGCATCGAGAAGGTCGGCGGCGAGACCTGGCGCGGCTACTCCGACAAGGCGACGGGCGTCCCCGAGAACCTCGGCAACTTCGGCTTCGGGCTCACCGCGAGCTGGGAAGTCGACATCTGGGGAAAACTCCGCGGTGCAGCGAACGCCGCCGACTTCCGGTTCCGCGCGAGCACCGAAGGTCGGAACTTCCTCGTCACGCAGCTCGTCTCGGAAATCGCGCGCTCGTATTTCGAGCTGGTCGCGCTCGACGGAGAGCTCGAGGTGCTGGAACGCAACATCACCATCCAGACCGATGCGCTCGAGGTGGTGAAGGCCGAGAAGCTGGCCGCGCGCGTGACGCAGCTCGCGGTGCAGCGCTTCGAAGCCGAGGTGCTCAAGAACAAGAGCCGCCTCTACGACAAGCGGCAGGAACGCGTGCAGGCGGAGAACCGCATCAACTTCCTCGTGGGCCGATTCCCGCAGCCCGTCGCGCGCAACGCGGGGCCGCTGACCAGTCCGCTCCCCGCGATGTTGGCGACGGGCGTACCGAGCGAACTGCTGACCAACCGCCCCGACGTGCGCCGCGCGGAGCTGCAGCTCGAGGCCGCGAAGCTCGACGTGAAGGTGGCCAGGACGCGCTTCTTCCCCGCGTTCAGCATCGAAGCGGCGATTGGCTACAACTCGTTCAGCATCACGCACCTCGTGAACACGCCGGAGTCGTTGCTCTACAACCTCGCGGGCAACCTCATCGCGCCGCTCATCAACCGCGCAGGCATCGAGGCCGATTACCGCTCGGCGAACGCGCGGCAGATTCAGGCGGTGTTCGAATACGAGCGCACGGTGCTGCAGGCGTACACCGACGTCGTCAACCAGCTCGTGAAGTACGACAACCTGCAGAAGAGCTACGCGCTCCAGTCGCAGCAGGTCGACCTCCTCGCCAGCTCGGTGGATGTCTCGACGGTCCTCTTCCAATCGGCGCGCGCGGACTACATGGAAGTGTTGCTCACGCGGCGTGATTCGCTCGATGCGCAGCTCGAACTCATCGAGACCCGACAGCGACTGCTGCTCTCGATGGTGAACATCTACCAATCGCTCGGCGGCGGCTGGCGGCAGTAGCCCGTTCGACCAATCCATCCTCCGATGGATGGTGCGCGCCCGCGGTGCCCGCTACGACGTGCGGCCGATGAACGCGCTCGCGACTTCGAGTCGACTCGACAGGCCCGACTTGCGAAGCACTGCGTGGACGTGGTCCTTCACGGTGGCCAGGGAAATGCCCAGCGTGCGCGCGATGTCCTTGTTGCACCGCCCCCGCGCGAGTTCACGCGCCACCGCGAGCTGTCGAGGCGTCAGCAGAGCGACGAAGCCGGGCTGGCTGCGCTCGTGCAGCACCACCAGCGGAAACCCCAGAGTCTGCGCGGCCGCCAGGTCGATGGTGACGTGTCGCCCACCGACGGCCCTGGCCGCCTCGAGCAACGCCGCGAAGGGCACGGCGCGCGTCGCGGCGCTCAGCGTGTCGACCGACGTGCGCAGACGCCTCAAGTTCATTCGAGCAGCGTAACCCACCGCCCGAGGTTCCATGTCGACGCCACCGCTTATCTCCGAGTTCTTCCGCTGCATGCAGGCCGGTGCGTCGTCTGCCGACGCCATGCTCGCGCTCTTCACCGACGACGCGGTCTACGTCGAGCCCTTCAGCGGCGTCGTGCAGACCCACCGTGGCGTCGTGGCGATTCGTGCCGCGATGTCGTCCGGCTGGGAACGCCCGCTCCCCGAGATGCGCCTCACGGTGGACCGGGTCGACCTCGACGGTGCGACGGTGCGCGCGGAATGGACGTGCCGCTCTCCAGCGCTGCCGGGCGGAGCGGGCCGCGGCGTCAACGTCTTCACGCTCGTGGGCGGTCGCATCGCGCGGCTGGAGACGACGCTCGTCGGAGCCGCGCCATGAAGACGGTCGCGCTGGTGGTGAACCACGTGCTCATCGCGTCGTTCGGTGTCGCTTCTGGAGGCTTCAAGCTCGCGGGCGGCCAGGCTGACCTCGACGTCTTCGCCCACCTCGGCATGGGGCGCGTCGCCGTCGCGGCGTTCGGCGCTGCACAGCTCGTCGCGGCCCTCGCCACGGTCTGGAAGCGCTCACGCGTCGCGGCAGCGTGGAGCCTCGCGGCGTGCAACGCGCTCGCGACGGCCGGCTTGTTCGCCGCGGGTGTTCAGCCCTTCGCCGTCATCTCGCTCGTCTTCATCGCGATGGCCGTCGGCGTGACACGTCGCACCTGAGGGCGCTCGGCGGGTTAAGAAGCAACCACCCATGCCCACGCCCCTCGTCTCGTTCCTCCGGTGCTCCACCGTCGCTCTGGTCCTCTGTGTCGGCGGCTCGTCGCTCGTCTTCGTCGGCTGTAAACCGAAGTGTGATTCGACGAGCTGTTCCACCGGCTGTTGCGACGCGACCGGGACTTGTCAGGCCGGAAACCTCGCGACCGCCTGCGGCACTGCGGGCGCGACATGCCAGCCGTGCGGCGCGGGCACCACGTGCAACATCGGCGTCTGCACCTTCGGCGGAACGGGCGGAGGCACGGGCGGTGGAACCGGTGGCGGCAACGGCGGAGGAGGCGGAGGCGGAGGTCTCGGCGGCGGTACCGGCGGCGGCGGCGGCGGCGGCAACTTGCAGTTCTGCACCGACTACGCAGACGCGTACGTCGCGCGGTACGTGCGCTGCGGCGTGATGACGCAGACGCTGGGCAACTACTACAAGCAGCTGTTGCTCTCGCAGTGCAACTCGGCGGGCGGCTTCTTCCCGGGCATCCGCGATGGCCGCGTCATCATCAACATGAGCGCGTACCAGGCGTGTCTGACGAGCTACTCCACGGGCAGCTGCGCGACGGACCCGACGTGTGATTCCGAAACGGTCTTCGACGGCACCGTCGGCTTGATGGGCGACTGCTTCGACGACATGGACTGCCAGGACGCGTTCTATTGCGACTCGTCGGCGACCTGCCCCGGCAA
Organism: Archangium sp.; assembly: GCA_016792935.1. GTDB lineage: Bacteria > Myxococcota > Myxococcia > Myxococcales > Myxococcaceae > Archangium_A. Next base: position 19,652 of record JAEUJS010000675.1, on the reverse strand, counting down.
GTGCACCAACCGCATCGCCATCGGTCAGAGCCCGGGCAACGCGAGCTGCGTGAAGGGTGCCTTCGAATACAACAGCCTGTGCACCGCGCTGGTCGCCGCGGGTCAGTCATGTTCGCCGACGGGTGGCTCGACGATGCAGCGTCAGTGCGTCGCGCCGAACGTCTGCTCCCAGGCCGACGTGTGTGGTGCGCCGCCGGCGAAGCAGCTGGCCAACGGGCCGTGCATGAGTGAGAGCGATTGCGCGCTCGGGTTGCAGTGCGTGAGCAACGTGTGCGTCGCGTACGGAACGTTGAACGCCGCGTGTGACTCGATGCGCCGCTGCCAGCAGGGTTTGACCTGCGGCATGGCGAACGCCTGCGTCGACGCGAGCCCGCAGCAAATCGGCGGCACGTGCAGCACGACGACGCCGTGCGTGTTCGAGGCGTTCTGCAACATCCAGATGGGCATGATGACCGGCACCTGCGCCGCGAAGCGCATGGAGAACGGCACCTGCACGTACAACGGCAACGAGTGCGCGACCGGCCTGCAGTGCAGCGCGACCTTCATGATGACCACCGGCGTGTGCCGTCAACCGGGAGCGCTCAACGCAGCCTGCACGTACCCCGGCTTCGATGCGTGCCAGAGCGGCCTCTACTGCACGGCGACGTTCCAGATGATGAGCGGCGTGTGCGCCAACAAGAAGGGCGCCGGCGCGTCGTGCGCGATGTCGGAGGAGTGCCTCTCGTTCGAGTGCGCGAACAGCATGTGCACGCGTCCGGCGTGCGTTGATCCGACGCCCTGAGCGCTCACGTGCGGAGTCAGAGCGCGGGCAGATACAGCTCGAAGCTGGCGCCGTGACCGGGCTCACTCTCGACCGCGACGAAGCCCTGATGTTGTTCCGTGATGCGCGACACCACCGCGAGGCCCAGCCCCGTGCCGCGCGGCTTGGTGGTGAAGAGCGGGTCGAACACCTTCTCCTTCAGTTCCGCGGAGAGGCCCGGGCCCGTGTCGCTCACTCGGACGCGCGCGAAGCGGCCGAGGCGTGAACGCGGCACCTGCGACACGAGCGCGTCGTCGAAGTTCCGCTCGTCGACCTGCAGCGTGATGGTCCCCGACTGACCGACGGCGTCGCGCGCGTTGAGCACCAGATTGGCGAGCGCCTGCTCGAGCTGCACCGAGTCGGCCTCGACGCGTGGTGCGCCGCGGTGCTCGTGCACCACCTTCACTCCGCGGGGAATCGAGGGCCGCACCAGCTCGAGCGTGCTCTGCACGCGGGTGTTGAGGTCGACGGCCCTGCGAATGCTCTCGTCGGGCTTTCCCAGCGTGAGCAGCTGCCGCGAGATGTCCCGCATCTTCACCAGCGCGCGTGAGGCATCGGCGAGCGCGCTGGCGTCGTCGGCCCCGAGGCGTTCCTTCGACATGCCCTCGATCGTCAGCATCGCCACGCTGAGCAGGTTGTTCATGTCGTGCGCCACGCCAGCGGCGAGCACGCCCATCAACTCCACACGCTCCAGGCTGCGCAGGTGCTGCTCGAGCACCTTGCTCTCGGCGATGACACGGTCGCGTTCTTCCAACGCACGAATGCGATCGAACGCCGGAGCGAGCTGCGTGGCGAACAACGTCAACGCCTCGAGCTCCTCGGGGGTCGGCGCGATGACGCCCTCGTCGTGGAAGCTGCCGATGCCGAGCGCGCCGCGAATGCTGCCGCCCAGCGTGATGGGCACGTTGATGATGGTGCGGTTGCCGACCTGCGCGACGATGTCCTTGTTGGTGCGGGGGTCGATGCGCGCGTCTTCGACGACGACCGGCACTCCGCCGCGCAAGATTTCCTGGATCATCTGATCGCCGCCGATGGGAATGACGAGGGCGTTGAGCCAGGTCGAGGGCACGCTGCCCTGCACTCCGATGATGCGCACGTTGGCGTCGTTCTCGGGGTCGAGCAGCGCGATCCACGCCGTGCGGTAGCGAGAGACATCACGCACGGCGCTGTTGGCGACGCGGATCAAATCATCGAGTGAGCGCGCGCGCTGCAGCTCTCCCGAGTGGGCCAGCACTCGCTGTATCGACTGCGCGGACATGACGCCTCATTTCCCCCGTTCGAGGCGAGCATGGACCCGCGTGCCGTGATGCGAAACCCCGGAGTGAGCGTTTTCGTCACCTTGCACTCCGCGAAGGGCCCGGGTGTCTTGCACGACATGTTCACCTTGCTCGTCGGTGAGATCGACACGGTGCCCGGAGTGGCCGGTGCACTCCGGTGATGAACGCTGCGTGGTCACGGTTGAGCACGAACAGCGCGACGGCGGCGTGAGCCGGGAGTAATTCTCCACAGCATGAACGTTCATGCGTGGGCTGCGACTGCTGCGAATCAACCGCTGGCACCGTTTCAAATCACTCGACGCGAAGTGGGCGCGAAGGACGTGCAGCTCGAGATTCTGTACTCGGGCATCTGCCACTCCGACATCCACCAGGCGCGCGGGGAGTGGGGCAACTCGAAGTTCCCCATGGTGCCGGGCCACGAAATCATCGGCCGCGTTCTGAAAGTCGGCGCGAACGTCACGAAGTTCAAGGTGGGCGACCTCGCGGGCGTCGGCTGCATGGTCGACTCGTGCCGCACGTGTTCTCCCTGCGGAACGGGCGAGGAGCAGTTCTGCGAGGCGCAGCCCGCGTGGACCTACAACTCGACGGAGATGGACCGCACGACTCCGACGTACGGCGGCTACTCGACACACGTGGTGGTGACGGAACACTTCGCGCTCAAGGTGCCCGCGTCTTTGGACTTGAAGACGGCGGCTCCGTTGTTGTGCGCGGGCATCACCACCTACTCGCCGCTGCGTCAGTGGAACTGCAAGCCGGGCGACAAGGTCGCGGTGATGGGGCTCGGCGGACTCGGCCACATGGCGGTGAAGCTCGCGGCCGCGATGGGAGCGGAGGTCACGGTGCTCTCGTCATCCAAAGCGAAGGAAGCCGATGCGAAGCGGCTCGGCGCGGCAGACTTCGCGTCATCGACCGAGAAGGGCTCGTTGAAGCGGCTGAAGAACCGCTTCAATTTGATCATCGACTGCGTGAGCGCTGATCACGACTTTGATCAATACCTCGGCACGTTGGCGCCGTTCGGAGCGTTGGTGCTCGTTGGTGCGCCTCCGAAGCCGTCGCAGGTGTCGTCGTTCGCGCTCATCAACAACAACCGGCGGCTCGCGGGCTCATCGATTGGCGGCATTCGGCAGACGCAGGAGATGTTGGACTTCTGCGCCGAGAAGAAGCTCGGAGCCGACATCGAGCTCATCGCCGCGAAGGACATCAACGTCGCCTACGAGCGCATGTTGAAGAACGACGTGCGCTACCGCTTCGTGATCGACGCGAAGACCTTCGCCACGTGAAGAGACGCACGCTGTTGGCGGGGCTGGCCGCCACGTCACTGAGCAGTTGTTTCCGACTCGCTCGTCCACCGCCGCTCGAAAACGGAATCCTCTCCGCGCATGCACGCTGGCTCTGGCGTCGCGCGTGGAAAGAACTCGACCCAGCGCGGGTGCTCGACACGCACACGCACGTCGTCGGTCTCGGCCACGACGGCACCGGCTGCGAAGTGAACCCCTCGATGACGAAGTCGCTGCGCTTCGGCATCTACGTCGCAGCGGCCGGAATTCAGAACATCGAGGAGCACGCTGATCAGCAATACGTGGACACGCTGGTGACGCGTCTGCGCTCGCAGCTGATTCACGGCCGCTCGATGATTCTCGGCTTCGATCGCACCTACGGAGAAGACGGCAAGGTCCGCCCCGAGCTCACCGAGTTCCACACGCCGAACGCCTACGTCGCTCGATTGTCCCGCGAATATCCGGACCTCTTCGTGCCCTGCGCTTCCGTGCATCCGTACCGGCCCGACGCCATCGAAGCACTCCACGAAGCAGCAGAGAGCGGCTGCATCGCAGTGAAGTGGTTGCCGAACGCGATGCAGATGAACCCGGGCAGCGCGAAGTGCGACGCGTTCTATGAGGCGATGGTGAAGCTCGGCCTTCCGCTCCTGACGCACGCAGGTGAAGAGAAGGCCGTCGAAGCGGAAGAAGCGCAGCGTTTCGGAAATCCGCTGCACCTGCGTCGTCCGCTCGACCACGGCGTGAAGGTGCTCGTCGCGCACTGCGCCTCGCTCGGAGAAAACCCCGACCTCGACTTGCCAGACGCCGGCGCGGACAAGCCGTGGGTCGACAACTTCGACCTGTTCACGCGGCTGATGGAAGAGAAGAGGTACGAGGGAAAACTCTTCGGAGAAATCTCCGCGATGACGCAGGCCAATCGCGCGGGGAAACCCATCATCACGGTGATGAAGCGCAAGGACTGGCACGCGCGGTTGGTGAACGGCAGCGACTATCCGCTGCCCGCCATCACGGTGCTCATCCAGACCTCGAAGCTCGTGAAGCTCGGGCTGCTGACCGAGCGTGAACGTCTGGCGCTCAACGAGCTCGACCAACACAACCCGCTGGAGTTCGACTTCGTCGTCAAGCGCACGCTCTCGTTCCGCGAGGGCGACGTGGTGCATCGTCTGCCTGATGCTGCGTTCACGTGGACGCCGAGTGTATTTCCTCGGTTGAGGTCAGGCAGCGATTCGCTCGAAGGCCTCGTAAGTACCAGTGGCGCGTAGGCGACGCTCGAGATCGGTGGCGATCGCTGCGTCCTCCCATACCGCTTCGAAGAAGCTCTCCGAGTATCGGTCGCTGTACCAGCCAGCCATCAGAGCCATCGCCTGTTCCTTTCCGGTCGGCAGTGGCGCGGCGGTGCGAGAAGTCAGGAAGTTCGTGACCTCACTGAAGCGTGCGGGATGAACTGAGCGAAACGACGCACTGACCATCCGCTCGAGCGTCTGAGTCGCCGGCAAATCTGCACCCGGTTCTTGCTCCGACCAAACACCCGCTGCGACGTGGCCAATTTCTGTCGAGGAGAACGCACGCGGACCGACATCGGCGACGCCCGTGAAGAACTTCTTCATCTCATTGAGCCGCCGTTGCAGCTCAGGGAGTGGTGCATCGCCAGGGTTCTGATCGGAGTCCGGGACAACGAGCAGGATCTCGGTCGGAGTCGTCGCTGCTGTCGCGGCGAACACCCGAACTCGCTTCTCAAGATCGTCGTTGTTTGCAGCCACGACGCGGATGAAGGCTCCAGTGGACGACTCCCAAGCGTGCTGCCCGCCCGTCACCTTGGCTTTCCACGGATCGAGCGGAGGCGGCTGTCCACTCGCGCCGAGAGAGACGCATCCAAGTCGCTTGAGAATTCCCGTCACGAAGGCGCGATCAGTGAACCCCTCGATGATCACGACACGCTGTGTTGCGCTCATCGCAGTTCGAGCTCGGCATCAGCACGCGCGTCCAGCACGAGGTCGCCCGTGAGGCTGCTCACCTTGAGTTCCCCATTCTCAAGACTCAGTCGATGCACCGATAGCAGGTCGAGCGCACCGAGCTTTTGCGCGGAACGCACAAGCGCGTCGATGAACTCGAGGCTGTGTGTCGCGAGCACGAGTTGATTCTCCGATTTCGACTGCGGTCGGACTGTGCGAACCATCGCCTCAGCCGCCGAGATCATAGCGGCGGGGTGCAGGTGTGTTTCTGGCTCTTCGACGAGAATCAGCGAGTTCGGTCGAACACCGAGTTCGAACGAAAGGAGCGCGATGTTCCTAACGCCGTCGCCCGATAGTGAAAGGGGCACGGCTCGGTCTTGGTAGCTGAGGTGCAGGACCGGTCGATTGTCGACGGTGAGGATTTCGAGATCCTCGACGTCTGGTAACAGACCTCTGATCAGATCGACGACGACGGCCTTTCGTCCCGCAGTTCTCGCTTCGCTGTAGAGGTCGTGCGCTGGTCGGCGTGTCTGCGATCGAGCGCGCATGTCGACAAAGCGCAAGTCCGTCACGAGCTTCGGAGTCAGGCTACCGATGTCAGTGTGGTTGACCGCCAGTTGGCCTGTGAGGTGGCCAATTGCGTGCGACCCAAGCTGAACGAGCAGATCGTCGTTCTTGCGAGCGAAGACAAGATCACGAGAGCCTTCGCTCGCGCGAAGCTTGATCGTTGCGCGATCCATCGCTGAGTGCACGAACCACTTACTCGCCGACACGCCGTCCTCAGCGGAACGTCGAGCAAACGAGACACTGGCAGCGAACGTTGGGTTCTCTGAGGCGGCGACCGACAGAACGTCGAGCACTGTGCTCTTCCCACACCCGTTGCGCCCCACGAGCACGCTGATGGGGGAGAGTGAGCCAACCGTTGCGTTGCGGAGTCCGCGAACCCCGTTGATGTGAACCTGAACAATCATCGCACGCTCAGCCTACCAGCCCCGAACGCGACGTCAGAAACCCGGCCAGGCTGAATGTCTATTCGTCCAGCTGTCGTCTCAGCGCGCCTCGAGACGCTCGATGAAGCCCCTGGCCTTGATGTGGTTCTCGTCGGTGGGCAGCGTCATCGTCAGCACTTCTTTGAACAACCGCACCGCCTCGGGCGGGTCCGTCTCTCGGAGCTGATAGCCACGGAGATAGAGCTCGGTCGCCTTGCTCCTGCCCTCGACGACGAGCGCCTTCGAGCCAGCGTGCTGCGGATCAGCATCGAGCGCGACACCGGCGTACTCGAGCGCCTTCACCCACGAGCCACTCGTCTTCGCGCTGCTGGCCTTGAGGAAGTAGCGCTCGGCGACACGTGCTCGGAGCTGCTGACTGGTCTGACTCGACGTGCCACCCGCCAGCTCGCGGTCGAGCTTGAACATCAGGAGGAGGTCGCCATCGCTCAACGCCTCGAGCCGCGCGGTCTTCGCTTCGAACACGTCGAGGCCGTTCTGAAAGTCGCGGCACTTCGCGTATTTCTTCGAGCACGCCTTCGCGAGTGAACGCGCACCGCTCACATCACCGCTCTTGAAGCGCTGCTGGGCCTCGAGCCACGGCGTGTCGGCCGAGATGACCTTCGTCGGGCCCTTCTTCCCGCGCGCGATGGCCTGCTCGGCCTGCTGCTTCCATTCCGACGCGTCGCGGTCTCCCGGCATCGCGCCGAGCAAGTCGGTACTCAGCGCGAGCAACGGTTCCCACTGCTGCGACGAGAGCAGCGTGCGCGCCTCCGCCCGACGCGCCTCGATGCGCTGCGCGAGTGCATCCTTCGCGGCGGACAACGCCTTGTCTTGCGTAGTGGTCTTCACCTGCCCGAGCACCGACTTGGCGCGAGAGAGCTCGTTCTTCTCGAGCGCGTCGGTGATGGCGGCGAAGCGCTCTTCGTTGGGCAGCTCTTCCTCTGCGACCTTCAGGTAGTTCTCGATTTGGCGCGGCTCGTAGTCGTCGTCTTCTTCACGAACGGCCTCGAGCTTTGCCTTCGCCGCCGCCCACTTGCCCTGCCGAATGAGCGCCTTCGCCTCGGCGAAGAGGCCTGCGGCGTCTGACGTGCCGGCGACATCGCCGCTCATGCGCGGCTTCAAGTTGCCGATGACGCGCGTGATGAAGACCATCACGAAGAGCCCGAGCAGGACCGCGACGACGACCTTCACCTTCTTCTTCGTCGCGCTCGAGAGTTCTCCGGGGGCGGTCGCATCACCACCGCGACGCGGACGAACTGGACGGCGAGCGCGCGGCGCGGAGTCCAAAGACGGTTCGTCGCGCGGCTTCTTGCGTGGAGGGCGTTCAGCCACGCGTCACTCGTCGGTGAGCTCGGTCAACGCAGCGAGCACCGCGGGCTCCGTGCGTGCGCGCTCGAGCAAACCATCGAGCAGCTGCCGCAACGTGAGGTCCATCAACTTGTCCCGCAGTTGCGACATCTCGGCCTGCGCGCGCTTCTTCTCCTGCTCGAGGTGCGCGAGCGTGACCGCGACGGTGTGCTTGCAGATGTTGCGGTTGTTCCCCATCGGGCACGTGCAGTCGAACGCGAGCCCGTCTTCCCGCACCCAGATGCGCACTTCATACGGGGGCCGCCCGGTCTCCTGTGGCTTCACCAGGCCCGCGAGCTCACCACCCTGCGACTGCACGCCCAACACGCGGGCTTCGGAGAAACACTCCTGACCGCGCGCGAAGGTACGACCGCCGACGATCATCTCGAGCGTGTCGCGATGAAGGACGCTGGTGAGCGGAACCGTTTGCATGGGAGCGCTACTCCTTGGCCTTCAGCTTGTCGTTGTTCTCCGCGATGAAGCGTTTGATGTCTTCGCCCATCTCGATGAGCTTGAGCCACTGTTCCTTGTAGAGCGTCACCGGGAAGCGGCCCATGCCGTACACCGACACCCCGCCCTTCTCGGACACCTTGAGCGAGATGCCCTTGCTGGTGCGCGCCTTGAGCGCCTCATTCTCTGCTTTCAGCTTCGCGAGCTCCGCCTTGAGTTCTTCTTCAGTGGACATGGCCGCAGATCGTAACCTCGCTTCATGTCCACGTGCGCGCGCTTCTTTTTCGCTACCCAACGGCGTCGCCCCAGGGGGCTTTGCCTGTCCCTGAGCGTTTTCGCTGTGACCGCAATCGGCTGCGAGTCGGTCGAAGACGTCGTCGCGAAGCAGAAGCCCGCGGTGGAAAAATCATTCGCTGCGCTCACGCCGCTCGCCGCGAAGGTGAAGGACCTGACTCCGCTCGAGAGCAACACCTTCAAGGCCAACACGCCCATCGTGCTCGACGGCCCCAACGCGAACGCGATGTTCATCTACGCCGAAGACCTCGCCTCGCCGAAGGACGCTCCGAAAGACGTGCCGCTGCGCACCATCGATTCGTTGCCGTTGCTCCAGTGCGCGTCGCTGCTCAGCAGCCAGCACCTCTTCAACGACAAGGTGACGCGCGTCGCTCCGAGCGTGGCGAGCAGCTACCTCGGAGCGTGCAGCAACGTGAAATACGCGCTGGTCATCGCCACGCGTGAATACCTGCGGCCGATGTTGCAGCTCGAGACGAAGCAATTCGCCCCGGGGAAGTACCGCGCTGACGTGTTGGTGTTCGACATCGCGAACGCGCAGCTGCTCGGAGGCTTCATGGTCGCCGCCACCAACGACTCGCGCGTCTCGCTGCTCGATGGAGACCAGAACCACGTGCAGCGCCTCATCGGCAATCTGGAGTCCACCACCTTCGACGCGCTGCGCGCCGAGGCGAAGAAGAACATCCCCGGAGTGATGCCCTGATGGCTGCGAAGAAGAAGGCGCCCGCGGTTCCATTTCCCAACCGTGGCTACGAGAACGGCAAAGACGCGTGGGGAGCGAAGTTCGTGCGCCCAGGCTTCGCGCTGACGCCACAGCTCGACCTCGAATACGCGCTCGGGCGCGGCTCTGGCTTTGCGCCGACGACGCTGCTGCCCGACATCGCGCCGGGGAAGAAAATCAAATGGGCCTTCAACGCCCTCCCGCGCAACGTGGTGATCGCCGAAGTCCGCCAGAAGCGCGCGGTGTGGAACGAGCCGGTCGTTCCACAAGCCAATCCCGATCCGCTCACCGATGACGAGGCCCGCACCTTCCTCCGCGAAGGCGGCGAGAGGCTGATCCGCGGCGGCGTCATCACGCGCGCCATCGAAGCGATGGTCGGCACCGGCGTCGCGCTGCCGGCGTACCTCGACGGCCTCGAGGCGATGAAGAAGCAGACGTGGCAGAACGGCTCGGCGCCCGCGCTCTCGTATCCGCTCTACGGAATGCTGCTGCGCTCGAAGGTGAAAGACGCCGAAGCCGCGCGTAAACGCGTCGAGAAGCTGTACGAGAAGATCGATGGAACGCAGGGGTCGATCGGCCTCAACATTCTCCTCAACGGGAAGCAGGGCATCGCGGAGGACGGGTACAAGTACAGCCCCATCTTCAAGTCGTACCTCCGCCGGCACGAGACCGGAGCCAACGACCCCGCAAGCGTGGGCGACCTCCTCTTTCTCGAGCCCCGCGACGCCGACTTCGTCTGCGACCAGTTCGCCGCGCTGTGGACCGCCTTCAAGTTCAAGGTGCAGAACATGATGAACGGCCCCTCACCCGCGCGGCTGTTCTTCCTCGGTGGCGACCGCATCTTCGAGACGGAGCTGAAGGTGGTCATGCAGTACCCGGGCACCAGGCAGAAGGAGGCGCTCGAGTCGTACGTCGATTTCCGGTCTCCCGGCGCAGCGCGGTGCGTGTTGCGGCTCACGCACGCCAGGTCGAAGGTCATCAAGGAAGCGCAGGCGTGGCTCGAAGCGCAGCGCGACTGGGTGAAGCCGCTGGTCTCGACGTGGGCGAAGTCGGGCGAGGAAGACGCCGCGCTCGCGAAGGCGCTGCTCTGAGTTCAGATGGCAACTCGGAGTTGCCATCTCGCGTCATGCCGACCCCGGAGCGCGGAGCTCTACGGAGTCGTCAGCGTCGCGCCATCGGTTTCGAGGAACTTCAGCGCCTGCTCGCGAATGACGGGGATGTCCCAGATGACGTTGTGGCCGTTGTAGTCGGCCGCCTCTCCGAAGTTCTGCGGGACGACTTGCATGAAGGCGTGCTTGTTCCCCGCGGCCGGAGCCGTGAGCCGCAACGCGCCCGCGAGGTCGGAACTCGTGTCGAGCGGGATGACCTTGTCGCCCACTCCGGCTTGCAGCAGCACGGCGAGGTCGTCCTTCACCGCGGGCGCGACGTTCACCGGGTCGCCCGGGTCGAACATCGGCTGCGCGACGGCGCGGAAGAGCGGGAAGCCCGAGATGTATTCCGGTGAGTCGAACGGAATGTCGGTCTGCGCGACGATGAGCAGGCCGATGAGGTCTTGCAGGAAGCGGCTCATCACCACGTTCGACAGTCCGCCTCCGGGCACGTTGAGCACCGCGCTCGAGACGCGATTGCTGACGGGGATGAAGCCGCTGCCCATGATGGCGCCCATCGAGTTGCCGAAGTAGCGCACGCGCGGAGCGAGGTCGGGCGTGCCGTCGGCGTCGATGTCGATGAGCTGGGTGCCGCTCTCGACCTGCAGCAAGTCGAACGTCATCTCACGCATGCGGTCGCGGAGTGCGGGCAGGTCGTCGACGGTGAAGAAGCCGGTGAAGTTGCCGCGGCTGCCGTGATTCGGAGCGTCGATGCCGATGCAGCCCAGTCCGCGCGCGGCGAGCGGCTCGGCCCACTCGAGGCAGTAGGCGTCGAGCACTCCGGTGCGCGGCGTGTTGCGCGCGTTGACGCCGTGTTGGCCCATGACGATGGTCCAGCCGCCCGCGGGCTTCGGTCCGCTCGGGAGCGTGAGCACGAAACGCAACGGCACGATGGGCGCGAGCGAGGGGCTGGCGACCCACTCGGGCTTGATGAGGCCGTTCTCGCGCAGGTCACGCGCAGAGAACTCTCCGATGACCACGCGACCGACGTGCGAGGCGGGCCTGGAGAACGGGTGGCGCTCGAGCCAGTACGTCATCACGGACCAGTCGCTGTCGGTCGGCGTCCACAACCCGGCAGGGCGAGTGCCGTTGTTCTCGTCGGCGACGACGGCGTGCGCGGGAATCGTGACGCTCGGTGGATTCGCGTTGGCCCAGGTCGCGACGGCCTTCGGCGCGGCGGTGATGTTTCCGGCGTGCTGCGGGACCATGAAGATGACGTCGTCGGGGCTGACGGTCAGCGCGGCGGCGATGAGCGCGGCCTCGATCGAGTGCGACGCGGACCACGCGGTGCTGCGACCCAGCAGCGTGCCGGTCTTCGTCTTCGGCCCTTTGAGGAGCACGAGCATTCCGTCGTGCAGCTCGGGGAGCGGAATCGTCGGGCGCGTGGTGAGGAACTCGGGGACGGTTCCTTCCGTGAACGCGAAGCCGCGCTTGGCGAGCGTGTCGCGCGGGTGGTCGACGGCGACGTTGCGTTCGAGGACCTGCCACGTGCCGTCGTCAGCGCGGACCATGCGGACGACGCAGTTGCAGTTGATGAGGCTGTCGGGCTCGAGCGCTTCGCTGAGCGGGAGGAGCGTCGCTCCGAAGCTTCCGGTCGCGGTGACCTCGCGGGCGAACTGCGCGCCGATTTTGTTGAAGTAGCTCGCGGAGCGCGCAGTGACGGCTTTGGCAGGAAGGAACGGCTGGAACCAACGCGGTCGGAGCCCGCCGGTGCCGATGAGCCGCTCGTCGGGGAACGGGTTTTCGAGCGACTGCGGGTCTTCGCTCCAGAGGAAGTGCGGCGGTTCGGGTGTGGGCTGTGGCGTGCACGCGGCCGCGAGGAGGAGGACTGGTACGAAGAGCTGCTTCACGCGGTGCACAGTATCCGCTCTGCGAGCGAGTCGATGCGGGGTGTCGCCCCGCGGTGACGGGCGGGAGTGGGTTGGGAGTTCGCCTGCACCGAGCGCGTTCGCGGAACGCACCCTCTCCCGCGCTTGCGGGAGAGGGTTGGGGTGAGGGAGTGCGGCCACGCGCGGGTTCGCGGTGCTGGGAGGAGCGCGCTGACGCGGCGACGAGGCCGGGCGCAGCAAGCTCTCAGGTGGTGTGCGTGACTCTTGCGCGCGAAGCCTCGACACGACCGTGCCCCTCGACCTCGGACCGGTCGCGCGAGTGACGAGTGCTCCGCCACTCGGCAGGGGCGCTGGACGATTTCGGGTAGTCCCAACTACCCAAAGTTCGCACGCGCCCCTGGGCGTAAGTCTCCTCGCGGTACTTCCAGGTACCCTCAGGAGCCACCCGGGTCTCGCTTCGGTGAACTGAGATCAATTCGCCCGATGCTCGAGAGGCACGCGCGCCGTTTGCCGCCGCTCACGACTCCCGCACCACCTTCGACCTCGAGGCTGTTCACTCCGCCGCGAAGAAGGCGGTCACGCTGAAGCGCGTCTTCGGCCCGAGCACCTTCGCAACTCCATGCGGAGCGTTCCGCGGCCGAAACAGAATCATGGTGTTGAAGATGGGAGGCAGCACCAGTGACGTGCCCGGGAAATACAGCTCGCCACCGTCGCGCGGACCGAACGCCTCACTGAAGTTGTACACGGCCGCGAGACCTTCCTCGTCCATGTCCACGTGCACCGGAAACTCGTCGCCCTTCCGCGCGCGCGCGACCTGCACCTGCCGCGCGAAGAGCGGCCGACCATCCGGCGGCCACCCAGCGAGCCATCCATGAAAGCGCGCGGCGTCATCAGTCGCGAGCCAGCGACAGAATTTCCGCAGCGCGGATTCCCGCAGCTGATCAACCGCGGAGATCTCGATCTTGTACGCCGCGTGATGGTGCCGCTTGAACCGCGCTCCATGCAGCGCCTGATCAATCGACGCCGCGACACGCGAGCGCAGCACGCGCTCGAGACACACCGCCTTGACCCTCTTCGACGCGTGAAACGCCTCGCGAATCGGCTCCACTGCGTCGATCACCTCGTCCGAGATGAACTTCCGCGCGAGCGTCGGCACGTCTTCGATCTCTGAGCCGAGCAACGACTCGACGAGGTCTTCGACGAAGAACGTGCTCATCGCGGCGCTCGGTGGCCGACGAGAGTGGCTCCCTCACCCCGACCCTCTCCCCGAGGGAGAGGGGGACGCGAATGGGCTCTCACTTCCGCACCTTCGTCAGGAAGGTGGCCAATCGCGCGAGCACCGGACTGGTCTTCGGGTTCTCGTAGAACGCCACCGAGGGAGTCGGGTTGCACTCCAGCACCCACGGCACTCCGTCGGCATCGACGCGCACGTCCACGCTCGTGAAGATCAAACCCAGCGCCTTCGCCGCCCGCGCACACAGGCGCTCCACGCCCGCCTCGACCTTCTTCAACTTCTTCGCCTTCGCGAGCACCTCGCGCGCATCGACCACTCCGCGCGCCGGCAACTTCCACGCTCCAACACACTCGCCATCGAGCATCGTCACGCGCAGCTCGTCACCCTCGATGCGCTGCTGAAACAACACCGGAGCCGTCGAGAGCGAATCGAGTCGAGCGAAGTCTTCCTCGCGCAACCTCCGCACCAGCGCGCCACCCGCAGGCGTCTTGTAGATGACCTCCCCTTCGGCGAATTGCGCCGCGAACGCCCGCACCGCGGCCGGATCATTCGTCGTGAGCGACGCAGGCACGCGCACTCCAGCCGCCGACAGCTGCACCGACTGGAGCGGCTTGAGCAGATGCACCTCGAACCGCGAGACCGGATTCACGAAGGGCACCCCACTCGACTCCCACACACGAAGAGCCGAAGTGAGCGCCGCGTGTCGTTCGCGCTCCGCGACCCACCGCGCAGGCCACGACTTCGGAGCGCGCTGCCGCATCGACTCGACGTCGAACAGCGGCACGCTCAGGTGCACCGACTTCACGTACACCGCGCTCACGTCGCGCACGTCAACTCCATCGAGTGTGACGTTTCCGTCCGCGTCGAGCGTGAGCACCACCTGCGACGTGTCGATGAAAGAAACGCGGGCGCCAAGACGGGTGAGGGCTTGCTGCACCCCCACCGCGGTCTCATCGGCGCCCGCGGAGAGCACTGCGACGTGCTTCACGAGAATCCCGAAATGATCAGCTGATCAGGTCTCGGTCTTCTTCGGCTTCGGATTCGGCATCGGGTTCACCGTCGGACGAACCGGCTCATCGGCGCGAATCTTCATGATGGGCGGCTTGCCCGGCGGCAGCGGGTTGAGAATCGGCGGGCGACCCGGCTTGCCAGGGAGCGGCTCGTCGGCGCGAATCTTCATGATGGGCGGCTTGCCCGGCTGAGGCAGCGGCTCGTCGGCCCGAATCTTCATGATGGGCGGCTTCGTGCCCGGCGGGAGCGGGTTCAGAATCGGCCCACCCGGCTTCCCCGGCTTGCCCGGAAGCGGCTCGTCGGCGCGGATCTTCATGATGGGCGGCTTGGTGCCCGGCTTGCCCGGCATCGGGTTCACGGTGGGCTTCGGCTTGGTCGGCTTCGACGGAATCGGATTGAGGATGGGCTTGCCGGGCTTGGCCTTGCCCTTGCCCCTGGGGCCCTTACCGATCGGCTGATCAGCCGCGATCTTCTTGATGCCACCACCGCCAGGACGAATCCGCATGTGTGTTGTCTCCTGAAGTTGGGACTGCTCAGACGCACGAAACCGTATCTGACGATCTCCATGTCGTCACTCGAGAGCCCCAAGTTTCGTCGCGCCCGGGTTTCACAGCCGCTCGGCCGGTCAGCTCATTTCTTTTTTCCCGGCTCAGGCAGCGGAATCGAGACGTTCACCCCGCCAGCAACCTCTCCCGTCCCAGGAGTCGCTTCGGCATGTCCGGAGACAGCGACTCCGGTCTTCTTGTCGGTCGCCGTCACCTTCACGCCAACCGTCGGAGTGGTCTGCAACTTCGTGCCTTCCGCCGCGATGCTCAATGAGCCCTTGTCGCCAATCGCCGCGACCTGCGCCGAGACTTCATCGAGCCCCGTCGGCACCAACTTCGCGCCGATGCCCGCAGTCACACCCGCGGAGAGTTGCCCCGAGACACCAACCGTCGCCGAGTCGAACGCCAGCGGCGCGTCAGCATGCGCCTTCGTCAGCTCGGCCTCCGCGCTCACCTGCAGGCCGCCTCGTCCTGGCAGGGCCGCCGGGCTGAAGCCCCTCGTCTCGACGCGCGCGTCGACGGTCGCTCCGCGCGGTGACGTCGAACCGCCGACATGAACGGTGAGCGGCTCGGTGATGAACTCGAGGTGTCCCCACGCACGCTGACCCGGCTTCACGCCACCCGCGACCTCGAGCGCGACCTGATCCGTTCCCACCTTCGCCTGGGCGCTCGCTTCCTTCACCTCACCGCTCGTCGCCACCACGGCCTTCGCGTCGGCGTCGATGCGAAGGTCTCCGACGTCTTTGTGCACACCGGTGCCCCACTCGACGCGCGGATCCTTGAAGCCCGGCGCGCTCCCACCCGCCGGAGCGTCCCACCCCAACTTCACCGACCCCGAGATGCCGTCCTTCGTCACCTCGACGCCGCGTGGAATCTGCGCCTGGTCGAGAATCGCGCTGCCGCCACTGCTCGCACCTGAGCTGTTCTGCTCACGCGGGAGCACCGACGCCGCGATGGCTGCCGTCACGCCCGCGAGGCCTCCCGCGACTTTCCCAGCGTCACGCTGCGCGACGCCATCCACCAGGGCTTGCGTCGAAGCGCGCCCCGCAGCGGCGACGAGGACCGAGCCGTGCGCTCCGAGAAAACCCGCGAGCCCGTCCTGCGCGAACACCGGCCGAAGATGCGCGCAGACGATCCATTCGGGCTGACGACCCGTGGGCTCCGCAATGCCCGGACCCATGGCGCGCATCTGTTTGATGTAGCGCTCCAGCTTCGCGACTACTTCGTCGACTGGCTGCGTGCCCGCGTAGAGCGTGAGGCTGGTCGCTTCTCCGACGGCGCGGCCGCGGTACGCACAGATGTAGTCCTGCACGATCATCGCGCGCTGCTCTTCTCCGTAGTCGACGAAGTGCGGCCGACCCGGCGTGTAGAGGTACGCGCCGCCACGGTCTCCCTGCTGAATCGCCGCGAGCTGATCAGCGACCGAGTTCACCGCGTACTGGCTGCCCTGGTGCTGGTAGCTCCAGATGTGGGCGGGCTCGTGCGCGAGCAGGATGCCGTTGAAGGAATCCCACGACTCGTCTTCCGGCTCCTCGGGGAGCGTGGTGCCGCGCTTCAACCCCCACCGCGGATCCGTCGGGTCGGCGTGAATGACGTTGCCCACCACCATCGCGCCCGCGCCCATCGTCTGCACGCCGGTGGTGAAGCAGAAGCGCACCGAGTCGGGGTCGAGCGTGCCGCCGAAGTTCTCTTCGACGCGCCGCGCCTCCGACTTCGTGAGGCCGCGCCGCGAGACCGAGTCCGTCTTCGCGAGGATGTCGTTCACCGCGACGCCGCGCTGCTTACAGAGCGTCAGCAGCCACTCGAGCTCGAGCTGTTCCACCACGAAGCCGAGCGTGTGTTTGTCGGCCATCGCCTCGAAGGTCTGCGTCAGCGCAAGCGCGTTGGCTTCACTCGCGACTCGCCGCAAGGCGTCCTGTGCTCCTGCGGGGCGAGGCGTCTTCGCACACGACAACGCAAGGCCGATGAGGAGCGTCTCGCGCTGAGAAACCGTCGCCGTGCGCAGCACCAGGTCAGCCGGAACTTCGCCAGCCGACAGCGGCTTTCCAGGCGGCGGGGTCGGACTTCCAACGACGAATCGCAGCTGCGCGGTGCTCATGGTGCTTCGCAGCAAAGCACGCAGGTCCGACAGTCGAAGCTGATCAAAGGCTTACGCCTCACACGTTCGAGCTGACCGGCGAACGTAGCGGCACGCGGAGACTCGCCGAGGGGAACACGTCCAGACTCCCAGAAGCCCGCTTGTGGCAGGCAGCGCGCTCCATGACCCAGCAGACGCGTCTGCTGATTTGGGAGCGCGGGGACAGGACGCTGACCTCTTTGCGTCGACCTCGTATCGATGATCTCTGAACGCCTGGTTGTCCGAATAGTTTCAGATCGATCACTGGGCTGTACGGACCCACGTCAAACCTTGTACAAACCTTGCGCATACCCGGAGCGCCCGTTAGGGTGGCTTCATGTTCGACCGGTTCGCCAACGTGTGGACTGCAGTGACGCTCGCGAAGCACCTCAAGGTGGGCAAACCGCTACCGCTCGAGGTCGCTGGGGAGAAGATCGTCTTCTTCCGCGACGAAAAGGGTCACCCGCGCGCCTTGCTCGACCGCTGTCCGCATCGCGGCGTGCAGCTCTCGCTCGGCAAGGTCGAGAACGGCTGCCTCGAGTGCCCGTTTCACGCGTGGAAGTTCGACGGCTCGGGCGCGGTGAAGCACGTGCCGCTCAACCCTGACGCCAAACGCGAGCGGCTGTTCGCCACCAGCTTTCCAGTGCGGGAAGTGGGCGGGTTGTTGTGGCTCTTCACTGGCACCGGGAAGCACTGCGGAGAGCCCGAGGTGCCGAGCGCGCTCACCATGGTCGGCCCCGCGCGCACGTACCTCGAGATCGAATGGAACACGCACTGGACGCGGGCGATGGAGAACATGCTCGACAGCCCACACGTGCCGTACGTGCACGCCGGCACCATCGGGCGCTTCATCCGCCCGCGGCTGCGCGACGACTCGCGGATGGACGTGACGTGGGAAGAGACGGCGTTCGGCGGCAAGACGCACTCGACGGTCGATGACGACCCCGGCAGCGGCGCGACGCTGGAATGGTACCGCCCGAACATGATGGTGCTGCACATTCCCGTGCCGGGGGAGCTGTTCCGCATGCACGCCATCTGTGTGCCCATCAACGCGACGCGCACGCGGATGATCATCATCGGGGCGCGCTCGTTCGCGACGCTGTCGCTGCTCAACCCGCTCTTCAATTACAGCAACCGCCGCATCGCGAACGAAGACCGCGCGGTGGTGGAGAGCAGCCAGCCGCTCGAAGTGCCGCCGCCCCGAGAGGAGATCTCCGTGCGCACCGACCGCGCGACGCTGCAGTTCCGGAAATACTACTTCTCGACGCTCGTCGGAGACGAACGCCGCGAGGAGCCCGACGAACTCGAAGAGCACGCCACCACGCACTGATCAGCGTTCACGGAACTGCACGTCGACCTTCGGATTTTCGGGCACCAACAAGCCAGCGCCGTCGCGGATGAAATCGCCGCGCAGATCGTTAACGCTCTCGAGGCCGCCCACACTCACGCCGGTCTCGAGTGCGACATGGCCCAGGGTGTGCCCATCGATGCGGAAAACCTGCCACTCCTCAGTGGCGTTGGTGCCGCCCTCACAAGCGCTCAGAGCAATCGAGGGTCCAAACGGGTAGTGCAAGGGCTGCGCGGGAGCCTGCCCATGGTGATGGTGAACAGCATGAAGAAGACACGCGAAGTACAGCGGTTGGTTGCAGCGCACAGACAACTCGAGGGCGGCGGTTTCGTGGTGCGTCGGCCCTTCCCCACCATCGGCATTCAGCAGGTCGACCCCTTCCTGTTGCTCGATGAATTGGGACCCATCGACTACCCGGCAGGAGAAGCGGTCGGCGCTCCTGATCATCCGCACCGCGGCTTCGAGACGGTCACCTACGTGCTCGAAGGAGAGAACGAGCACGAAGACTCCGCTGGCCACAAAGGCTTCATCGGCGCCGGAGACGTGCAGTGGATGACCGCGGGCAAAGGCGTGGTGCACGCTGAGATGCCCTCGCGTCGCATGCTGGAACACGGCGGCCGCATGCACGGCTTCCAAATCTGGGTGAACTTGCCCAAGCGCGACAAGTTGATGGAGCCCCGCTACCAGGAGCTCCCCGCGCGCGGCATTCCCACCGCCACGAGCGCCGATGGTCTGGCGAAGGTGAAGGTCATCGCGGGTGATGCGCTGGGCGTGAAGGCCGCCATCGAGACGCGCACGCCCATCGCGTACCACCACTGGTCGCTGCAGCCCGGAGCCGAGGTCCGCATTCCGCTCGACGCCACGTTCAACGGACTGCTCTACGTCTTCGCCGGCGCGGTGAAGGTCGGAGACGATTCGCGTGAAGTGAAAGACGGCACGATGGCGATGCTCGGGCTCGGCGACGAGGTGTTGATCAGAGCTGATCGACCAGCCGAGCTGCTGCTCCTCGCGGGAGTTCCGCTTCGGGAGCCCATGGCGCGCTGGGGACCCTTCGTGATGAACGAGTGGAAAGAGCTCGAAGAGGCCGCCGAAGACTTCCAGGCGGGCCGCATGGGCCGCATCAAGCGCGCGAGCTGATCATTTCGGCACGGCGTCGTGTCTCCGGGACGCCTTCCGCCTCGGACGTCGCAGTCCGCGACGTCACTTCGGCACGGCGTCGTGTCTCCGGGACGCCTTCCGCCTCGGACGTCGCAGTCCGCGACGTCACTTCGGCACGGCGTCGATGCCACGAAGCGCTTCAGCGAGGTGCGGGAACGCG
>JAEUJS010000672.1 GCA_016792935.1 Archangium sp. | reverse complement strand
GCTTCTGGATTTCCTGGATGCGCGACTTCGCCTTCTGGTGCGTCTCGTCATCTGGCGGAGTCATGTTCATCACGTCCTTGAAGAGCTTCACCGCCTCATCAGGGCTCGACTCCTTGAGCTGATAGCCGCGCAGGTAGACGTCACGCGCCTGACCGCGCGCCTCGTTCACCAGCGCCGCAGCGCCAACGTGACCCGGGTCCGCCTGAAGCACCTTGCGCGCGTACTCGATGGCGCGGCTCCAGTTGCCGGTCGTCTTCGCCTGGCTCGCCTTCACGAACAGCTTCGACACCAGCTGCGTGCGCAGCGGCCGCGAGAGCTCGCTCGACGAACCACCCGCGATCTTCTTGTCGAGCTCGTACATCGCGATGAGGTCATTCTCGTTGAGCTCTTCGACGCGCTTGCTCTTGGTCTCGAACTCCTTGATCTGCGACTCGAGGTTGCGGCACTGCGCGAACTTGTTGGCGCACGCCTGTGCGAGCGAGAGCGCACCCGACGAGTCACCGTTCTTGTAGCGCTGCTGCACCTCGAGCCACGGCGTATCGGGCGGTGGAGGCGCGACGGTCGGGTTCTTGATTCGGTAGATCGCCGTCTCGGCCTGCTTCTTGAGCTCAGCGGCTTCGCGATCGTCCGTCTTCACCGCGAGGATGTCTTCGCAGATGGCCTTGAGCTGCTCCATCTTGCCCAGGTCGCCGGCCGCCACGAGCAACGAACGGCCCTCCCCCATCTTCTCGCTCACCTTCGCATCGAGCGCGTCCTTCGCGGCCCGCAGCGCGGCTTCTTGCGTGGTGGTCTTCACCTTGCTCAGCGCTGCGTTGGCCTTGGCGAGCTCACCCTTCTGAATGAAGTCGTTTCCTTCGACCAGGAGCTGCTGGTTGGGAATCTCGGCGTCAGCGATCTTCAGGTAGTTCTCGACCTGCCGCGTCTCGAAGTCGACGTCTTCGGCCTGCATCTCCTCGAGCTTGGCCTTGGCCTCGGCCCACTTGCCCTGACGGACGAGCGTCTTGGCCTCCTTGAAGAGGTCGGCCATCGCGGCCTGGTGCTCCCTGCTCTGCGCCGCGGCGATCTTGTCCTTCTCTGCTTTCTTGTTCGAGATGGCCTTGCCGCCGACGAGCAGCGCGAGAATCACGACCATCGAGCCGCCGACGATCAAGAAGAGCTTCTTGCGCTTCTTGGCGGCCGCTTCGGGATCTTCGGCCATGCGCGAGGTGCGCACCGGGCGACCACGGCCCGTCGAACGCTCGATCGCACCGCCACCATTGCGCGCGGTGCGCACCGGAGGACGCCGCCCGGCACTCGCGCCCGTCTCGTTCGAAGTGTCTTCCGCGCTCGCCCCACCACCGCCGGCGCCGGCATAGCGAAGCTCGGTGTCGCCCAGCGTGATGACGTCGCCGTCGCTCAGCTGCGTCTCTTCGGCGATCGGCTCTCCGTTCAGCAAGGTGCCGTTGCCCGAGCCGAGATCGCTCACCGCCCACCCGTCCGCCGTCTTGCGCACCAGCGCGTGTTTGCGACTGACCGACGTGTCGGGAATCGAGACCGGGTTGTCGGCAGCGCGACCGATGACGAGCTCGTCACCCTCGAGGTTGAACTCCTGACCTGAAGCGGGACCACTCTGCGCGACGAGCTTCGACGCGGGCGCCGCCTTCTTCACCGGAGGGCGGCGTGCCGGCGCAGCACCCGTCGCACGAGGCGCGGCGGCAGCGACGGCGCCACTGGGCGGTCGACGGGGAGGCGGCTGTTTTCCAGGCGGAGGAGGCATGGTCAGGCCCCAACGTTTCCGTACATGAAGGCGAAGACGATGGGCCCGAAGAGCACCATGAACACCGTGGGGAAGATGCAGGCGATGAGCGGGAACAACATCTTCACCGGCGCTTCGTTGGCCAACTTCTCAGCGCGCTGCGTGCGCTCGATGCGCAGCTGCGTGGACTGAATGCGGAGCACCTTGCCGAGCGAGGTACCCATCTTGTCGGCCTGAATCAGCGCGGTGACGAACTGCGAGAGCGCCGGGAGATCGACGCGCGCGATCATCGTCTTGAGCGCCTCTTCACGCGTCTTGCCCATCTTCAGCTGCTTCAAGACGAGGGCGAGCTCTTCACGGAGCGGACCGCCCTTGCCCTTGTCGACCACCTTCGCGAGCGCGGCGGTGAAGTCGAGACCGGCTTCGACGGACAGCGTCAGCAGGTCGAGGTTGAACGGCAGCGCGCGCGAGATGGCGAGGTGGCGCTTGGCGACCTGATCGTTCACCCAGATCAGCGGGTAGAAGAGACCGATCAACGCGACGACCAGCGAGAGCGCGAGGTTGAAGTCGACCGCGTTGCAGAGAATCAGGCCGAAGATCAGACCGACCACGAAGCCGATCTCCTGCAGCGCCATGATGTCTTCGGGCTTGTAGACCTTGGGCTCGCCGGCCTTGATGAGCGAGCGGCGCATCTTGTCTTCGTAGCCCGGCCACATGAAGCGGCGGTTCATGACGCCCAGCTTGCGCACCACGACCTGACCGGCACCCGCTGCGCCGCCGCCCGACTCTTCCTTCACTTCGATCAGGAAGGGCTGCACCACGTTGCCCACGCCGAGACCGGCCATGCCCGCGGCTCCCGCGAAGACCACGGCGGCCACGATCATCAGAACGTCTACCCACATTTCAGGCATTGGTTGGCCCTCGCTTCAGATGTCGATGTTCGTGATGCGGCGGATCAGGAGCACGCCGAGGATTTCCATGATCATGATCGCGGCGACGAGCACGTAGCCAAAGATGTGATCGAGCATCGGCTGCATGAGGTCGGGTCGCATCCAGTTCAGGACGAGGCCGATGATGAGCGGCATCGCGGACACGACCCAGCCCTGCAACTTGCCCTGCGCGGTGAGCGCGTCGATCTTGCCTTCCAGACGGAAGCGCTCGCGAATGGTGGTCGAGAGCGTCTCGTACATCTCGGCCATGTTGCCGCCGAGCTGCCGGGAGATGTTGGTGGCGGTCGACACCAGCTCGAGGTCGTCGCTGCCCACGCGCTTGCTCATGTTGTTGAGCGCCTCTTCGAGCGGAACGCCGAGCTTTGCTTCTTTGACGAACAGACCGAATTCCTGCTGGAGCGGCGGCATCGCGTCTTTGCTGACCTGCTCGATCGACTGCTGGAAGGTCAGACCGGCCTTGAACGCGTTGGCCATGGCCTGCAGCGCGTCGACGAGCTGGGTGTTGAACTTCACGATGCGGCGCTTGCGGTAGTGCTTCACCATCATCATCGGCAGGAAGAAGCCGAAGATGAACATGCCGATCGCGACCAGCGGGTTGATCAAAAGGTAGCTGAAGCCACCGAGCACGATCATCGAGGCGATGTTCAGCACCAGCATCTGGCGCGGGTCGATGAACAGGAACATGTCGCTCAAGTCGTTCATCGACTTGACGATGTAGCGCTCCTGGTACTGCTCATACGCCTTCCCCAGGACGCTCATCACCACGAGCGTCATGAAGAACGCGCCACCACCGAAGGCGAGACCGGCGATCGCTTCGACCATCGCTCGTTACTCCGCCGCCGCCGCGCCGCGAGCGTCAGTCGCCGCCGCGCCACGAATGACCTGAATGGTGTTGAAGCGCTTCTGCTGCAGCACCTTGGTGCGCTCACCGGACAGCAGCGTGTTGATCGTCGCGCGACCACGCTCTTCGAGAACGTCGATGTCTTCTTCGTTACGCAACGACAGCGTCAGCGCGCCGAGCTCCTGGCTGAGCACGAGGATCTCCGCCTCTTCCGGGATCACGAGGAGCGAGACGTTGTTGTACGAGCGCTCGTTCTCGGGAATCAGGTTGATGTTGGTGGTGCCGGTGATCTTGCCGGTGGCGAGGATGATCACGTTCTGCAGCAACGTGACGGCGACCTGCTCGTTGGTCGCGGGGTCCTTGAACGTGCCGATGATGTCGACGTGATCGTTGGGGCGCACCCAGCCGCCGACGGCCGTGGTGGTCTTGGCCTCGATGGTGATCGCGCGCGCCTTCTTCTGCACCTTGGTCGAGAGGCGCTCGGCGGCCTTGGTGGTCTCGAACTGGCTCCACAACAGCGGGTCACCCGACTGCAGCGCCACGAGCACCTTCTGGTTGACGATGTAGCTCGCAGAGTCCGGCTTCACGACGGAGCTGGTCACGAACTGCTCGGGAATCGAGCGCTGGCTGATCATCTCCATCGTCACCACCGTGCCTTCGGAGATGTCGACGGCGGCGACGATCACCGGCACGAGGTTCCAGCCCTTGCGCACGTCGTTGCGCTGCTTCGCGATCGCCGAAATGGAAACGCCGAACCCAACGGCGAACAAGATCACGGCGACGATGAGTGGGGCTTTACCCTTGAGCATGAACGGATCTCCGGAGGAGGACTGCGGAAGAAAAAGCGATGCGACAAGCTGCCGTGGCAGCGAGAAAAAGCGCCAAAAGTCGCTGGGATGCTACCAGTTACAGGAACGCCCCTGTCAAAAGAACCTGCTCACTGGAATGGGAGCGAGAGTGAGTAGAGGTAGGTGTCGTAGTGAACCTGATACGCGTAGAGAAACAGGTCGATCAGGCTCATCGGTGGCCGCGTGCTCGAGGTCGACACCTTCGGGCCGGGGATGAACTTCACGTTGCACGAGAGCACGAGCCCCACGATCAACAACCAGTTGATCATCGAGTACTCGAGCATCGCCTGACCGCGGCGCCTGGACCGTTTCGTCTTCACGCTGGAGGTGATTCTCGCACGAACCCTCGCGCGAGGTGCGGCGCGTCGAGCGTGATCGTCACTCCGAAGACTCAGTACGACTGCAACGCAGGAGCGGCGTCGGCGGGCTTCGGCTCTTTCGCCTCTTCGAAGTCGTACGCCTTGCGATCGACCGGAGCGGGCGCCGACTTCTTCGCCTTCGCCGGGCTGACTCGCTGGGCGTTGCGCTTCTGGGCGACGACCTGCGCCGCGGCGCTGCCCGGGAATTCCTTGAGGAGCTGCGTGCAGTACGCATCAGCGCGCTCGGACTCACCCAGGGCGTCGTACGCGTCACACAGCCGCTTGAGCGCCTCGACCTTCGTGAGGCCCGTCGCGCCGAGCTGAATGGCGCGCGACGCGAGCTGAATTTCGCTGCTGCGATCACCGCGGCTCGAAGCGACGCGCGCCTGCTCGATGAGATCGACGGCCATCTCGCGGCCCTGCTGAACCATCTTGCGGCTGTCATCGGTTTCGTTGCGCTCACGCTCCGAGGCCGTCACTGCGGCACCATCTTCATCGAGCGACGCGGTCTGCTGCTGAGCGCGACCGCCGCTCCCCGGAGAGGAAGACGACATGCCGTACGGAGTGAGCGACATGCTGTCCTTCGACTTCTTCTTCGGCTCGGGCCTGTTCATCATCGGCGACGCCGGCGCAGGAGGCGCAACCGTGGTGGGCGCGGGCGACGGGCGGTACTGGGCCTCGGCCTCGCCAGCCTGAGGCGACTTCTCGGCGGCCGAGCGACGCAGCTCTTCATCGCGGCGCGACTGTTCGGCGGCGAGCTTCGCCTTCTCGAGCTTCTCTTCTTCCTTCGCCTTCGCCGCGAGTTCAGCGCGCGCCGGACCGGCGTTCGCGTTGGGCGAGTTGCTCGACGTGCCGAGACCACCGACGCCGCTGCTCGAGCCGGTCGAGCCGTTGTTCAAGCCAAACAGCGTGCCCTGCGACGAAGGCGGAGGCGCGTTCGGCGCGCTCGGAGCCGGAGCCTTCGCCACGACGTCAGGCTTCGCTTCGGGCCTGGGGCTCTCCTTCGGCGCCTGCTTCGCTTCCTTCACGTCGGCCTTCTGGCGTGCAGTCTTGTCGGACCAACCGTCGGTCGGTTCCTCGGGCTGCTTGGGCGCCATCTGCGGCCTGGTCGGGGCCTTGGTCGGCGCCTTGTCGGCGGACTTGGTGAGATCGTCGACGTAATAGTTGTCCTTGCCGCCGCGCTGCGCAGCGTTGCTCCAGTCCTGGGGCTTGGCGGCGACCGCGCCTTCCTTGCCACCAGCCGCTTCATTCTTCTGCTGCTGGTCGGAGCCCGTCTTGCCCGTGTTCGCGGGCGGAGGCGGAGGCGGCGGGGCCTTCTTGCTGTCGGCGAGGGTGTCGTTCATGTCACCGAACGCCGAGTCACTCTCGGTGTTGTCGGTCTTGGGGCTCGCGCGACGCGTGACCGACTGCGGCGTGATGCCCGCCTCGAGCGCCTTGCCACCCTTCTTGTTGTTGGCGACTTCGGAGATCTCCACCGGCTTCGCGGCTTCTTCCTTCGGCGCACCGAGTGCGGCCTTCATCACCGGCGCGTCGATGGCGTTCGGGTCTTTGTTGGCCGCGAGCTCGTCGACAGCCGGCGCGGGGTGCGGTTGCGGCTGCGGGGCAGCGGCGACCGGAGGCGGCTGCTCGGCCTGGGCGACCGCGGGAGGCGGAGGCGCGTCTTTCTTCGCTTCCATCTCGGCGACCTTGGTGTCGGCAGCGGCAGAAGCAGGGCTGGTGTCGAACTCTTCCTTGGCGCGGAAGCCGACGACCCCGACGGTGAGCAGCGCCATCACGGTGACGAGCGGCGCGAGGAAGCGCTTCCAGATCGAAGCGACGGGCCTGGCGGTCCCTTCGGAGTTCCGCTTGGCGGCCTGCTCGGCGTACGCGAGGAGAGAATCGAGCCCCGCGTCCGGAGCAGGCACCATCGGCAGCTGCGACATGGTCGCGCGCACGCCGCGGATCTCGTCGAGGGCCTGCGAGCACCGGGCGCACCCACGCACGTGGGCCTCGACGGCGTCGGCCTCCTGTCGTGCCAGTTCGCCGTAAGCGAACTCGAGGAGCTTGTCCTCGTACTGGTGCACCGCGCTCTTCATGACGTCAGGCCACTGTCCTTCCTTCTGCTGCGATCAATTCTCCATCGACACCGAGCTCTTCGAGCCTTTTCCGCAGGCCCTCGAGCGCGTACCGCATTCGACTCTTCACGGTGTTCTCATTCACACCGGTCACTTCGGCGATCTCCTTGAAGCCGATCCCCTGGTACTCGCGCAGGAGGAAGACTTCACGCTGCTCACTCGGCAGGGCTTGCAACGCCTGCTCGATCAGCGGGCGGAGGCGAACGTTGTGCGCGGCGCGGTCGGGCGTCTGGCCAGCTTCATCGGCCACCAGGTCACCCACCGAACGTCCCTCCGCTTCGTCCTGCGACGCCGGAGCGTCGAGCGAATCGGTCTTGCGGAACGTTTCTTTGCGCGCGCTGTCCACGCAGAGATTCCTCGCAATCGTATAGACCCAGGTCGTGAACTTCGCCTTGGGCTGCCACTCGCCGCTGCTTCTCACCACTTTGAGCCAGGTCTCCTGCAGTAAGTCTTCGGCCCTTTGCCGATGACCGACGTACCGGAGGATGAAGTTGTAGACCGGCCCTCGGTGGCGCTGGACGAGCGTTGAAAACGCCCGAGCGTCACCGGACTTGAAAGCGAGCATGAGTTGCTCGTCCGAAGTCGCAGGTCCCAACCGTGTCCTCGTTCTGTCGTACCCGTTTCAACGCGCGGAGAATGACAGTGATCTATCGGCGGGGTTTTCGCCGATAACTCGCGAGAATGACAGGCAAAGCGACCACTGTCACCACGATCCCCTGAGCCAGGAAGACAGGCGGAAACGGGTGTTGGAGGTGGATGAACACCGTTCTTCCGAGCGCCAATCCCAGCAACACGCCGGTTGCAGTGCGCCATGGGTTGGAAAAACGGTGAGGTCTGAAGCGACCAATGGCCCAGTCGATGGTGGCTGGGAGCGTCAGCGCGATGACGGCGATGAAGTCGAGTGGGTGTTCGAGGGGGAAGCGCAGCTTCAGTTGCAGCGCGATGGCCGCGAACATCACCGGGTAGGTGCCCAGACAGCGCGCGCAGACGTGGACGCCGCCCAGTCGGTAGCAGCGATCCAATTCTTCGGCCGGGTGGTGGCTGAGCCAGAACACGCGTCACGCTCCGGGATGGACGACGCAGGCGCTCGAATGGTTGCTGCCGGTCAGCGGAGGAACGGCGGCGCGGCACTCGGGCTTCGCATCGGGGCAGCGTGGAGCGAACGCACATCCTTCTTTGGCGAGCTCGGCTGACTTCGATTCGACGGCGCGCGCGCGGCTCTCGACGAGCAGCTTCGTGTACGGATGCTTCGGCGCACTCAGGATGTCTTTGGTCGGGCCCACCTCGACGAAGCGGCCGGCGAACATCACGGCGAGGCGCTCGGTGAGATGGGCCATCACGTCGAGATCGTGCGAGATGACGAACAGCGCGAGCTTTCGTTTCTCAGCGAGTTCGAGCAGCAGATTGATGACCTGTGCCTGAACGCTGACGTCGAGCGCGGAGACCGGCTCGTCGAGCATCAGCAGCGAGGGTTCGAGCGCGAGGGCGCGGGCGAGGTTGATGCGCTGGCGCTGACCAACGCTGAGCTCGCGGGGGAACCTGGCGAGGGCATCGACTCCGAGCTGAACGGTGGAAAGCAGCGCGGAGAGTTTCGCGTCGTCCACTGGCACGTCGTGGATCATGAACGGCTCCGCGAGCGCGTCGCGGATCTTCATGCGCGGGTTCAGCGCGGCGCCGACGTCTTGAAAGACGGGCTGCAGGCGTTTTCTCAACGCGCGCGGTGCACCGTGGGTGTTCTGGCCTTCGAAGGTGACGGTTCCTCCAGCGATCTCTTCCAGTCCGAGGAGCGCGCGCAGGAGAGATGACTTGCCGCTCCCCGATTCGCCGATGACGCCGAAGCGTTCGCCGGGCTGCACCTCGAGCGAGATCGACTTCACCGCGTCGACGGTGCGCGCCGGAGTCACGTAGCGAACGCTGAGGTCTTTCGCGCTCAGCATGAGACCTGCGCTCCGATCACGACGCCCTCCAACACGCGACGCCGTCGACGAACTCGGGACGCTCGTTCGAGCAGCGATCGATCTTCTTCGGACACCGCGGATGGAAGCGGCAGCCCGAGACAACCTCTCCCGGCCGAGGAAGCGCGCCGTCGATGACCGGCAGCACCCTGCCCGGCTCAGTCGCCGCCGGAGCGCTCGCCAGCAACGCCGCAGTGTACGGATGACGCGGCGACGAGAGCACCTGCACCGCCGCTCCGCTCTCCACCACGCGCCCGGCATACAACACCGTCACGCGATCGCACGCCTCACGCACCGAGCTCAGATCGTGCGTGATGAGCCACACCGCGAGCTTTCGTTCCTTCGCGAGCGTGCGCAGCAACTTCAAGATCACGTGCTTCATCGTCGCGTCGAGGGCGGTGGTCGGCTCATCGGCGATCAACACCGAAGGCCGCGCCGCCAACGCACACGCGATCGACACGCGCTGCCGCTGCCCACCACTCAACTGATGTGGATACGCGCGCAGGCTCGCCGCGGCGTCAGGGATTCCAACCTCCTCGAGCAGCCGCACCGCGCTGTCTTTGACGCCGTGGACCTCCTTCTGGGAATGCACCCGCAGCGTCTCCTCGAGCTGATCGCCGATGGTGAGCACCGGATTGAGCGCGGAC
>JAEUJS010000656.1 GCA_016792935.1 Archangium sp. | reverse complement strand
GTCGCCCAGGCACGCGCCGCTCGCGCAACCGAAGGGACAGGTGGTGTCGGTCGGCGTGTAGGCACAGCTGCCCGAGGCGCAGGCGCCCGGGGAATTCCACGTGCGCAGCGTCGTCGTGTCGAGGCAGGCGCGCGCCGGCGGCGTGGTGCACGACACGCCCTGACACGGGTCGTTGGCGCACGCGCCGTTCACGCAGCCGAACGCGCACGTGGTGTCGCTCGGGGCGTAGGTGCAGGCGCCCGCCGCGCACGTGCCGGCCGCGGCGTGGGTGCGCAGCGTGGTGGCCGAAGCGCAGAAGGACGCAGGCGGAGTTGCGCAGGTGATGCCGGCGCACGGGTCGTTCACGCACTGCCCAGCGGCGCAGCCGAACTGGCAGGTGGTCGTCGTCGCCTGGTACTGGCAGCTGCCCGCGGTGCACGTGCCCGCTGGCGCAAAGGAGCGCAGCGTGGTCGCGTCGTCACACACGTTGGGCGGCGGCATCGCGCAGGTCACGCCCTGACACGGGTTGTTGACGCAGGCGTCGTTGGCGCACCCCGAGGCGCAGGTCTGGAGCTGCGAGGCGTACTGACACTGCCCCTGCGCGCAGACGCCCGGAGCGGTGAAGACCTCGAGCCGCTGCGAGTCGACGCAGTGGCTCGCTGGAGGGCTCACGCACGTCACGCCCGCGCAGGGCTCGGTGCCCGCATCGACGCCCGCGTCCACGTCGCTTCCCGCGTCAGCCCCGCCGTCGCCGCCGGCGTCCAGGCCCGGGTTGGTGCCAGCGTCGTGCGTGCCGGTGCCTCCACCCAGTGGACCGGCGTCTGGCTCGGCAGCCACTTCCACGCAGCCCGAAAGCGCGACGAGCAGGCAGAAGGTCAGTGGTCTCATGACCTCACTCACACCCACCAGAACCTTCGAGTGCAGATGTTGTCAGCGCTGCCAGCCGCCGCCCAACGCCTTGTAGAGCGTGACCGAGGCGACGCGCTGACGACGCCAGCTCTCGATCAACTCCAGCTCGGTGCGCAGCGCGTTCTGCTGCGCGAGCAACACCTCGAGGTAGTTCGCCTTCCCCGCGCGGAAGAGCTGGTCGGCGATCTCGATGCTCTCCGCCAACTGTGTCTGCTGTTCCTTCTTCAGCGCGAGCACGCGTCCCATGTTGCGGTGATTCGACAACGAGCTGACCACCTCGACGTACGCCGACAACACCGTGCGCTGGTACCCGTACATCGCCTCGCGCTGCACGGCCTTCGCTCCATCGAGCTGCGCCTCGATGGCCGAGCGGTTGAGCAGCGGCGCCACCAGCCCTCCGAGAAAGTTGTAGATGAGCGACTCGGGCAGGCGGAACAAGTACTCGGGGCTGAACGACTGCAGGCCCACCGCCGCGCTCAAGTTGATGTTCGGAAAGAACGCCGCCTGCGCGCTCTTCACGTCGAAGCGCGTCGCATCGAGCACGTGCTCCGCGGCGCGAACATCGGGCCGGTTGCGCAACAACTCGGCAGGGACGCCGACGCTCGCGATGCCCGCGGGCTCGAACGAATCCAGGGCCGGCCGTTCGATGGGCCGTGGAAAGCGCCCGAGCAACTCGTTCAGCCGATTCTCCGCGTCGACGATTTGCTGCTCGACGGTGACCTCGAGCGCCTGCGTCTCCAGGAGCTGCGCTTCGAACTGCTGCACCGCGAGCTCGGTCGCGCGCCCGACACTTCGCTGCAGCCGCACGGCCTCGAGCGCCGTCTGCTGGTGCGTGATGGTGCGGGTCAACACCGCGCGCATGCGGTCGAGCGCGCGCAGCTCGAACCACGCCGTCGCGACTTCACCGACGAGCCCCGTCGCCACCACGTGTACGCCCTCGGCGCTCGCCAGCAGCTGCGACGCGGCGGCGTTCTTCTGGTTGCGCAACTTCCCCCACACGTCGGCTTCCCACGAGGCCTGCAGGCTCAGCGAGAAGTCGCCGAGGTTCACCGGCACGCGCTGGTTGGGAAGAATGTCGGTCGTCGCGTTGCCTGCGCCGTCCATCGTGTAGAGGCCGTACTTGCGAATGCCTCCGGCGACGCCGACGTCGAGGCGCGGGAAGAGGGCGCCGGTGGTGCGGGTGACTCCGGCGCGCGCGAGCTCGACGCGTTCCACCGCCATCGCCAGCGATTGGTTGTGGTCGAGCGCCTCGGTCACCAGCGCGGTGAGCTGCGGGTCGGCGAACCAGGCGTTCCAGTCGAGCTTCGCGGGCGTACCGGCGTCAGGGCTAGCCTCGAGCGCGGCGTAGACGTCGGGGAGTTTTTCCTGCTCCTTGATGACCACCGCGTCGAAGGCCGTGCAGCTGCTGAGCACGAGGGCCAGCGCGACCGTTCCCCCTCTCCCTCGGGGACAGGGTTGGGGTGAGGGAGCCAATCTTTCAGGTCGCATCGGGCACCTCGGTCGACTCGGGCGTCGCCTCTGATGGAGGCGGCTCGACCGGTGGCGGAGACACGCGTCTCCAGCCTTCGCGCACCACCACGTACAGGCCCGGCACCAACAGCGCGCCGAACACCGTGCCGAGCACCATGCCGCCGACCGCCGCGGTGCCGATGGTGCGATTGCCGACGGCTCCGGCGCCCGTCGCGATGGCGAGCGGAATCAGACCGGCCACGAACGCGAACGAGGTCATGAGAATCGGGCGCAAGCGGAGCCGCGTCGCCTCGAGCACCGCGTCGAACGGAGCCAGCCCGTCACGCCGCCTCAGCTCGGCGAACTCCACCACCAGGATGGCGTTCTTCCCGAGCAGACCGATGAGCATGATGAGCGCGACGTGGGTGTAGATGTTGTTCTCGAGGCCTGTTGCTTTCAGGAAGGCCAACGCTCCAAACACGCCCGGGGGCAGCGACAGCACCACCACCAACGGCAACACAAAGCTCTCGTACTGCGCGGAGAGCACGAGGAAGACGAAGACCAGACAAATCAAGAACACGAAGAGGCCTTCGTTGCCGGCCTTGATCTGATCTCGCGCGATGCCCGCCCAGTCGATGGCGAACCCTCGCGGCAATTTCTGACGCGCCACCTCCTGCACCGCGGCGATGACCTCGCCCGAGCTCACACCCGGCTTCGCGTCTCCCGTGACCTCGGCCGAGGGGTACATGTTGTAACGCGTCGTCTTGTCGACACCGTGCGTCTTGCTCAACGTGATGAAGGACGAGAGCGGCACCATCTCGTCGCGGTCGTTCTTCACCGAGATGCGCAGAATGTCGTCGGGGCGCGCGCGGTAACTCGGCAGCGCCTGTACCATCACTTTGTACATCTGCCCGAAGCGGATGAAGTTGGTGACGTATTCACTGCCCAGCATCGTCTGCAGCGCGTTCATCGAGCCGTCGATGGTCACGCCCTTCTGCGCGGCCTTGTCGATGTCGACGCTCAACAAATACTGCGGGTAGTCGGCCTGAAAGATGGTGAACGCCGCCGCTACTTCCTTGCGCGCGCGCAACGCGGTGAGGAACTCCGTCACCACGCGATCCATCTCGGTGAAGTCGCCGCGGCCCGTCTTGTCGAGAATGCGCAGCTCAAAGCCGCCCGCGTTGCCGTAGCCGGGCACGGGAGGCGGCGCGAAGTACTCGATCTGCGCGTCGCTCAAGCCCTTGCTGCGCTGCTTGAATTCCTCGATGAGCTCGTTCACCGCGCGCGTGCGCTGGTCCCACGGCTTCAAGTTCACCAGCACCGTGCCGTACGAAGGGCCGGTGCCGTCCGTGAGAATGTTCGAACCGGCGAGCGTGGCGATGCTCTCGACGCCGTCGATGTGCAGGCCGATGGCGCCGAGCTCGTCGACGACCGCCTTGGTGCGCTCCAGCGTCGCGCCGGGCGGAGTGGTGATGGCGGCGTAGAACGTGCCCTGGTCCTCGATGGGGATGAAGCCCGCCGGCAACGCGCCCCCCACCAGCCCGGTGGCCGCGGTGAACCCCACCAGCGCCAGCGCCGTCACCAGACGCCGCGGCGCCGACCTGGCCACGATGGAGACGGTGGTGCGCTCGAGCTGAGCGAAGCGCTTCTCGAACCACGCGAGCGGACCGCGCTGAGCCTTCTCGTGTGGCCGCAGCAACAACACGCACAACGCCGGAGTCAGCGTCAGTGCGATGACGCCCGACAACACGATGCTCACCGCCATCGTCACCGAGAACTGCCGGTAGAAGACGCCGGCCGGTCCGCTGATGAACGCGACGGGAATGAACACCGCCGACATGACGAGCGTGATGGCGATGATGGCGCCGGCGATTTCCTTCATCGCGGCCTCGGTCGCGTCGCGAACGGGCAGCGAAGGGTCCTTCTCCAACTTCGAGTGGACCGCCTCGACGACCACGATGGCGTTGTCGACCACGATGCCGATGGCCAGCACCAGGGCGAAGAGCGTGATGAGGTTGAGCGAAAAGCCCATCGGCAGAATCACCGCGAACGTGCCGACCAGCGAGACGGGCACGGCGATGAGGGGGATGAGGGTCGAGCGCCAGTCCTGGAGGAAGATGAACACCACGAAGGCGACCAGCAGGAACGCCTCGAGGAACGTCTTCACCACCTCTTCCACCGACGCATCGAGGAAGCGGCTGACGTCGAAGCTCAGCTCGTAGTCCATACCGGGCAGGAACACGTCTTTCTTCATCTGCGCGAGGCGTTCCTTCACCTGCGTGATGACCGCGCGTGCGTTGGAATGCGGCAGTTGCTTGAGCACCAGCGCCGCAGACGGGCGCCCGTTGAAGCGCGACTCCACGTCGTAGAAGGCGGTGTCGAACTCCACCTGCGCGACGTCACTGATGCGGAGAATCTCTCCGTCGGCACTCGCCCGAATCGGAATGCGCGCGTACGCCTCGGGGGTGATGAACTTGCCGGTGTATTTCACCGCGTACTCGAGCGGCGAGTTGCCCTTGTCGGAGTTCTCGCCGATTTTTCCGGGAGCGGCCTCGACGTTCGCCGTCTTCAGCGCGGCCACCACGTCTTCGGGCGAGATGCCGTACGCCAGCATCTTGTCGGGCTTGAGCCACACGCGCATCGCGTAGTCGCGCGCTCCGAGAATGTCTGCGAAGCCCACGCCCGGAATGCGGCGCAGCTCGGCCAGCACGTTCACGTCGACGAAGTTGTAGAGGAACTTCTCGTCGAGGCCCGGGTCGGTGCTCTGGATGTTGAGGTACAGCAACATCGCCTTCTCTTCCTTGGCGATGCGCACGCCGGTCTTCACGACCTCGGGCGGCAGCTCGTCCATCACCTGGTTGACGCGGTTCTGGACGTTGATGCTCGCGACGTCGGGGTCGGTGCCGATCTCGAAGTACACCTCGACGAGGCCCACGCCGTCGTTGCCGGTGTTGCTGCTCATGTACTTCATGCCCGGCACGCCGTTCACCGCGCGCTCGATGGGCAACACCGCCGCCTTGGTGACGACCTCGGCGTTCGCGCCCGTGTACTCGAACGTCACGTTCACTTCGGGCGGCGCGATGTCGGGGAACAACGTGATGGGCAACGCGCGCAACGCGAGCAGGCCCAGCAGACTGATGATGATCGACAACACCAGGGCGAAGACCGGCCGGCGCGTGAAGAAGGAAGTCATTGAACGGCGCTCGAGCTCTAGCGTTGTGAGGTCTTGATGGCTTCGTCGCGCACCTCGATGCGCTCGCCTTCTTTCACCTTGTGCACGCCGTCGAGGACGATGCGGTCGGTCTCGGTGAGGCCCGATTCGACGACGAACACGTCATCGAGGCGCGCGCGCGTCGTGATGCGCGTGGCGTGTGCGCGGTTGTCCTGATCCACCACGTACACGTAGAGCAGCTCGAGGATTTCGAACGTCGCCGCCTGCGGCACCACCATCGTGCGGCCCAGCTCGGTGCGCACCACCACCTTGCCCGTCGAGCCGTGCTTCAAGAGCCCGTTCGGATTTTGGAAGCGCGCGCGGAACGCGATGTTGCCGGTCTCTTCGTCGAACTCGGTCTCGACCGCATCGACCGTTCCTTCCGAATCCCACGCGGCGCCGTTCGCCAACTTGAGCCGCACCGACTTCGGCGTGCGCCCGTCTTTGCCCGCGGTGTCGAGGTATTCCTGCTCGGACAGACGGAAGTAGACGAACACCTCGTGCGTGTCGGTGAGCGTGGTCAGCAGCTCGTCTTCGTCGACCATCGCTCCGACCTTTCGCGGAATGCGATTCACCACGCCGTCAAACGGAGCGCGCACCTGCCCGTACGAGAGGTTGATGA
>JAEUJS010000649.1 GCA_016792935.1 Archangium sp. | reverse complement strand
TCGCCCTCACCCCGACCCTCTCCCGCAGGGGCGGGAGAGGGAGACGCAGTCCAGGTCAGCTCCAGCGCCAACGAAGCGGAGCGGGCAGCGGACCGAACGCGTACTCGAGCTGCAGCACGCGACGGTGCGAGACGACACGCGCCGAAGACGACGCGTGCAGCAGCAGCGGCTTGAACGCGAGCACGTCACCGCGGGAAGCGAGACACGTCGTGACCGCCGAACGATCGCCCCAGCCGACTCGTCGGCTGATCTGATCGACATGCGCGGAGATCTGCTCCGCGCTCAGACGCCCGAGCGCATGCGAGCCCGCGATGACACGCAGCGGACCGTTCTCTTCGCCGCAGTCATCGAGATGCACCCGCAACGACACCATCGACTCGAGCAACGAAACCGGAGCGATCGCGTGCGGCACTCCGTCCTTCGTCGTCCACGGACCGAAGCCGTCGACTTCAACTCGCTCGCCAACCGCGACCGACGAGTCCTGATGCCAGCCGAGCGCCCAGTTCGCCTCGCTCGACTTGTCGAAGAGGATCGCGCGCACCGCGAACGCTCCGCTGCCCGCGAGCGCGAGCAGCCGGGGATCTCGCGCGAACGTGCGCACGGCCTCGACGTCGAGGAGTGAGCGAACACCTGCTCCACTCGCAGAGAGCGCGAGCGTCTCGAGTTCAGCAGGCGCGAAAACCGAGCGGGTGAGTTCGTAGCCGGCGTTGGCGAGCACGATGCGCTCCCTCACCCTGACCCTCTCCCCGAGGGAGAGGGGATCACACCGCGCGGAGGCCGTCGAGAATCAGCGTCGTCAGCGCCGCCGGCACCTCGAGCACGTTCCCGATGTCCTCGTCGTGCAGCACCGCGAGCAACAACCGCTCGGCCGCTCCGACGACCGTGAGCGCACTCACCGCGACCGGAATGGGCTTCAAGATGCCGTGCTTCTGCGCCGTCTTCGTCATCTCGATCGCGTACTTCGACACCGTCCGCGACAGCTCGATGATCGGCCGCCGCGCCCCCTGCGCCGGAGCACGCGACTCCTGCAGGAACAACCGCACCGGCCCCGGGTACTCCATCAGCAACGTCGCCAGCACGTCACCGATCCGCGCGTACGCCTTGAACATCGCCTCGCGCGTCGACGCCGTCTCGAGCTCGCGCGAACACGCCTCCAGCGCCCGCGTCATCAACTCGGTGGTCGCCGACATGATGTCGTCCACCAGCGCGGTCTGGTCGGCGTAGTACCGATAGAAGCTGCCCTTCGCCATGCGCGCCGACTTCATGATGTCGTCGACCGACACCGCCTCGATGCCGCGCTCCAGGAACAACAACAACGCCGCATCGCGAATCGACTGCGCCTTCTTCTGACGATTCAGATCGCGAACGCCCCCCACCGGGCCGGGCCGCTTCAGCGCCTGCCCCTTCGGAGTCGACACTTCCCTCACCTCTCGCCGTGCTCGAACGTTCATCGCTTCCCGGACTTCTTCGCGTTGTCTTCCGCGCGTTGTTGTCGCTCGACCCGCTGCAACGGATCTTCATCGCCGATGAAGTTCGCCGCGCGCGCGACGACCTGCACCGCCTTCTTCTTCAACCCACTCGCCGTCTCTCCAGCTCCCGCCCCGCCAAGACGGCCGTCGTCGTACGAGAACTCCGGCGCATGTGACGCGCCAAACGCCTTCAAGAACGAGTTGGCCAGCGCCTTGTCGTCTTCGCTCGCCATCGGCGCCAACACCCGCGCCGCCTCGAGGTGCCCGTTCGCCGCCGCCTTCAAGAGCGCCGTCTCATCACTCGCGTCACGCCACGCGTGCTCGGCGCCCGCAGCCAACAAGAGCTTCACGCCGTCGACCCAGCCGCGCGCCGCCGCGAGAATGAGCGGAGTCTTCTTCTCGTCGCCGATCGCGTTCACGTCAGGCGCTGATTTGAGCGCGGCCTTGAGCAGCGAAAGGTCGCCACACTCGGCCGCTTCGAAAAGCGTCATGCGGCTTGAATGTACGTCAAAGCAACTCTCACTTCTTGAGAAACGCGCCAGGCGCGTCGGTGTCACCGGCCCGTGAAGTGACAGGACCGCGCGAGTTGTGCCAGACGCTGGGCCCGCATGGTTCGCCTGTTCGTCATCTTCTCTGCCCTCGCGCTGGTCACCGGCTGTACCCGCTGCGGCGGCGATCGCCTGATGGACAACATCGAGATCATCCCGCCCGGTGAAGACGGGGGTAGCTGCATCCCCACCGCCGAGGCGTGCAACGGCCGCGACGACGACTGCGACGGCACCATCGACGAAGACCAGCCCATGGCGACCTGCGGTGTCGGCGCGTGTGAGCGCAACATGTCGACCTGCGTCGGTGGCCAGTTCGTCTCGTGTACGCCGGGCATGCCGACCGCCGAGGTCTGCAACGGCCTCGACGACGACTGCAACGGCGCGACCGACGAGAACCTGATGCCCCAGCAGTGCGGCGTCGGAGAGTGCGCCGCCGTGCAACCCACCTGCGCCAATGGCCAACCGCAGGCCTGCATGCCGCCGATGGGCAACAACGAGGTCTGCGACGGCAAGGACAACGACTGCGACGGCACGGTGGACGAAGACCTCGTCGAGAACACCTCGGGCGACTTGCGCATCACCAACAACTTCGCCTCGAGCGACTTCGTCTACATCGCCAAGAGCGACACCGGCTTCGGCGTGGTGTGGCAGGACAAGCGCGACGGCGCGGCCGGACAAATCTACTTCGCGGGGCTCACCAGCCAGGGAGTGCGCGTCGCCGCCAACGACACGCGGGTGTCGAACACCACCGGCAGCTCCGGCCACCCGGCGCTGGCGTGGAACGGCGCGTCGTGGGGGCTGGTGTACGGCGACGACAACTCCGGTGACATGGAACTGTACTACCGCCCGCTCAACGCCTCTGGCGCTCCGACCGGCGCGGCGATTCGGCTGACGAATTCGACCGGCGTCACCGACTGGCCCGATGTCGTGTGGACGGGGAACAACTATGCCGTCGCGTACGAAGACTCGCGCGCGGGGGCGAACAAGCACGACATCTACTTCCAGCGCTTCGATCGCAACGGCGCGCGGCTGGGTGGAGAGGTGCAGGTCACGACCGATCCGCTCCGCCAGAGCTCGGCGATTCTGAAGTGGAACGGCTCGGAGTTCGCGCTGGTGTGGACCGACTACCGCAACGCCGGCAACCGCGAGATCTACTTCCGCCGCCTCGCCGCGGACGGCACGAAGGTCGGCAACGAGGTGCGCATCACCAACGACGCCGCTGACTCAGCGTGGCCCGACATGGCCTGGAACGACGTCGCCGGAGAGTGGGCCGTGGTGTGGCACGACCAGCGTGATGGCAACGCCGAGGTGTACTTCACGCGCCTGGATCCGAGCGGCAACAAGCGCGGCGGCGACGTGCGGCTGACCAACGCGAACGGCTTCTCCGGGTATCCGTCGATCGACTGGAACGGCTTCCAGTTCGGCGTGTCGTGGCAGGACGATCGCTCGCTGGCCAACTTCCCGAAGATCTACTTCGCGCAGGTCTCGAGCCTCGGGCAGAAGAACGGCAACGAGCTCGAGCTCTCGAGCGGCAACGGCGTTTCGTCGTTCACCACCGCGCTGTGGAACGGCCAGACCTTCGCGTTCTGCTGGCGTGACGATCGCAACGGCGCGACCAACACCGAGATCTACTTCGCGCTCGTCGGCTGTCCGTAACCGAACTCCGAGCCGAGGAACGTCTCGATCAGCGAATCGAAGAACGCCTCGCGCTCCGAGGGCCGCGTCCTGAACGGCACGGGGCCCAGCACGGGCGTCTTCGGAAAACGCCTTCGCAGCTGCGGAGCGTTGTGCCGCACCGACGCGTCATCGATCCGCTCGGCCTGACTCAAGACGATCGCCGCGATGGGGATCTTCCGCTCGCGCAGCGCGTTCACCGAGAGCGTGGTGTGGTTGATGGTGCCCAGCCCCGCGCGGCCGACGAGCACCACGGGCAACTTGAGCGCGGCGATGAGATCGATCACGTCGTGCTTCGGCGTCAGTGGCACGTGAAGGCCACCCGCTCCTTCGACGACGCCGGGGCCGGGGCCGAACTTCTTGAAGACCTTCTTCAGCTTCTCGACGTCGACCTTCTTCTTCTCGAGCTGCGCGGCGATGGCCGGAGCGAGTGGCTGCTTGAAGCGGAAGGTGCAGACGTCTTCTTTCTTCTGCCATGCACCCGCGGCATGCCAGAGCTTCATGGAATCGGCGTCGCCTCCGGTCTCGCAGGGTTTCCAGGCGAACGGCGTCTCTCCGCGCGCCACCATTGCTCTCAACAGCGAGGCCGAGACCTCTGACTTGCCCACGCCGGTGTCGGTACCGGTGACGAAGAACCTCATGGGAGCGGAAGCAAGCAGCGCCGAGTGAGCGGGGCAAGTAACGAGCGCGCGGGCTCGAAGATCCGTCGAGACGAGAATCGGTGCGCCACGCCGAGGCGAGAGTCACGCGCAAGTGCGTTCGCCGAGCGGGCGCCGAGCAGGAGTTCGCCGAGACGTGGAGCCGAGCGTCGAGAATCAGCGCGTCAGCGCATCGCCCAGCGCGTGGAGCATCAGCTTCGCCTCATCCACCGTCAGCGACAGCGGAGGCATCAGCACCACCACGTTCCCGAGCGGCCGGAGCAGCACGCCGTGTTTGCGCGCTTCGAGACACACGCGGAAGCCCATGCGCTCGCCGAACTCGTACGCGGTGCCGTCTTCGCGCTGAATCTCGACGCCGATCATCAGCCCGCGCCGCCGCACCTCGCGCACGCGCTTCGATTTCCTGGCGAGCTCCGCGAGTCCTTCCGCGAGCACGGCTTCGACTTGCTTCATCTTCTCCAACGTCTGCTCGCGCTCGAACAACTCGAGGTTGGCCAGCGCCACCGCGCACGCGAGCGGATTTCCCGTGTACGTGTGGCCGTGGAAGAAGGTCTTCGCCTCATCGAAGCGGCCGAGGAACGCGCGATACACGCGCTCGCTCGCCAGCGTCGCCGCCAGCGGGAGGTAGCCGCCCGTCAGCCCCTTCGCGACGCACATCAGGTCGGGCTTCACGCCTTCGTGCTCGACCGCGAACATCTTCCCGGTGCGCCCAAAGCCCGTGGCGACCTCGTCGCAGATGAGCAGCACGTCGTACTTGCGGCACAACGCTTCGAGTCCTTTGAGCCACCCAGGGCGCTGCAGCAGCATTCCCGCGGCACCTTGAATCAGCGGCTCCACCACGAAGCCCGCGAGCTCGTCGTGCTTGGCCGCGAACAGCTCTTCGATTTCGGCGAGTGAGTCGACGCCCACGCGCTCCACCGGGAAGAGCAGATCGCGGAACCGCTCGTGGAACAGATCCATTCCGCCGACCGAGACCGAGCCGATGGTGTCTCCGTGGTACGCCTCTTTGAGCGCGACGAAGCGCTTCTTCGTGGTGCGTCCCGTCAGCTGCCAGAACTGGTACGCCATCTTCACCGCGATCTCGACCGACGTGCTCCCGCTGTCGGAATAGAAGACGCGCGGCAGCCCGGTGAGCGCGGCCAGCTTCGCGGCGAGCTCGATGCTGGGCACGTTCGCCTGACCGAGCAACGTGCAGTGCGCGACTTTGTCGAGCTGCTGCTTCAACGCCGCGTCGAGTTCGGCCTTGCGATGGCCGTGCACCGTCACCCACAGCGACGAGATGCCGTCGAGCCAGCGCTTGCCGTCCGTGTCGACGAGCCAGTTGCCTTCGCTGCGCTCGATGATCAGCGGCTGGTCTTCGATCCACCCCTGCATCTGCGTGAAGGGATGCCAGACATGCTTCGCGTCGAGCGCGAGGAGTTCAGTGGTGTTCATGCTCGAGGCTCGAGGGGCACGCTCGTCTCAGGCACGACGACCGACACCAGCCCTCTCTTCGTCCCCAGTGCCTGTGTGCACGGCGCTCGCTCGAACCGCTCCACTTCGTTCGAGCACCGCCAGCAACTGCGTCACGTCATCAGTCGTGTGCGCCGCCGTCACCGCGATGCGCAGACGCGACGTGCCTTCCGGAACCGTCGGAGGCCGAATCGCCTTCACGAGAAGGCCCGCCTCGCGCAACTCAGCCGAGACGCGCAGCGCGTTCTCCGCGGAGCCGAGCATCACGGGAAAAATGGCCGACGACTTCGCTCCGAGTTGCGCTCGCAGCGTGTCGAGGTTGCGTCGCGCGCTCCCCTCGCGCACGAGTTCGAGCGCTCGCTCCGCTGCTGCGCAGACTGCCGCCGGGAGCGCCGTCGAGAAGATCAACGTGCGCGCGCGATTGAGAAGCAACTCTCGCAGCGCAGTGGAGCCACAGACGAAGCCGCCGAACGAGCCGAGCGCCTTCGACAACGTGCCGACGTGCACATCGGGCGTCACGCCTTCGAGCTCGCAGAGCCCGCGGCCGGTCGCTCCGAGCACTCCGGTCGCGTGGGCTTCGTCGACGAAGAGCGCGGCTGCGTGGCGCGTGCACACCTCACGCAAGGCCTTCAGCGGAGCGCGGTCACCATCCATCGAGAACACCGCGTCGGTGACCACCGCGCGACGACGACCGGGGTTTTCACGCAGCAACGACTCGAGCGCCTCGACGTCTCCGTGCGGATAGACGACCACGCGCGCTCGCGAGAGCCGGCAACCGTCGATCAACGACGCGTGGTTGAGCGCGTCGGAGAACAACACGTCGCCGGGCCCGAAGAGTGCGGCGAGCGCTCCGACGTTGGCTGCGTAGCCGGAGTTGAAGAGCAGCGCGGCTTCGGTGCCTTCGAACGAGGCGAGCGCGCGCTCGAGCGATTGGTGCGCGGTGGTGTCGCCGACGACGAGGCGTGAGGCGCCGGCCCCGACTCCGTGGGCGTCGAGCGCGGTGTGGGCCGCCTTCACCAACTCTGGATGCGCTGCGAGTCCGAGATAGTCGTTCGAGGAGAAGTTGATCAGCTCGCGGCCGTCGATGCGGACTCGCGCGCCGACTGGAGACTCGAGTGGCTCGAGCTTGCGGCGCAGCGACTCGCGCTCCAACGTGGCGAGGGGCTCTGAGGCCCAGGTGTCGATCAGATCGCTCATCGCGAATGCTCCGCCGCGCGCGGGCAGAGGCACGAATTCCCCTCACCTGACCCTCTCGAGATCACTGCTTGGCGACCACCGGAACGTCGACGTTGGGTTCGAGCGGCGCGACGCCGGCCTTCGCGAAGAGCGCCAGGTCCTTCTCGTGCTCGGGATTTCCCGTGGTGAGCAGCTTCTCGCCGAAGAAGACCGAGTTCGCGCCCGCCATCATGCACAGCAGCTGCGCCTCTTCGTTCATCTGCTCGCGCCCCGCCGACAACCGCACCATCGACGCCGGCATCAAGATGCGCGCGCACGCGATGGTGCGGATGAGATCGATCGACTCCACGCGCGCGTTCTTCGCCAGCGGCGTGCCTTCGACCGGCACCAGCGCGTTCACCGGCACCGACTCCGGGTGGTGTTCCTGATTCGCGAGCGCCACCAAAAGGCCGCAGCGATCGTCCACCGACTCTCCGAGCCCGATGATGCCGCCGCAGCACACGCTGATGCCCGCGTTGCGCACACGCGCGAGCGTCTTCAACCGATCGTCGTAGGTGCGCGTCGAGATGATGTCGCCGTAGTGCTGCTCGCTCGTGTCGAGGTTGTGGTTGTACGCGTCGAGCCCCGCGGCTTTGAGCTTCTGCGCCTGAGCGTCGCTCAACATGCCCAGCGTGCAGCACGCTTCCATGCCGAGCGATTTGACGCCCTTCACCATCTCGAGCACCGAGTCGAACTGCGGGCCGTCTTTCACTTCGCGCCAGGCCGCTCCCATGCAGAAGCGCGTCGCGCCCGCTTCACGCGCCTGCCTCGCCGCCGCCAACACTTCCGGCACCGCCATCAACTTCTCCGCCGCGACGCCCGTCTTGTAGCGAGCCGCCTGCGGGCAATACCCGCAGTCTTCCGGACACCCGCCGGTCTTGATGGAGAGCAGCGA
This sequence comes from Archangium sp., assembly GCA_016792935.1. Taxonomy (GTDB): domain Bacteria; phylum Myxococcota; class Myxococcia; order Myxococcales; family Myxococcaceae; genus Archangium_A. The sequence continues at coordinate 9,141 of JAEUJS010000649.1, read as the reverse complement.
GCAGAGCTGGACCTTGTTTTCCTTCCACACCTGCCGGTGCACGGTCTGCGCGCGGTACACCAGCTCGAGCAACGGCAGGTCGTAGAGCGCGCGCACTTCGGTCAGCGACCAGTCGTGGCGAAGCGGAACTTCCAACGAGAGAGGGGCGTGCGAGTGCGACGTGTGCGCGTGGCCAGTGCGGGGGCTTTCGAGGGATGACATGCAGCGCTCAAAGCACGCCGTCAGGGCTTGTCAACCAGTCGCGGAGACAAGGTTAACAAGGAACCCGGACACTATATTATTGGTGCGTATCCACCCCTTCAGGGGCTCAGTTGCAGGCGCCCGCGGTGCACATGCCCGCGCCACCATCAGGCGTCGCGCACGCGCTCATCACGCAGTCGGTCATGTCGGCGCAGTCGATCTGGTTGTCGCCGTCGTCATCGAGCCCGTTGGCGCAATCCATCTCGTGTTTGCCCTTCATCGCGCACTTGCACGCCGCGCCACCATCGGGAGAGCAGCTCTGCGTGTCGCACGAGGTCTCGACGCAATCGATCTCTCCATCGCAGTCGTTGTCGATGAGATCGCGGCACAGCACCGAGCCGACCTCCGCCACCTGCACCCCGCCATTGCAGCGGCAGCGCTGGTCGGACGTGCACGTGAAGTAGATGTCGGGCGGCGTGCAGAACTGATCGACGCAGTCGACATCGAGGCAGTCCTTCACGGTGTCGTTGTCGTTGTCGACGCCATCGGTGCAGTCGGTCTCGATGCGGCCACCGTCGGGCACGCACGTGCAGCCGCCGTTGAGGCACGTCTTGCCGCTGCAGTCAGGATCGAGGCAATCGATGATGCCGTCGCCCTCGTTGTCCTGGCCGTCGGTGCACACGTCTTCGGCCTTGATGAGGTCGTGGCAGATGCACCCGCCGATCGCGCCCATGCCGCCGTCGGTCGCCGACGCCTTGCACTGGCGGCCTTCACACGACGGGTCTTCACAGTCGGTCTTGCCGTTGCCGTCGTCGTCGAACTCGTCGAAGCAGTTGCTCTCCGCGCGCGTGATGCACGTGCCCCCGCGGCAGAACTGAATGCGCGGCGTGCACGGCTGATTGCACGCGCCGCAGTGATTCACGTTGGTCTGAATGTCGAAGCCGTCATCGACCACGCCGTTGCAGTCGTCGTCTTCGCCGTTGCACGACTCCGCCTTGCCCGTGTTGTCCGTCAGGCCGTCACAGTCGTTGTCCTTCTTGTCACACACCTCACTACCGGTGGGCTTGCAGCAGACAGCCTTCGTGGGTCCGAACGCACACAGGTAGCCGTCGCCACCGCAGTCCGCGTCGGACTTGCAGGCATAGCGGACATCGTCGGTGAACTTCACGCTGCAGGAGACGAGAAATCCGACGAGAAACGCCGCGGCGAACAACGCCAGAAGTCGTGGGGAGCTGCTGCTCATGCGCGAGGAGAACGGTCGCGGACCTGAGCGCAGAACGCAAGCGTGAATGTGAAGCGAGCCGCGCTCAGTTGCGGCTACACTTTGGTCTCGGTTCTCGCAGGGGCCGCTTTCAGGAACATCAGGAGTGAAGATGCGAAACGCGTTTCGAAGCGCCGTGCTCGTGTTGGGCGTCGTGGTGTTTGCGGGTTGCGACGGTTGTGGGAATACCAACCCGAGCACCGACGGCGGTGAAGACGGTGGCGGCGGCTCGACGGGCGGCGGGAACGGCGGCGGTACGAGCGGCGGCGGCACCGGCGGTTCCGGCGGAGGCACCACCGGTGGCGGCGACGGCGGGTCGATCTGCGCTCCCAGGTCGTGTGCGAACGGCGCCGACGACGGCGGCCCCGTCAACTGTGGCTTCATCGGCGACGGCTGTGGCGCGCTGGTTCAGTGCGGCAGCTGCACGCTCCCGCAGGTCTGCGGCGCGGAAGAGCCGAACATCTGCGGCGGCGACGCGGGCTGCATCCCCGTGACGTGTCAGTCGCTCAACGCCGAGTGCGGCCCGATGGCTGACCGCTGCGGCAACTTGATGAACTGCGGCTCGTGCGCGCTGCCTGAAATCTGCGGCGGCGGCGGCGTGGCCGGTCGGTGCGGCATTCTCGGCAGCAACTTGAACGACGCCGGCATGTGCGTGCCGACGACCTGCGCCATCGCCGGAGCCACCTGCGGCACCATCGGCAACGGCTGCGGCATGACCCTCAACTGCGGCACCTGCATGAGTGGCAGCACTTGCGGCGCCGGCGGCGTGCCCAACAACTGCGGCGGCGGAGCGGTTTGCACTCCGCTGACCTGCGCGCAGCAGAACGCCACCTGCGGCCAGGTCGGTGACGGCTGCGGCAACATCTTGAATTGCGGCAGCTGCGTCGCGCCTCAGGTGTGCGGTGGTGGCGGCACTCCGAACCAGTGCGGCGGTGGCGTGACCTGCGTGCCGCGCACCTGTCTGCAAGCCGGAGCGACCTGCGGCGTCATCGGCGATGGCTGCGGCAACATCATCAGCTGCGGCGGCAACAACTGCACTCCGCCTCAGGCGTGCGGCGCCGGTGGCGTGCCCAACCAATGCGGCGGCTCGGTGCAGTGCATCCCGAAGACGTGCGCGATGGTCGGCGCCAACTGCGGCCCGGTCAGCGATGGCTGCGGCAACATCATTCAGTGCGGCAACTGCACGGTGGCCGGTCAGACCTGCGGCGGCGGCGGCACGGCGAACGTCTGCGGCGCGCCTCCGGCCTGCGTGCCGCGCACCTGCGCGCAGCAGGGAGCGAACTGCGGCGCCATCAACGACGGCTGCAACAACGTCATCCAGTGCGGCACCTGCACCGCGCCCGACATCTGCGGCGGCGCCGGCATTCCGTCGGTCTGCGGCAGCGTCGGCGTCGACGCCGGCTCGTGCACCAACCTGTGCCTCAACCAGATGGCGTGCCCGATGGTCGACGGCGGAACGTCGCTGACGGGCGTGGTGCTCGCTCCGACGCAGGCTGACGCCGGGTACGGCCAGCCCGACCCAATTCCCGGAGCGCTCATCTACGTGCCCAACGGGGCGGTCTCTTCGCTCGACGGCGACGGCGGCATCTCGTGCGATCGCTGCGAAGACGGCGTCAGCGGCGCACCGCTCGTGTCGACGACCTCGAACACCGACGGCACCTTCCGGCTCACCAACGTGCCCTGCGGCGTGAACGTGCCGGTGGTCATTCAGCTCGGCAAGTGGCGCCGCTACATCACCGTGAACAACCCCACGTGCTGCGCGAACACGGCGCTCACGGCCGACCAGACGCGTCTGCCGCGCAAGCAGGGTGAGTTCAACGTCAACGACAACATCCCGCGCATTGCCGTCGTCACCGGCTCGGTGGACACCATCGAGTGCGTGTTGCCGAAGATCGGCATCGCGCTCGATCAATACAACGTGCCCGGTCAGCCCGGCCGCGTGAAGTTCTACCGGGACAACGGCGGCCGCATCGGCACCACCACGCCCGCGGCATCGACCTTGTGGAACGACCTCAACGAGCTGCGCAAATACGACATGGTCATCCTCGACTGCGTCGCCAGCGAGCAGCCCAAGACGTTCCTGCAGCGCCAGAACATGGAACAGTACGCCAACGCGGGCGGCCGCATCTTCGCCTCGCACTTCGCGTACGTGTGGCTGTACGGCAACCCGAGCGCCATCTCGTTCACGAGCTCGGCCACCTTCGCGCCCGGCAGCTCGTCTCCAGCGAACCAGGACGCTCGCATCGACACCAGCTTCCCGAAGGGTCAAACCTTCGCGCAGTGGGTGCAGTACGTGAACGCGCAGGCGGCGACGTCGACGCCGATGGTGCCGCGCATTCGAATCACCACCGTGCGCCACGACCTGACCGCCATCAACAACCCGCCGGGTCAGCGCTGGGTCTACGGCAACGCTGGCGGCTCGACGGCCGAGAACACTCCCTTCCAGTACACCTTCAACACGCCCACCACGGCTCAGCCCGCCAACCAGTGCGGTCGCGTGTTGTTCAGCGACTTCCACGTCATCAACGCCAGCGCGTCGGCGGCCGTGTGGCCCTACTGCGGTGTCGGCCCGATGACGCCGCAGGAGAAGGTGTTCGAGTACCTCATCTTCGACCTGTCCTCGTGCATCCGTCCCGACGTGCCGCCTCCGCAGATGTGCACGCCGCGCACCTGCATGCAGGCCGGCGCCACGTGTGGACCGGTGGCTGACGGCTGCGGCTCGACCATCAACTGCGGCAACTGCACTCCGCCGGCGACGTGCGGTGGTGGTGGCACGCAGAACCAGTGCGGCACGCCGTGCACGCCGCGCACCTGCGCTCAGCTCGGAGCGAACTGCGGCACGCAAGGCGATGGCTGCGGCGGCCAAATCAACTGCGGCATGTGCACGCCTCCTCAGTCCTGCGGTGGTGGCGGCACGCCGAACGTGTGCGGTGGTGGCCAGTGCGTGCCCACGACGTGCGCGGCGCTCGGCTACGCGTGCGGCACGTGGGGCGACGGCTGCGGCGGTCAGCTCAACTGCGGCACGTGCGTTTCTCCGCAGACCTGCGGCGGTGGCGGCACGACCGGTCAGTGCGGCGGCGGTACGTGCACCGCGCTCACCTGCATGCAGCAAGGGTTCAACTGCGGCAGCCAGGGCAACGGCTGCGGCGGCACCATCAGCTGCGGCGTGTGCACCCCTCCGCAGACGTGCGGCGGTGGTGGCGTCCCGGGTGTCTGCGGTGGTGGCGGCATGTGCACGCCGCGCAACTGCCTGATGCAGGGCTTCAACTGCGGTCTGCAGGGCGATGGCTGCGGCAATCAAATCGACTGCGGCATGTGCCCGCCGGGCCAGGTGTGCGGTGCGCAGGGCCCGGGCTTGTGCGGCGCGACGATGTGCACGCCGCTGACCTGCTCGGGTCAGGGCATCGCGTGCGGCCCCGCCGGCGATGGCTGCGGCAACATCATCCAGTGCGGCACGTGCCCGATGGGTCAGACGTGCGGCGGCGGTGGCGTGCCCGGTCAGTGCGGAGTGCGTCCGTGCACGCCGCGCTCGTGCGCCGAGCAGAACGCGAACTGCGGTCTCATCGGCGATGGCTGCGGTGGTTCGCAGAACTGCGGCATCTGCGCGCCGGATGAGACGTGCGGTGGCGGTGGCATCGCCAACCGGTGCGGAACGCCGGGCTGAGGAGTCCTCCGCTCCGGGGCCGTTGGTCCCGGGGCGGCTTGTTCAGCGCTGAGGCGACGATGAAGTCGCGTCGTGTCCTCCTGACCGCTTTCCGGCATTCCGCTCGTATGCCGAACGTCATCAAGAAGTGCGCAACCCGGTCGCAGCCGTCATCGTGCGTCGAGCAGCGCTCACCACAAGCTGCCAAATCTCCAAGCAGTCACACCGTGGCCCACCGCTTGCTCACGGCCAGCGCCGTGCGATTCCTGAGCGTCGTGTTCCTGGGGATGGTGTTCGTTTCATGTCAGCAGCCGGCGAAGTCGTTCGATGCCGAGTTCGGGGCAATTTCGGTCGCTGGCGCTGAGGCCCTCTCTGCCGTCACAGCGACGGTGCAATTTCCATCTGAGCCGCAAGCGCTCGCTCCACTCCGCACGCGCCGGCTCGATCTCACCACCACGGCGGGCACCGAGACGAGCGAGCTTCTCCCGGTGCCCTTCTCGACGCGTGGAATCTGGGCGCGCGTCACGACCGCGAGCCCGCAGCGGCTGACCATCGACGGACGCTCGCTCGCTGTCTCCGCGCAGGCGCTCACCTGGTTCCCGCTTACTGCGCGACGGCTCTCCTTCACCGCGGAGCGCGATGGACTGGTGAGCATCGAACCCGTGGCCGCGGTCGACACGTGGGGCTGCGGCTTCACGGTCTCGAGCGACGCGACGCCGACGGAGCTCGAGCTCACGGGCGCGCACCGCATCGACGCACCCACTCAGACCGGCGCCGACGACACGTTCTCGCGACTCGTCGCGCTCGACGTCACGTCGACCGATGCCACGCTCTTCCTGCTCGGCGCGTGCGGCACCACGGAGAATCCAGTGACGACCGAGGCGTTGCTCGAGGTCGCCGCCGGCCAGACCGCGCGCACGTTGCTGTGGCTCGCTCCGGGCTCCATCGGTGTTTCGAGCACGACGCCGTCGAAGGTGAAGCTCGTCGAGCTCGGCCGCATCCAGCGCTTCGCCACGTCTGCGTTGCGCGCGGTCAAGCCCATCACCGTGCTCGACACGCAGCGTGAGATTGCCTGGCGCGCGCTCCCGCTCGCCAACCAGGAGCTCCGCGTCTCGCTCTCGGGTCTCTCTGGAGAAACCACCGCGACGCACCGCCTCTTCACCATCACCGTCGCTGACGGCGCGCAGTTCACCGCCGGCGTGTGTGGTGCGACTGCGCAGACCTTGCGCGGCACTGCCACGCTGCTGCTGCCGACGAGCGACGCGCTGTGCATCACGCCGGGCGCTCATCACGTCGACGCGCAGCTCATCGGTCTGGTCACTGACCGCTCCGAGGCCGTGACGTGCAGCGCGACGCGGGCGCCGGGGCCGACGTGCGCGGCGACCGATCTGCTCGGCAAGTTGAACTGCATCGCTGGACTCAGAGCAGAGCCCTACACCTCGCAGCGGCCGCGCCCGGGCACGCAGATGTATCTGCTTCGCCTCACCCAGCCCGCGAATCACTTCGAGCCCGCCGGAGCGACGTTCGAGCAGCGCCTGTTGCTCACCGTGCGCGACGAGAGCGCTCCGCTGGTGCTCCACACCACCGGCTACGAGCTGTTCGACTCGCAGTCGGATCTCGCGTCGAACTTCCCGGTCAACGAGCTCGAGGTGGAACACCGCTTCTATGAAGACTCCACGCCGGCGGGCGCCGACTACGCGCTCTTGACCATCATGCAGTCGGCGGCCGACTCGCATCGCATCGTCGAGGCGCTCGGTGCGCTCTTCCCCGCCGCATGGGTCAACACCGGCCACAGCAAGGGAGGCATGACCGCCCTCTTCCACCGGCGCTACTTCCCCTGCGATGTGGTCGGGAGCGCGCCCTTCGTCACGCCCATCTCGCGCAGCAAACAGGACCCGCGCTTCGGCCCGTGGCTGGCGCAGCTCGGTGGTCCGACCTACGCAGCGTGCCGCGGCGTGCTCAACGACCTCGAGCGCAACGTGATGTCGCGCAAGGCGGAACTCGCTCCCACGTTGCGCGGCACGTATTCGCGCATCGGCAGCCGCACCAACGCGTTGTGGGCGGCGAATTCCGGAAGCTCGCTGTGGGGCGCCTTCCAGTACGGACTTCAGGACAACACGCAGCGCGGCTGCCCGGCCTACGAGTCGTTCATCGGCGCGCCTGGCTTCCCGGAGCTCTACGCCGACCAGTGGGCGGGCTACGGCGAGTCGTATTCCGACGAGGCGCTCGAGCAGAGCCAGCTCGATCCGTACACGTACCAGACGCAGGTCGAGCTCGGCTCACCGGGCGGCAACCGCGGACACCTCGAAGAGTTCGGACCCATTCCGATGCTGCCCGACGACGGAGAGCTCGCGTTCAACGGCCTTCCCGTGCCCCGCTTCGAGCAGCGCGCGATGACCGACGTGTTGCTGTGGATGCGCACGCATGGCGAACGCTTCGTCTTCATCTACGGCGGCTTCGACCCGTGGACGGCAGCGCAGGTCGACATCACGGGCACGCGCGACGCGGTGAAGATCGTCGTGCCGGGGCTGCACCACGGCGTCGGGCTCGAAGACACCAGCGGGCCCGACGCAGAGCAGGCCTGGACCTTCCTCGAGACGTGGCTCGGCGTGTCGCGCAACCCCAAGCGCAAGATGAGTGAGCTGCGCGCCAATCAACCGCTGCAGTACCGCGACGTGATGCACCGCCATCGGCTCTAATGAGCCATCACGAGACCGGGCCGGGCACGCGGGTGAGCGCCAATCTTCGCCTGACGAACGCCCACGCGCAGTAGCCTGTCGACCGATGTTCGTCCTGTCACTCGGTCTGGTACTGACGGCAGTTCCCAGCCTCGCGATTCCTGGCTTCACGTGCGGCGGCGTCGATGCGGCGGTGTGCACGGCCTACGAAGATCGCCTCGCCACCCAGCTCGCCGCCGGAGGCCACCTCACCGTCGTCACGCACGGTGACATCGAGAAGTCGCTCGGCCTCGAGCGCCAGCGGCAGCTCCTGGGGTGCGCGTCGGAATCGGGCAGCTGCCTGAGCGAGCTGGCCGGAGCGCTGGGCGTCGACGGCATCGTGTCGGTCAGCATCGCCCGCACCGGCTCGAACATCCTCCTCTCGGTGCGGGTGGTGCGTGCGCGCGACGGCTCGACGTGGGCCTCGCTGAGCGAGCGCGTGCGTGACGAAGACGCGCTCCTCGACGCGCTCGATCGCGGGGGCGTACAACTGCGCTCGCAGCTCGCGCCGGCGTCGATCGCGTCACCGTCGCTGGTCCCGCCGGTGCTGCTCGGCGTCGGCGGCGGGCTCGTCGCCGGTGGAGGCGCCATCGCGCTCATCGCCAGCAAAGACGACGCACGCGCACTCAAAGAAGACGTGTTCGCCAACGAAGACGCGGTCGCGGCACGTCGCACCGCGGGCCAGACGAAAGAGGCGATCGGCGCGGTGCTCATCGGCGTCGGAGGCGCGGCGGTGGTGGGCGCCGTGGTGTGGGGCCTCGTCACGCCGAAGGGAAGCCCGGTCCTCAGCGTCACGCCCGTGCAGGGCGGCGCGGTGGTGCAGTTCGCCGGAGCGCTGTCATGGTGACGCGAGCAGCGTTCGTCTCGGCGCTCCTCTTCGCGCTCGCGGGCTGCGAGAACTGGGAATCGCTCGCGGCGAATGCGCGCATCGACGGCGGACTGCAGCTGTCCGACGCGGGCGGTTCAGACGCTGGGGGCGATGGCGGGCTGGACGCGGGAACGCCCGATGCCGGAACGCCCGACGCAGGTGCACCGGATGCCGGTGAGCCGGACGCGGGCGCTGACGCTGGCATCGACTCCGGCGTGAGCTGCGCGCTGGGAGAGCTCACGGTCTCGGGCGCCGTCGTGCTTCCGTCCATCAACGGCGGGACGGGCGTGACGATGCACTCGGCGGCGCTGCCCTTCAGCGTGACGCGCTTCGTGGTGCACGCGGCGCTCGCGACGCCTGACGCGGGCGTGACGCTCACCGTCGTCGGCGGCAACATCGCGCTCGACGCGAACGGCGACTCCGCCCTGCTCAATGCGGGCACCTACAGCCTCTCGCTCCAGGTCGGCGGGCC
>JAEUJS010000645.1 GCA_016792935.1 Archangium sp. | reverse complement strand
GCGTCGCCGCGCGTCGCTTCACCTTGAGTCCGCCGGGGAGAATTCCTTCCTTCTCGCAGCCGCGCTTCACGCACGCTTCCATCGCCGCGGCGATCTCGCGCAGACCGTTTCGCACTTCGCTCTCGGGCCGCAGCGCCTTCTCGTTCTCCAACATCAGCGTGGAGATCGAGAGCCCATGTGAGTTGCATTGCGCGAGCAGCGAGTCGCCCGAATCGAACGGATACGGAACGGGCTTCTGATCCGTGCCGCCGCCGGCTCCTTCGGGAACACCCTCGCCGTTCACCACGAAGCCGCCGCCCACCGAGTAGTAGATGCGGTGCACGAGCTCGGCTTCTCCAGCGAACGCGGTGAAGCGCATGCCGTTGCTGTGGAGCGGCAGCTTCTCGCGACGATGAAAGACAATGGCCTCGCTCGGCTTGAAGCCCACCGCGCGTTTCCCCAGCAGCGAGAGACTCCCCGCCCGCGTGATGCGCTCGATGCGTGAAGGAACTCCGTCGATGTCGACGCCACGCGGAGACTCGCCTTCGAGGCCGAGCATCACCGCGAGATCGCTCCCGTGGCCCTTGCCGGTGAAGCCGAGTGAACCAAAGAGCTCGGCCTTCACGCTGGTGACGCGATCGAGCACGCCCTCCTCTTCGAGGCGCTCGGCGAAACGGCGCGCGGCGTTCATTGGACCGACGGTGTGCGAGCTCGAGGGGCCGATGCCGATCTTGAAGAGATCGAAGACGCTGATGTGCATCACACGCCTCCGAGCTTCTGCCGGAGCGTTCCGGTGGCGCGGCTCATCTTCACGCCACGCGTCGCCGGGAAGCGCGCGAGGCCGTCTGCACGCAAGGGCACGGCTGGGCCGGCTTCGTATTTTCGAAACGCCGCTTCATCGGTGAAGAGGTAGCGAACTTCGAGGTGTGTCGGGCTGACCTGAATCAAGTGCGCCATGCGAGCGCCGCCGTCGATCACCAGCTGCAGGTGTCCCTCTTCGAGCCACGCGGTGTATTCCCGCGCGACCGCCTCGTCTTCGAACTGCGCCGTCACCGTGTACGCGAACACGAAAATCACTCTCTCACATTTTCCGGCTCGCCCCAGGTCGAGCCTCACAGTGATTCGAGGCGACGGCGCAGTACACCTCCCTCGAGCGGAGGGGCGAGCGCGATGGCCTTCTCATAGAGCTCACGCGCTTTGTTCCTGTCGCCGAGACGGCGGTGAAAGTCGGCGTACGTCGCGAGCCACAGATGCGACGCGGCGAGCCACGTCGGCGGACGCATCGCATCGAGGCGAGGCAACGCAGCCTGCGGACCCTCGGCCCACGAGAGCGCGATGGCGGCGTGCAAGTCGTGGAGCGGTGACGGCTCGAGCACCGCGAGGCGATCGTAGAGCGCGACGATCTCCTTCCAGCGGATGTCTTCGAAGCGTGGCGCGAAGGCGTGCTCCGCGGCGATGGCCGCTTCGAGGTGGTACTTGGTGTCGAGCGCGCGCGGATCGGACTGCTTGAACGCCTCGATACCGCGCGCGAGCTCATCGCGGTGGTAGCGCGAACGGTCCTGATCCTCGAGCAACACGGGCCGGCCCTGTTCATCGGCGCGGGCATCGCGACGGGCGTGGTGAAAGTGCATCAACGCCAGCAGCGCCCACGCCTCACGCGACGTCGCACGTGGATGTTCGGCGACCAGGGCCGCGAGCCTCAGCGCCTCACGGCACAGCTCGAGGCGCAGCACCTGCTCTCCCTCGCTGGCGAAATAGCCCTCGGTGAAGAGCACGTAGATCATGCGCAGCACGCCGCGGACGCGCTCGGGCTCGAGATGGGAACGCTCGGCAGCGAAGTCGACCTCAGCGAGCGCCTCTCGCGCGCGTTCCCACCGCTTCTGCACGTTCTCTTCGGTGGTGACGAGGCGGTTGGCGATCTCTCGCGTCGAGAAGCCGCACAACGTGCGCAACGCGAAGGCGATCTGAGACGGGAGCGGAATGCCCTGATGTGCGCACACCAACAGCGCGCGCAGCTCGTCGTCGTGCACGTCTTCGTTCAGCGCGGGGTCGTCGGGTTCAGCGCTCCCGTGTTCGGGCGTCTCTTCGACGGCCTCGACACGAGACGTCTTTCGCAGCTCGTCGATGATCCGATTGCGCGCCGCGCGCAGCAGCCACGCCTTCGCGTTCGGAGGAATTCCGCGTGCGCGCCACGTGCCGACCGCTTCGATCATCGCCTGCGAGAGTCCGTCTTCGACCAGCGCGAGCCGATGGTTGCCGAACTGCCGCATCAACGTCGCGACGACACGACCGTACGCGTGCCGCAGCACGGGCTCGATCGTGTCGTCGGTGCCACTCACGTTTCAGTACCCGGCGAGTTCACGCACTTCGACGCTCGCGCCCGGAACGGCGTTGAACGGGCACGCCTTCGCCACCACCACCGCTGCGTCGTAGTTCGCGCACTCGACGATGGAATAGCCCGAGACGAGTTCCTTCGACTCGACCGCCGGCCCGTCGCTGACCACACCCTTCTTCAACACGCGGCCCGTCTGCAGCAGCCCATCGCCCATGTCGATGATCGACGGGTGCGCCTTCTTCCATTCCATCCATTGCGCGATCGTCGCTTCCATCTCAGCGGGTGAGGGAACCTGACGCTCGGGCGGGTTGCGGTACAGCAGGAGGTACTTGCTCATGATTCGTTCCTGGTTGTGAGAGGCCGAAAATGGCCTTCAGCACGAAAAGCGGATGGACCGTGTCGTTTCCGACAGTGCATTTCATTTGTGACATGGTTTGCCCATGCGCCTGGTCATTCCGTTGATCTTGTTGGCTGGTTTCGCAATCGCAGCGCCTCCGAAGCAGCCGGTCGTGGCCTTTCTCCCGCCGTCGTCGAGTGACGTCAGTCTCCAGCAGCTCGCGCTGTTGATGGTCGCGCGCGCGGGGGAGCTCACCGAAGAGACGAAGAAAGCGAACGAGCTGCACTTGAAGCAGGCCGTGCGCGCCATCGCGGAAGAAGGCTTCGCGGAAGATCTGCGCGTGCCCGCCAACGCCGATGCGCTGCGCGGAATTCTCGGAGCCGATCGCGCGGTGGCCTTCACGCTCGAAGCGAGCGGCGACGGACTCGAGATTCAGGGCGTCACGGTCGATGGGAAGAAGCCCAGGCCCTTCACCGCGAAGTTGCCCAAGACGTGGAGCGGCGCGCTCGAGCAGGGTTCGGTCGCGCTCGCGAAGGCGATTCTCCCGGGCATCGCGCTGCCGGCGAAGAGCAACGCGCAGCCGATGTCGGCGAACGAAGACGCGCTCAAGCAGCTTGGCGCCTGCTACCCGGTGGTGTTGCGTCAGCCGCTGAGCCCCGACACGCCAGCGCTGGTGGACACCGCCGAGCTGACGCGCGCTGCTGAGGCGTGCGCGAAGGCGGCCGAGCTCGACCCGAAGTTGCGCTTCGCGCTCGCGAGCGGAGCCCTGGCGCAGGCGATTCTCGGCACTGACGCCGCGGCCACCACCGCGCTCGCTGGCCTCGGAGACGCCGACGACATGCTCGAGACGTACACGCTGGCGCGCTTCTGGTTGCTCACGCGTTACCAGTCGAACGAAGCGGGCGTGGCGTTCCTCACCGACATCGTGAAGAAGCGACCCGGCGAGTTGATCGCCCGCAGCTACCTCGGCGACACGCTCTTCGCGCTCGGAAATTGGGCTGAGGCCGAGAAGGTGTGGCGCGCGTACAGCGAGCTGGTGCCGAACTCCGCGTATGCGTGGGGTCGCGTCAGCAAGGCGCTCGCGCGGCAGAACAAGCACGACGACGCGATCGTCGCGGCGCGCAAGGGCTTCGCGCTCTCGGCGACCAGCGCGGAAGCACGCCTCGAGCTCGGCAGCCGCATGATCGACGCGGGCAAGCCGCAGGAAGCCGAAGAGATCCTCGAGCCGCTCGCGCGTCAGTCTCCGGTGAAGGGTGAACACCTGCTGCGTCTCGGGTGGACACACTGGCTGCAGAACGAGCTCGAGCCGGCGCAGGCGTATTTCCAGCGCGCGCTCGACGTGTCGTCGGCTCCCGGAGAGTGGCGCACGCGCGGCCGCGCGGCGTACGACCTCGCGCTCGTCGCGGTGAAGCAGAACCGCAACGACGCCGCGAAGATCGCGCTCAAGACGAGCATCGCTTCGGGCCTCAAGTTGAAAGACGTCGACCCTTCGCTCACCGCTTTGGTGCGTGAGGTCGAGCGCGCCGATGTGGGAACCGGCACGGGGTCGCCGACCGGAAAACCGTCGCTCGTTCCGCGCGAGTCGTCGCTCTTCCCGGTCGATGCGTACGGCGATCAAGATCCCAGGGCGAAGAAGCCGGCCGCGCCGAACGGGCTCGTGCTGTACCGGTTCTGAGTCTCGCGAAGTGCGAACGCTCATCATCGGCGGCAATCGGTTTCTCGGCGTCGAGCTCAGCGCGCAGCTGCTCGCAAGGGGCCACGACATCGCGCTGCTCAACCGGGGCACGTTGATCGATCCCTTCGGGGCGCGCGTGCGTCGCTTCACTGCCGATCGCGGGACAGATGCGTTCGACAAGATGCTCGCGCGTGAAGACGGCTTCGACGCGGTGATCGACTTCGCGCTCTTCGATGGCGCGCAGGCGACGCGCGCCGTTCGCGTGCTCGGCGGCAAGGTGAAGCACTACGTCGCGATCAGCACGGGGCAGGTGTACCTGGTGCGCAGTCCGCGGCCGACCGGGTTGGCGAAGGAGAGCGACTACGACGGGGCGGTGCTGAGCGCGCCTCCGAGCGAAGCCGAGCGCGAAGACTGGAAGTACGGCATCGACAAGCGCGACGCGGAAGACGTGTTGCGCGCGAGTGACCTGCCCTTCACCGTG
>JAEUJS010000626.1 GCA_016792935.1 Archangium sp. | reverse complement strand
GTCGCGGCGGGAAAGAGCTGGAGCGGCTGGGACTGAAGGCCTGGGCGCCTCGAGGAAGTCCTGTGTTGTGGGCGAGAATCGACGCAACGCACTGAAATTACAGGCGACTTGACTCTTGGTCGGTCGACCAACTAAGTCTTGGTCATATGGCCAAGGCGAACGCTGCGAAGACCGTCGTTGCCCCTCCTGCCGTTTCGCCGGGCTTTGGTCTTCCGGACGCCGACGAGCGCATTCTGATCGCGGCGGGCAAGTTGTTCCGCGAGAAGGGCTTCGCGGCGACGACGGTGCGCGAGATCGCGAACGCGGCCGAGATGCTCCCGGGCAGTCTGCACTACCGGTACGCGAGCAAGGACGACATCCTCGTGGCGTTGATGAAGCGCGGAGTCGATCGCGCCATCCGCGCCGTGGAAGTGCAGATCAAGAACGAGAAGAACCCCATCGAGCGGCTGCGCATCGGTCTGCGCGCGCACCTCGAGCTGCTCTGCAACAGCAGTGACGACTCGCTCTACGTGTTGCTGTTCGACTGGCGCTCGCTGACGCCGGGAGCGAAGACCGGCGTCGAGCGCGAGCGGCAGAAGCTGGAAGTGTATTGGGACGGGCTGCTCCTCGAGGCGCACGCGACGGGCAAGGCGCGCCCGCTGCTCGACATCGAATTGGTGCGGCACTTCGGCTTCGGCGCGATCAACTGGGTGGCGACCTGGTACCGGCAGGGCAGCACGCGCACTCCCGCGCAGATCGCCGACGCGTTCTGGAGCTTCCTCGCGTTCGGACTGATCCACGAGAAGTCGCGCCCCGCCGATCTCGACACGCACTTCGCCGCGATGCTCGCCGCCACTTTCTCGAAGCAGGAGTGACCACCATGACCGCAGTGAGCTCCATCACCCAGCTGTCGAACCTGGTGCAGACGTTGCCGCTCGTGAAAGACGCGAGCGCGAGTGGGAATCTGCAGGTGCTCAAGTCGCTCCTCGGGCCCGCGTGGAGAGGCATGGTGCAGCAGGTCGGCAAGGCGGCTCCGACGACGCAGATGCCGGTGCACTACCGCGCGCACTTCGACTGGGACTACCTGCGCGATCGCCCGCAGCTCGCTCGCCTCTTCGACGCGGCGAAGGACTCGCAGTGGCACCCGCAGAAGGATCTCGACTGGAAGCGCACGGTCGACCCCATGAGCGACGAACACGCGTTGCTGCCGTGGAACTTCCTGCCCATCGCGCACCTCGATCACTTCGCGAAGGCCAGCAAGCGCGAGCGCGCGGAACAGCGTCGCGGCATCACCTCGTGGCTGCTTTCCCAATTCCTTCACGGAGAGCAGGGCGCGCTCTTCGCGGCCTGTCAGGTGACGGAAGCGGTGCCGTGGCTCGACGGAAAACTCTACGGCTCGACGCAGGTGGTGGACGAAGGGCGCCACGTCGAGGTGTTCCACGGCTACCTCACGCAGAAGCTCGAGAAGAAATACGACATCAACGACAACCTCTACGTCGTGATCGACGCGCTGATGAGCGACTCGCGGTGGGACATGAAGTTCCTCGGCATGCAGATCATGATCGAGGGCCTCGCGCTCGGTGCGTTCGGCATGATTCAGCAGAAGACCGAGGAGCCGCTGCTCAAGCAGATGCTGAAATACGTGATCACCGACGAAGCGCGCCACGTGCACTACGGCGTGCTGGCGCTCTCGGAGTTCCTCGCGCAGCTGACGGATCGCGAGCGGCGGGAACGCGAAGACTGGGCCTTCGAGGTGTCGCTCTTCCTGCGCAACCGCTTCTTCGCGCACGAGTTCTACGACGAGTACTACGGCCACACGATGAGCCGCGGGCAGTGGGATCAGCTCGTGTTGCAGAGCGAGATGATGGCCATGTTCCGCCGCACGATGTTCAAGCGCGTGATCCCGAACTTGAAGCGCATCGGGTTGCTGAGCGATCGCATTCGCCCGCGGTACGCCGAGTTGGGCCTGCTCGAATACGAGAAGGGCCGTGCGGCTCCTGAGCTGACGGCGAAGGATCTCCTCGAAGATCGCGACTGAGCGCAAAGCCTGCGCACGGGTCCGGCACACGTGGTGCACCGGGCATGACCATGGCTCGTGCACTGATCCTGATCACCGTCGCAGCCCTCACCAACGCGTGTGCGCACTCCGACCAGAAGTCGCTCACGGCGATCGAGCACCGCAACGAGGCCGAGCTGCACAAGGCCGCGAGTGAGCGCGCAGCCGCGAAGTACGACCCGGGCTCGAGCGTGAAGGCGCCCGGACGTGGGCCGTTCGTCGACGGACCGAACGGGCTCTCGACCTACAACCCGACGGCGGCGTACCTGGAAGACGCCGATCGCGAGCTGCGCAAGGCGGCCGAGCACCTCGCTCAGGCGCGTGCGCTGGAGCGCTTCGCCGATCTCGCGTGCCGGGAAATACCTCCTGCGGAACGCGCGGCGTGCCCGGTCCTCGCCTCGTCGGTGACGCTGGTGCGCGTAGTGCCCAGCGGCCTCGAGCTCGAGCTCAAACCGACCGTCGACGCGCGCGACACGCATCGCCGCCTCAACTGTCACCTCGCGTGGGCGCAGGCGAACGGCTTCGAACGCCCCTCGTGTCCGCTGTTCTTCAAGGGGCTGACGCTCGCGGTTCGAGAAGGCCCGGTGAACGTCTTGTTGTTCGACGGCGACACGCCGGAGGTGGCGAACGTGCTCCGCGCGCAGGCGCGGCTGCTCTTCAGGGCCGAGCGCTTCGCGCCGTGACTATTCCCCGAAGAGCGCGACGTCGGTGTCGAAGGCGCCGCTGCGCACCTCTCCGAAGTCGAACAGCGCGTGGAACATCACGCACCGCGTGGAACGATCTTCGGCGCGCGTGCACTTCTCGTGTTCGCGCGCCAGCGTGGTGAGCGGAACGAGCGTCTGCGGGAGCGGTCGGAACGCGATCGACGTCGAGCCCCCGGTCGCAGCGTCGGCTTCTTCCTCGCGATGACACAGCCCACAGCTGCTCACGCTCGGGCTGAACCGCGTGCGCGTGAACGCCGCATCGAGCGCGAAGGCCTCGGCGCGAGGCAGCTCGAGCTCGCCCTTCAAGGTGCGCGTGGGAGAGGTCCACTGGCCAAACTCGACGAGGTGCGCGCCATCGCCGTCGGGAACGAAGCTGATGGCGACCTCGGCGCCGATCAAGAAGAGGCGCGGCGACTGGGGGCTGGTCGCCGGCTGCGCGCTGGTGATGCTGCTCGACGCGACGAGCTGAATCGGGCGCGGCAGGGAAGCGAGCAGGCACGACGGCTCCGACGGCGGCAGCTGATTCACGCGCTCAGTGAGCGAGGTGATGGTCGTCGCCGGGCTCAGTGACGAGCTGCTGCAACCATTCAATTCCGCCGGCGGGCGATGCGCTGGGCCATCAGGGCCACACGCCGCGAGCACCACGCACAGTCCGAGGAATCGCATCGGCGTGATTGTGTCGCGGTGAGGCCAGCGATGCTCGTGCAAGTTCTGCATTCTCACCGCCCGGGTGCCGCAACCGATGCACTTCGCGCGACCGCGCACCCCGGCGTGCCGCGGAGCGGACCTTGCAGTCGCTGGCCGCCATGGCTGATGCATTGGCGCCCTGGTTTCTCGGCGCATACGCAGAGAACGACGATTTCTTCGAGAAGATGGTCCTCGAGTTGCTGCGCGACCACGTCTTCTGGCGTCGCAACTTCCACCCCGAAGATCCTCCGCCGATCGGTACGCGCGACCAGCACGATCCGGCGTTCCTCGAAGGTCTGGCGCGCACCAAACACGAACTTCATCAGCTCACCGCGCAGCTCAAGCGCTCGGTGCCGTTCTTCCACCCGCGCTACCTCGGGCACATGGTGAGCGATCTGCTGATGCCGGGCCTGATCGCCCAGCTCACGACGACGCTCTACAACCCGAACAACATCGTCGAAGACGCCGCGCCGGTGACGGTGAAGCTCGAGCTCGAGGTCGGCCGGCAGCTCTGCAGGC
>JAEUJS010000619.1 GCA_016792935.1 Archangium sp. | reverse complement strand
CCGAGCACCTGGCGGTACATGTCGTGGTACTCGCGCGGATAGCGGTCGGTCATCGTGCGGTCGGTGCTCCCGTCGGCGAAGACCCACATCGTGCGCCGCCCGCTGATGCCCGCGGCGATGTCTTCGGCGAAGTCGAGCTTGAAGCCCTCGACGCCCATGTCCGTGTAGCGGCGGATGTTCTGTTTCCACCAATCGGTCGCGCCGGGCTTGCGCGTGTCGAGCGGAGCGCTCCAGCGGTTGAGCCACGTGCCCTGCGTCGGAGGAAAGAAGCCGCGCGTCAGCGCTTCACTGCGGAAGGGTTCGGCTCCGTCGGCGAGGTACGGCGTGTGCCACAGCGCAAGGCGCAGGCCGGCAGCGTGAATCGAAGAGACCATCGCGCCCGCATCGGGGAACTGCGTGGGATTGAAGTCGAAGGTGTTCACTTCGGTGGCGTAGGGCCGATCGATCCAGATGGCTGACGTCGCGAGATCGAGCGAGCGGATCTGCCGCACGTCGTCTTCGACCTCGGCTTGATCGCGATTCGCGTTGCGCCAGATCCACGGGCCGGTCGCCCAATCTGCCGGAGCCGCCGGTTGTCCCGTCACCGCGAAGTACTGCTTCACGATGTCGAGCGGCTGCGGCGCCGAGAAGAGATGGAACGCCAGCCCGGTGCTGCTCTCTTCCGCGGTGCCGAACATCGCGTCGATGGTGCTGCCTTCGGTCTTCGCGACGTCGAACACGCCGTGCCGCTGCGTCTCGAAGAACACGCCCCAGCCAGTCGAGCCGATGAGGAACGGAACGTTGACGTGGTTCTCGGTCGCAGCGCTCTCGGAGTTCAAGTCCGGCTCGAGCTGCATCGGACGCAGCCGCCCGCGGTGGTTGATGTGGTCCATCCACTCGCCCAGTCCGTAGAAGCCTTCAGCGGCGTCGACGCCGAGCTTCACGCGCATGATGGCGACGGTGCTCGTGCCGCTCGGAAGAAAGAGGAGTCGCAGGCTGCCGTCGTTCGCTTTCTGCGCGGTGACGTTGGCCGAGAGGTTCCTGTTGTACGTGAGCGAGAGCGTGAGCTGCGTCTGGTCGCCGCTGGTGGTCGCTTCGCTCACGGTGCGCCAGGCGAAACCCGTCGGCGTTTGTGGGGTGAAGACGCCGTCGTTCACCAGCAGCCAGTACGGGTCGTAGCTCGCGTTCTCATCGAGCGAACCGACGGTGCCGAGCTGAAACGCGTCGGCGGGAATGCGCACGAGCGGAGTGCCTTCACGCTCGAAGACGAAGGTCGTGCCGTCGAACTTCGCGGTCCAGGTGTCTCCGGTGAGCGTCGGAGGCGGTGGTGGATCAACGGGTTTCGGGCACGCCGTGAGGAACGCGAGCAGAACGAAGAGCAGACGACGCATCGCGCAAGGACCCTAGCAGGGTGAGCGCGCGTGAATTTCGCTACAGTGCTCGCCATGTCACTCGCTCTCGCGGCTCTCGTCGTCGTGCTCGGTCAGACCGGTGGTGCAGGCAAGGTGCAGGTCATCAAGGGGAAGAAGAACGCCTCTGCGCAGAAGCAGAGCAAAGCCCCGGTCGATGCACCGGAGCTCGCTCCGCAGCCCATCATCGACAAGTCGAAGCCGCCGAACGATGGGAAGCCGACTGCGCTGAACGAGAAGGCCAACGGCGGTGATCAGGACGCGCAGCCGAACAAAGAGCAGAGCGCCGAGGACAAGGCGAAGGCCGACAAGCTCAAGGCGCAGCAGAAGCAGCTCGAGAAGATCAGCGCTGACAACCAGAAGATGTGGCAGCAGTCGGCTGACGCGCTCGCGGGCGATACCAACAACTGACCAGCGCGCCAGACACCGCATAGTCGCAGACGCGGTGTCCGGCGTGGTCTCCGTCACCGCAGCGGGTCGACCGCGATTTGCCCCGCGACGCCGAGGGAGAAGGCAGGCCCCTGCGCTCCCCAGAGGCGACGGAGGTCGACCGTCGAGTGTCCCCACACCATGTCGACGTTCGCGAACATCAGCTGCCGGTCGAAGATCGCCAGCTGGCCGCCGGGGCCGACATTCAAGACGTGCAGCGCGCTCGGGGTGCCCGTCACGCCCAACGAGAAGTGCGTGAGGCCCGACGGCGACGAGACGTAGATGCCGTCAGCGTTCACAGCGAGTCCGTTGACGAACGTGCCCGTGCTGGTGGGAATGAACCACCGCGTCGGGGCGATGTTCGTGCCCGTCCACGTGAGCGGGAAGACCAGCACGCCGTTGGTCGCGCTGAGACCGCTGATGTTGCGCGAGGCGACGTAGATCTCACTGGCGTAGAGCGCGACCTGGGTGATGAGGCCGAGCTGCGTGAGGTCTCCACTGGTCGGCGGGTCGAGCATGCGCAGCGGCGCCACGTTGCCGCCCATCGACGCGGAAAACACCAGCACCCGCCCGCGCGCGAGCGGAGACGGTGAGCCGCTCTCGGCCACGATGAGCACCGTCGGCACGCCGTTGAGGCTGTCGATGGCGATGGACACCGGGTTGTTGAGCAGCGTGGCCGCGCCCGAGATGGGCGTGAGTGACGACGTCGCCGGCATGGCGGCGCTGTTGTTGATGGCCTGCGGACTCTGGATGCGCATGATGCGTGCGGCGGTCGCTCCCTGTGCGCGGCAGGTCACCCACAACTGTGCGGGCACCAGACCGCCGGCGCTAATTGGCTGCAGCGCCACGCCCGAGGGGAGCGGGCAGTTCTGAATGTAGATTCTGCGCACCGGCGGGCCGGCCATGTCGAGGTGAGAGCGGTACACCGCGACGTAGCCCTGGCCGCTCGCCACGTAGACGTCGTGGTCGATGAGCGCGTTGACGTCAGCGGTCACCGTCGTGCCCGCATCGTTGGACACCGAGAGCGTGTAGGTGGTGTCGGTGGTGGGGGTCTGGTTGAAGAGCTGCCCCGAAGGCGCAGGCGTCGGGCCGATGCGGCCCACGCCAGCGCTGTACACCGGCGTCATGCTGATCCACTGACCGACGTTGAGACGCACCGACGTGGTGCCCGCGTCCATCGAGCCGACGGGCACTCCGGTGAACGAGGTGATGACCGGAGGCGGCACCGCGGTCACGTCCACCACCGCGAAGACGGAATCTCCCGCGGCGTTGGTCACCGTCAGCCGGAACTGCGTCGCGGCCTGAATCGGTGGAGAGGTCACGAAGAAGCTTGGCCCGCTGACCGTGCCCACGCCGTTGTCGATGGTGGCGGTGCCGTTGCCGAAGGAGCCGCTGAGCACGACGCTCTGCCCGATGGTGGAATGCCGCGGCGTGGCGGTGAAGGTGTTGATGACCGGCGAGGCCACCGACTGCACCATCACCGTCGCGGTGGCGGTCGACCCGGCGGGGTTGGTCACCGTCAACGTGAAGGTGCGCGTCTGCGTGAAGATTTGCGGCGTGTCGATGGGCATGCCGCTGACCACCGGCCCGAGGCCTTGATCGACCACGCCCGTGCCGCCGCTGAAGACCGCGGTGAGCGTCGTCATCTGCGCGGTGGTGATGATGCTGCGCGCGGCGGTGAAGCTGGTGATGTTCGGCGCCGCGTGCACGTGCACCGTGACCATCGCCGTGGCGGTGTCCATCGCGGGGTTGGTGACCGTCAGCACGAACGTGGTGTCGGAGCTGAGCGGCAGGGTGTCGAGGAGCTGATTCGAGGCGATGCTGCCCTGGCCGCTCACCGCGCCCGTCCCGCCGGAGAAGTTGGCGAGCAGCTGCGCGAACTGGCCTGCGGTGATGTCTTCCTGCACGGCGCTGAAGCTGAGGATGACGGGCGCGTCGACCACCACGATGTCGATGGTCGCCGTCTTCGGCATGCCGACGGGGCCGGTGACGACCAGCGTGAAGGTGGTGTCGGACATCAGCGGGAGCGTGGTGAAGGTGTCTCCGCTGAGCACGGCCGAGCTGCCGTTGATGACGCCCATGCCTCCGGCGAAGACCGCGGTCAGCACCGCCGCAGTGCCGCGCGTGATGGTCGTCTTCTGCGCGGTGAAGCTCACGATGCGTGGCTCGGTCGCCGCGTCGACCTGCAGCGTGCGGGTGACGGCGTCTCCAGCGGCGTTGGTGACGGTGAGCGTGAACTCGGTGGCGCTGCTCAAGTTGCCGCTGTTGAACGGAGTGCCGCTCGTCACCGGGCCGATGCCGGGCGTGACGGTGCCAGTGCCGCCGGTGAAGACCGCGGTCAGGGTGGTGCTGGTGCCGGCGGTGACGATGCTGTCGGCCGAGGTGAAGCTGGTGATTTCGGCAGCAGGCACCACGTGCACCACCACCGTCGCCGTCGCGGGTGTCTTGTCGGGCGCGGAGACGGTGAGCGTGAAGGTCGTGTCGGCGTCGAGCGGAGCAGTCTCGAGCACGGCGCCGCTGGTGACCGCCCCGCCGAGCGCGGGCGAAATCGTCGCCTCACCGTTGGCGAAGACGGCGGTCAGCCGCGCGCGGGAGCCACGCGTCAGGGTCGGCTTCTCGGCGGTGAACGAGGTGACCACCGGGTCCGGGTCCGGCATCGGCTCGGGCGTCGGGGTTGGAGGAGCGGAGCAGGCGGCGATGCACGACAACATCAGGAGCAGAAATGAAGAGCGCATGCCCTTCATCTCGCGACCGCAGAAATTGGATCTCGCGACGGGTGCCCACACCGACGTACCCGACGCCGGAACGCAGGGGACCAGAGGGCAACGCAGTCCTCGGCTTGCTCGGAGCGTTGAGACCACTGGCGCGTCGCAGTTCGGAGTCGCGCGGGCTGTGAGACTCGCCTGCCACGTTGCCGGGCGGTCTGCTCGCGATGGATCTTGGCGCACGCACAGCTCTCGCCGCTGTCTGGCCGCAACGGATCGACGGCCTCGGCTCGCGCCTCAAGGTTGCGCTTCGAGGCGCTCGAGCCGTTCCTTCAGCAGGCCGCCCGAGTCCCGCTTGCGCAGCTTCTCGACGAGCTTCTGGCCTTCGGCGCGTCGCCCGAGTGCGAAGAGCGCTTCGACGCGCACCAGGCTGGCCTCGAGCTCGAGCGAGCCGCGCGGGAACTTCTTTGCGTACCGGTCGAGCACGGCCAGCGTGCGCCCCGGGTCGGCCTTGAGCGCCCCGCGCGCTTCGTCGAGCAGCTTCAACTCGGCGGCGAGGGTGTCGACCTCTTCCACCACTCGCGTGGGTTTGCTGGTCGCGCCCGCGTCGACCTCGAGCGCGGGAGCGGGCGTACCCGCATCGACTCGTCGGCTGCTTTGATCGACGACACCCGAGAACTCGACCGTGCCGGCATCGACCGCGCCCGCCAACTCGAGCGCTCCGGCATCGACCGCCGGGCCGCCCACATCGAAGACACCCGCATCGACCACCTGCGGAGGCGACACCTCCACCGCGTTGCCCCGTCCGTTGAGCAGCCACCACAGCACCGCGAGCGCGAGCACGCCCACGCCGAGCAGCCACCACGGCTTCTTGCGCCCACCGAGCTCTGGCGGCTCGATGCCCAGCGGCTTCACTTCACCGGCGAGGAGGGCGTCGAGACCAGCCGCGGTCTTCGCGGGGTCGGCCTTCTCGGCACGCGCTGATCCGAGCAGCTTCTGCCGCTGCGCTTCCAGCTCCTGAGGTGTGAGCTTGCCGCTCATGTCTCACCTCGTTCCAATTCAGCGCGGAGCAATTCATCGAACTCCGCGCGCGCGCGACCCAACCGTGAAGCCACCGTCCCCTCGGGAATCCCCAGCGCGAGCGCGGTCTCGCGTTTCGAGAGCCCTTCAATCTCTTGAAGCACGTAAACGGATCTCAACGGCTCTTCGAGTCTGGCGAGTAACGCGTCGAGTCGGCGCACATTGCGGCGATCTTCCGCCTGCTCATCGGGTCGCACGCCCGAGTCGCGTTCGGGCACTTCGTCGATCACCGGCTCGCGGGCGTGGGCCTGCTTCGTCCTGCGGGCGACCATGATGGCGGTGGAACAGAGGAAGGCGCGTTCCTTGCCGTCGACGAGGTCGCCCAGCCGGCGCAGCGCGACGAGGAAGACCTGCTGCGCGGCGTCGTCGGCCTGCGCGGGCCCCAGCCCCGAGCGTCGCAGCACCCGCCACACGACGTCGTGATGCGCGGTGTAGAGCGCGCGGAGCCGTTCTTGTTCGCGGGCGTTGAGCGGCGAGCCTCGCTGCGCTGCGGCCTGCTGCGACACCGTGAGGAGAAAGGGAACCATCGCGCGACGACAGCGGGACCGTGCGGGCTGCGCGCTGCGCAGTCAAGCGAACGAGATCCAATCGGGGCGCTGACGGCATTGGGTGGCGTGGGCAACCCGTCGCAGCGTCAGCTCGAGAGAGCGATCTCGAGGTGTGTCCGCGCCGCACGCGCCGAACGACCGAGCCCGGCCGTTCGCGAAGCGACGCTGCGCTGGCTCCTCGCGGCGTGGGCGGCGCTCATGGAACGAACGAGAAGGAGCGCCCCACCTGCACCTGGGCCACGGCTCCGAGCGGCGGCACCTGAAACACCAGGCCGTCCGGGTCGACGCGGTACTGCTCGCGGATCGCGGTGACGCCGAGCATGCCTTCCACCGCGACCAGCCAGTTTCCCAGCGCGAGCGTGACGCGCGCGTACGGCCCGGCCGCCAGGAGCCACCGCTGCGAGGTGAGGTTTTGATCGGTCCCCAGCCCCGAGATGGACAGCGAGGTGAGCTGCGCGCTCAGCCCGAGCTCGGGTCGCACCACGCTCAGCTGCAACGCGCCGCCCACCCCGAGCACGCCACCGACACCCAGCGGCCAGGCCGCCGAGCCAGCGGCGGAAGTGACGGTGCGACCGCTGGTGAGTGTGAGGCCCAGCCGGGTGACGATGCGCAGCGGGCTCCGCTGCGAAGGAATGATGAGGAACTCGCCGCCCGCGCCACCGCCGAAATCGAGCGCGCCACTGACGGTGGTGCTCATCACGCCGAGCGCGAAGATGCTGGCACCCGCCGAGCTGCTCGAAGCGGGCTGTGGCTCGACGACCTTCGGCGGCTCCAGCGTCTGCGGCACGACGACCGTGGGCTCGCGCTGCGGTTCGGTCACCAGCTCGGGCGACGGCTCGGGCTTCATCGGTGGCTCGGGCTCGACGACGACCGCGGGCAACGAGGCCGGGAGCGGCGCGGTGTTGGTGCCTTCGGGGTCGAGCACCAGCGCGGCGGCGAGGCTGAGCGCGGCGGTGACCGACTCGCACTTTGGACCCTTGAGCTGCTTGGTGATGTTCTTGCCGTCAGCGGTGCGCACGGTGAGCTGCCCCATGAAGCGGCGGCCCGCTTCGGACAACTTCACCTCGATGCGCGCGGTCGCGTCGGCGTCGCTCACCAGCCGCACGCGCGTGGTGCGGAAGACGAGTTCCTGCTCGAAGCGTTCACGTCCCGGACAACCCGCGGGAGCCTCGAAGGACACACTCGTCGGGCGGCGTTCTTCGGAGGCGGTGAGCAGGAGGACCATGAGCCACGGCGACACGACGCGCAGCGTGCCACATGGAGTAAGCCCTCGCGCGTGGGGAGTCGTCGGCTCTGGTCGCTGTTGCTGTTGGCGCTCGCGGCGTGCACGCCCGACGTCATCGTTGGCATCAACGTGCGCACCGATGCTGGCACCGAGCAGCTCGACGCAGGACTCGACGACGCTGGAGCGAATGATGCCGGCGGCGGAGATGGTGGCGCCGGAGATGGTGGTGCCGGAGATGGTGGCGCCGGAGATGGTGGCGCAGGAGACGGTGGCGCCGGAGATGGTGGTGCAGGAGACGGTGGCGCAGGAGACGGTGGCGCTGATGCGGGCGTCGACGCTGGCGTTCCGGGCGATGGCGGCCCGGTGGATCTCGCGGTCGACTTCACCGGAGACATCGTCATCGATCAGCTCAGCACGGCGGCCTACACCGTGCGCGCGCTCAACCTCGGAGGCACCACGGCGCTCGACGCGAGCGTCTTCATCACCCTCCCTCCGGGGCTGGGGCTTCGCAGCAGCGCGACGTGCTCCTTCGACGGTGGAACGCTGAGTTGCCCGATGGGTGACGTGCTGCCTGGCGCGGCAGGCGTGGGCGCCTTCGTGCTCGACACCGACGCCGGGCCCGGGTGGCGTGACCTGCGCGGCGTGGTGACCAGCGCGTCTCTCGACGCCGACGCCGGCAACGACGCCACCACCTTCTTCATGGCGGTGACGGTGCCCAGCGCGCAGGTCTTTCCCATCGTCGCGCCACGCTCGGTCGACATCACGTTCTGCGTGGGCACCAACCTCACCAGCTTCTCGATGTGCACACCGCCCTCGTTCGTCACGGGGAGCATCGTGCTCCTGCCCGACGGAGGGCTCGAGAGCGACGGCGGCTTCTACGGGCAGTGGTCGCAGTCACCCCACCAACGCAACGTCGCGTGGCGCTTCTTCATCGGGTCCACCTTCGGAGCGCGCTACTCGGGCGTCGCGGTGGGCGCGTGTTTCGAAGGCGTGCTCGACGTGAATGGCACGTACAACCGCGGCGCGTTTCAGGGCTGCCCGCAGTAGTCAGCGGCGAGCGCGGCGGCGCATCAGCAGCGCCGCGAGCAGGCCCAGGGGCCAGCCCGCACCGACCGAACACCCGGCGGCGCTCGGCACGTCGACCGCCACGTCGGTCTGCGAGACGTTGCCGGCGAGATCGAAGTGAAAGACGCGCAGTTCCTGTTTGCCTTCGGGCAGGTTGGCGACGAACGCGGCGTGCGCGGCGCCGAAGGCAGTCGTCAGCGCGCTCCCCGGGACCCACGTCTGGTCGGTCTTCGTCACCAGCGTCAGCTCCGACGCGGAAGTCCACGAGAGCGTCGTGGAGTTGCCGCCGACCGACCGCGGTTGCAGCAGCGTGGGCGCGTACGTCTGCGAAGCCGAGGTCACCTCCAGCGCTCCGGGCGCCGTGGTGTCGACCTCGTTGGTGACCGTGAAGGCGGTCAACTCGAGCCCGTTGCGCGCGATGCTGTACGCGCCCGGGGTCAGCTCCCGGGTCGGCGTCAACACGATGAGTGAACTGAAGTTGCCCGAGACCGCGAGCGTCTGCGCCGTCACGTCGACGGCCCGCCCGGCGCCGTCACGCAGCTCGAAGTCCGACGCGGTGAAGCTCGTCTCGAGCCACACCTTCGTGTTGCGCGGCGCGCTCGCGCCTCGGGCCGGCTGCACGTCTTCGATGGGAGCCCTCGCCGCATCAGGGTTGGGGTGCTGCGATTGAGCGGCGGCGACCGAGGCGACGAGGGTGGCGACGAAGGCGGTGGAGCGCATGGCTCCGCTGCTGTGCAACCCCGAGGCCTCCATCGCGCGCTCGTCACGCCGGGGACTTGCGTGCGCGCTGAGGCTCAGATTTTCACGGTTCAGCGCCGTTCTGGCCGGCCGGGCTCGAAGGTCGCGGTGACGCCGCGCGCCGCAAACCACTTCACCATCGCGAGCTGCGCCGGCTTTTCCGTGCCGTAGTGCGTGCCGTCGATGACGTTCACGCCGGCTTCGGTCGCGCGCGCTCGGAACTTGTCGCGAATTTCCTGAACGAACGGGATGCCGCACGGTGACGCGGCGTTGCCGGTGACGAACGTGGTGCACCCCAGGGCGAGCGCCGCTTCCAGGCTCTTCACATCTGCACCACCGCCGGCGACGACGGCGACGCGGCCCGCCTTCTCGTGCGGAGCGCTCACCACCTTCACCGGAATCTCCGCTCCGAGAAATGACTGCAACGAATCGGCGAGCTCTTTCACCGAGAGGGCGCTCTCACCGAGCACCGCTGCGCCACCACTGAGCCCCTGCGCGATGGGCAGGAACGTCTGCTTCTGCGTGAGCCCGAGCGCATCGGCGATGAGCACCGACGGCGACAGCTCCGGGTGGTGATCGAGCGGCGCGTGCGCCGTGTAGATGCTGATGCCGTCCTTCTTCATCCGCTCGAAGGTCTTCGTCGACAGCGGCGCGAACACATCTCCCGGCGCGTCATCAATCGGATGTTCGGTGAACACGAACGTGCGCGGCTCGAGGCGCTTCAGAATCACGTCCGACGGGAAGACACACGTGACGACGTGCTCGACCTCGTCGGCGCCGCGCACCATCAGGCCATTGCCGCGCGGAGCCCACGCCTTCTCGGTGAACGTCTTCCACGTCGGCGTCTCGTAGACGACCGAGAGAATCTCGAGCCAGTCGTCGCCGCGCACCTGCTGCGTGTTCAGCGCCTCATCGAGCAGCTGCACCAGCGCATCGCGCTTCATGTCATTTCACTTCCGCGGAGCAGGAGCAGCGGCCGCCGGCACGAACTTCGCGGGCGTCTGCGGGAGCGTGCCTTCGGCGACTCCGAAGCGCGCGTCGGCGTTCTTCGAGACACGGCCACCAGGGAACACTTCGTCAGCGCGGTTCGCGGTCGCCTGCCACTGGAAGGTGGCGTTCGACGTTCCGTGTCCGAGCTCGACGACGTCGAAGCCAGTCGCGTTCTTGCGCGTGACGATGACGCCCTTCGAGTTCTCATCACCCTCGAGCTGAACGAAGACGCGCAGCGGGTGTCGCTCGTCGATCTGCACGTTGCCGGAGAACCGCGGATCGAGCTGTACGTGCGCGCGTCCATTGCGCAGGCGACCGGTGCCGTAGTCGGTGAAGAAGATCTCCGGAGACTCGGGCGCGTAGAGCGTGATCTTCTGATCGGGCTTCGTCGGATCGCGCACGATGGTCGACACCGAGCCGACGCCGTTGATCTTGAACTGCGTCGTGCCGCTCCAATAGTTCACGCGCACCGGAGAGCCGAAGTTCTCCGAGTAGATCGACTGAGACACGCCAGCGCTCGAGTTGCGGGCGTAGATGCCGGTCGTCGTTCCGTTCACCGAGGCGCCGGAACCCGCGACGAGCGTCGCGCCGGGGTCGTTGTTGCCGAAGCCGATGATGCCCGTGCCCGTCGAGTTGGTGTTTTGGCCCCAAACGCCTGCAGCGTTCGCCTGCGATTGACCTGAGCTGCCGACCACGCCGATGCCTGCTG
Organism: Archangium sp.; assembly: GCA_016792935.1. Classification (GTDB taxonomy): domain Bacteria; phylum Myxococcota; class Myxococcia; order Myxococcales; family Myxococcaceae; genus Archangium_A. The sequence continues at coordinate 7,886 of JAEUJS010000619.1, read as the reverse complement.
CAGTTCCGACGGCCGCGGTGTTGATACCGAGGAACGCTGCGCCGCCGCCGTTGCTGTTCGAGCTGATGCTCGAGTAGCCGGTCGAGTTTCCCGTGACGTGCAGCGGAGCGAGCGGCGCCGTCAGACCAATGCCGACCCCCGTGCCGTTGTCGAAGAGGGTCGAGTTCCCGCCCGTCGTTGCGGCGGTGAACTTCACGAGGAAGTTGGTGGTGCCGCTCATGTTCGCTGAGCCCGCAGGGCCGGTGGCGCCAGTCGCTCCCGTCGGACCTTGCGGACCGGTCGCGCCCGTCAAACCGATCGGACCTTGAGCGCCCGTGGCTCCAGTGGCGCCCGTCGCGCCCGTCAAACCGATCGGACCTTGAGCGCCCGTCGCTCCAGTGGCGCCCGTCGCGCCGGTCAAACCGATCGGACCCTGCGCACCCGTCGCGCCGGTCGCACCCGTCAAACCAATCGGACCCTGAGCACCAGTCGCTCCCGTCGCGCCCGTCAAACCAATCGGACCTTGAGCACCGGTTGCTCCCGTCAAACCAATCGGACCCTGCGCGCCCGTCGCGCCCGTCGGGCCGGTGAGCCCAATCGGACCTTGCGCGCCCGTCGCTCCCGTCGCGCCGGTGAGACCGATGGGACCTTGCGCGCCCGTCGCTCCCGTCGCGCCCGGAGCTCCCGGAACGCCCTGCGCTCCCTGCGGACCAGCGAGCCCCTGCAGGCCCTGCGGACCTTGAGGACCCTGCGGCCCGAGCGGACCTTGCGCGCCGGGCAGACCCTGCGAGCCCGCCGGCCCCTGCGGACCCATCGGCCCCGCCATGCCCTGCAGCCCCGCGATGCCTTGCGAGCCATTGCACGCGAACGTGATGGTGCTGCCGGTCGTGAAGCGCGTGCCGCCGTTCGGACAATCGGGATCGCCGACGTTCACTGACATGCCGACGACTGATGCACCCGCGGGACCTGCCATGCCGTTCATGCCCGGCACGCCCTGAGGACCTTGCGGACCCGCGGCACCGTCAGCGCCGTTCGCGCCAGCTGGACCCGCGGGACCGACGAGACCCGACGAAGGGCCGACCCAGTTGCCGTTGGTGTCGATGATGAGCTGACCGCCGACCGAGAGCGAGTCGGGGTGAATCGGGCCGCTGACGTCTCCCGCGACGATGGCGTACGGCACGCTGACCACTACTTCACGCGGAGACATCTCTTCGTCGTCGTTCACCGTGATGCCGAGGAAGAGCTTGTTGCCGGTGAAGAGGTCCGCGGGGAATCCCGTGAAGCCGCCGAGCACCGCGACGAAGTAGCCGTCGGCGATCTCGATGACCTGCGTCTCGCTCCACAGCGCGGAGCCGCCCGTCGGCGTGTCGTAGATCGCGAACCGCATGCGGAACGAGCCATTGACGGGAGCGCCCTCACCATCGAAGAGCCGCCCGTGTTGGGTGAGCGATTGCGGCACCGCGGCCAAGGCGGACGAAGCCACCACTGCGAGAACCAGAAGAAGGCGATTCACGTGCGACCCCTTTGTTGCGGCGTACGGCTTACGGCCTGGGCTGTTCGTCTTGAGCGGCTTCGACCACGCCACCCTTGAGCTGGAAGTTCTGCGAGCGCGCTGACGTGCCCGCGGGCGCATCGACGGCTCCAATCATCTTGAAGTTCTGACTCTTCGAGACGGTCGCTCCCGCGGTGAGTCCGCTCGTCGGCGCGTAGCGCGCGTACGGATTTCCGCCGTCGGGGGCGTTCACGATTCTCGAATTGCCGCAGTTGCAGGCGCTCAACGACGTGCCCGCGAACACCGCGAGGATGATCAACCAACGGCTGTGGGGGGCCATTCGCTGCCAGAGCATAGCCGAGCGCGGGCTACGGGAAGACCACGCCCTGCGTTTCGCCGTGGCGGGTCTCGAGATCGTAGTCGACGTCGGCCTTGCGGTACGTCTCCATGATCTTCAACGCGGCGGCGGTGGCGGTCTCTTCGGCGAGCTCGCACGTCGCCATCGGAGGCATCTGCGCCAGCTTCTCGCTGATCTCACTCGCCGCGCGAAAGCCCGTGTCGCGGTGACCGCCTTCGTGCGTCTTGAGCGCCTCGAGGAATTTGCGCCACCGCTTCATCAACGGCTCGTTCTCGTCGGCGTAGCCGAGCCAGCGCGGCAACGTCACCACCACGCGCACGTCCGACGTCACGGGCCCGGGCGCGCACCCTTCTTCCGAGCGCTCGAAGGGAATTCGCCAGGTGACGTGCCACCGCGTGTAGGCCGCGGGTCGCGAGCCGTCGACCTCGGGAGCCTTGGAATCCATCTCGGCGGCCAGCTCGGCTTCGGAGTCGCCCGTGATGTCGTAGTACTTGATCTGCGTGTCGCGGGCCCACACGGCCGGAGGGAGGGTCACCGGCACGCGCGGCCTGGCGGTCGGGACCGTCTTGCATCCCGTCACCGCGAGCAGCGAGAGGAAGAGCAGGGCGCGCAATCGAGTGCGGGAGCGTACACGGCCTTGCGTGTGCTGCTCGTTTTCGTGCGCTCGACGGGCTCAGGACGCGGTGCGGTCGAAGACGCGCGTCGAGTTCTCCGCTTCCGGAGTCGACTGCGTCAGCGCCTGGACACGTTCCACGATGCCGCGCGTCGCGCGTTCGATCTGCTCGTCGGTGAGCGACAACAGTTGACGGCCCTGCACGATGACGCGCGCGACGGTCTCGGGATCTCCAGCCTTCACGTCGAGCCCTTCGCGCTGACACAACGCGTTCGCCAGCCGCACCACGTTGGTGCACGACGCGCGACCACGGCGGAGATCGAACGTCTCTCCTTCCGCCACGGCGCGCGCGACTTCACGCGGCAGGTACCAGCGCACCGCGATGACCGCTCCGACGTCGCGATGACACTCTTCGACCACGCGCTGCCACACCGCGCCGTTGATGAAGCTGGTCGTGCTGGTGCGCTCCAGCTCGAGAAGAAGCGCCGCGACGACCGGCTTGCCGATGTCGTGGAACAGCCCCGCGAGGTACGTGGTGCTCGGTTCCTGCTGGCCGATGACGCCCGAGAGATCGCGCGCGAGGTGCGCCACGCCCAGACAGTGTTCCCAGATTCCACGAAACGCGTTGCGGATGACGGGATCGCGTGAGGCGAACACCTGCTCCGCGGCGAGCTCCTGCAGGAGCCCGAGGAGCTGCTTCAAGCCCAGCCGCGCGACGACACCCTCGATGGTGTTGGTGCGCGTCATGCCTCCGAACAGCGGAGAGTTCGCCACCCGCAACAACCGCGAGCTGATGAACGGGTCTTTCTCGAGCTCGTTGGCGATGGTGGCGAAGCGGCAGTTGGGATCTTGCGCGAGCTCCATCGCCTTCATCGCGACTTCGGGGAGCGACGGCAGCTTGAGCGTGTCCGACTGCAGCCGCTTGTGGATGACGTCCTTCAACTTCGAAGCGAGCGCGATGGCCTGGAGTTGTTCGCGCTGACTGTTTCGCTCCCCAACGGCGTCGCCCCCAGGGGCTTTGCTCTGCTGCGGGCTGAGCGGCGCTGTGGAATTCGTCGGAGCGGGCGCAGGCGAGGCCTTCGTCGGAACGGCGGCGAGCGGAGGTGCCGTCGGCAATTGCTGCGAGGGGCGCACCAGCTTCACCGGCGGCGCGGCTTCTTCAGCAGAGAACGCGATGATCGATCGTCCACCGAGTGCAGCGAGACCAGCGCGCACTTCCTTCATCGTCTGGAAGCGATCGGCGACCTGCCGTTGCAGACACCGGCTGATCAATTGATCCACCGCCGGAGCGACTCCAAAGCCCGCGAGCGGAGGCATCGTGCCGCCGAGGTGTCCGTGCATCATCTGCGTCGCGTTGCCTTCGAACGGCAGACGGCCGGTGAGCATGCGGTACGCCACGACGCCCAATGAATAGATGTCGCTGCGGTGATCGAGCGACTCGTCGCCGAGGCACTGCTCCGGAGACATGTACGCCGGCGTTCCGATGATCAGCCCCGGCGAGGTGCGACTCCCCGAAGCGCCTTCGCTCATCAACTTCGCGATGCCGAAGTCGAGCACCTTCAAGAAGTCGGGATAGTCGGGGTACCTGGTGAGGAAGAGATTCTCGGGCTTGAGATCGCGGTGAACGATGCCCTTCTCGTGCGCGGCGCCGAGCGCTGACGCGAGCTGCGTGAGGAAGGTGATGGTGAAGGGCTCGTCGGTCTTGCCGATGCGCTCGAGGCGCTGCGCGAGCGTCTCTCCTTCGAGCAGCTCCATCACGATGACGAAGTGCGAGTCGGTCTGTCCGTAGTCGGTGACGTCGACGATGTTGGGGTGGCGAATCGCGTTCACCGCGCGCGCCTCGGCGAGGAACCGCGCGACGAGTCCCTTGTCGTGCGCGATGGCGGGGTTCAGCACCTTGAGCGCGGCCTTGCGACCGATGAGCGCGTGTTCGCCTTCGTAGACGACGCCGAGCCCGCCAGCGCCCAGCTGCTGGATGACGCGATAGTTGAGAAGACTCGACCCGATCATTCCCGTCCCCGGTGAGATCCATAAGAGCGCTCGCGCAAGTGCGCGGCTCGTCAGGGAAGTGACAGGCGCTGAACGTGAAGATGTAACTCTTCGTTGGTTTGATGCGTAATACGGCCCATGACCAAGACCACCAAAGGCCTCGTGTTGTTGTCCGCCGTTGCTTCGCTCGCCGCGTTCGCAGGTGACAAGCCGGACCCGAAGGCCGCTCCGAAGGCGGGCAAAGAAGCCGCCACCGTTCGCTGCCAGGGCATCAACGAGTGCAAGGGCAAGGGCGAGTGTGGAAGCGCGACCTATGACTGCGCCGGCAACAACGAGTGCAAGGGCAAGGGCTGGATCACCGTGACCGCCAAGGAGTGCAAGGACAAGAAGGGCACGGTCGTCGGCTCCGGCATGAAGTGAGTGAGCCGTGTTCGGCGTTGGCCTTCGACCCAGGCACTACTCGGCGTTTCTCAACGACACGCCGCAGGTGCAGTTCGTCGAAGCCATCGCTGAAAATTTCATGGGCATCGGAGGGCGGCCGCTGGCGGTGCTCGAGAGAGCGCGCGCGGACCGCCCCGTTTTCTTGCACGGCGTGTCGTTGGGCATCGCGTCTGCCGCGCCGCTCGATGATCGGTACTTGAGCGCGTGGAAGGCGCTGATCGATCGCATTCAGCCGGCGCTCGTCTCTGATCACCTCTGCTGGGGCCGCACCGCTTCCCCACCCATCGGCGTCGCCCCCGGGGGCTTTGCACACGGCAATCGGTACTCGCACGATCTCCTTCCATTTCCGTTCACCAACGAAGCGCTGGAGCACGTCGTCGCGCGTGTGCAGCAGGTGCAGGACTTCCTCGGTCGCCAGCTCGTGTTGGAGAACGTGTCGAGCTACGTGACGTACGTCGAGAACGACTTCACGGAGTGGGACTTCGTTCGCGAAGTCGCGAAGCGCTCGGGCTGCGGCCTGTTGCTCGACGTGAACAACGTGTTCGTGTCGTCGAGGAATCACGCTTTCGACCCCGACGCGTACCTCGCGGCGATTCCGGTCGAGAGCGTGAAGCAGTTTCACCTCGCGGGGCATCAGCGGCGGCCCGACGTCATCATCGACACGCACGATGGCCCGGTGAGCGATGAGGTGTGGGCGCTCTATGCGCGCGCGCGGGGCCGCTTCAACGCGCCGACGTTGATCGAGTGGGACGATCACGTTCCAGAGCTCAGCGTGCTGCTCGCGGAAGCCGAAAAGGCGCGCGCGATCGTGCCTGTCGCAGGCACCGATCCCCTCTCCCTCGGGGACAGGGTCAGGGTGAGGGAGCACGCACTCCCTCTTCAGTCGGTCCAGAGCGCAGTGTTCGAAGCCATCACCAACGCGAAAGAAATCGCGCCAGCGACCAAAGCACTCGTCCACCCGCCGCAAAACCTCGAGCTCTACGCAGACATGTATTGGCTGCGAATTCGAGACACGCTCCGCGACGCGTTCCCGAAGACGGAAGACCTCGACGGCCACGTCGCCGACTTCCTCCGCGAGCACGGCTCGACGCACTTCTCTCTGGATCGCGTCGGCGCAGCGTTCGCAGAATTCCTCGGCACGCCAGAAGCTGCGCTCGAGTGGGCCCGCAGCGAGAGCTTCGTGTCACCCAACGCTGAAGTGGTCTCCTTCACCGCGCTGCAGGCGATTCCTCCCGACCAGTGGGGAGACGTCTCGCTCGAATTGCATCCCGCAGTACGCGTGCTGCAGGCACATGTGGTCTGGCGAAGCGGCTTCGAGGTCTTTCAAGCGCCCATCAACGACGCAGAACGCGAAGCCCTGAACGCAGCGAAGTCCGGGGCCGTCCTCCCCGAAGTCCTCGCGCCGTTCGGAGAAGACGCGGGCGCCGCGTTCGAAGCACTCCGAAGCTGGTTCAACGAAGGCATGGTTTCTCGGCTACAAACCGCTCCCGTCCGTGAGCGAGCCGACTGACGAGGTGTTGATGGAGCGCTTCATCGACGGCGACGCGACGGCCTTCGATGCGCTCTTCACGCGTCATGCGCCGACCGTGCGCTCCTATCTCCAGCGGCTCACCGGCTCTTCCGCGGCCGCTGACGATCTCACGCAAGTCACCTTCGTCTCGGTGGTGAGGGGTCGCGGCCGCTTCCAACGCGGAGCGAAAGTGAAGCCATGGCTCTACGCCATCGCCACCAACGCCGCGCGCGATGCGGGCCGTCGCCAGAAGTTCGAGAGCGTGACCGACGAGGGCGTGCTCCCCGAGCAAGAAGCAGAAGGCGCACCGCAGCGCGACTTCGGACTCGAGAAGGCCGTGAAGAGCGCGCTCGCTCAGCTCCCCGAAGCGCAGCGCGAAGCAATTCTACTGCATCGCTTCGAAGGGCTGAGCTTCGCCGAGATCGCCGAGCAGGTCGGTCTCACCGAGAGCGCGGTCAAAGTCCGCGCGCACCGCGGCTACGAGAAACTGCGCGAGCTCTTGAAGGGAGTGTGGCCATGACTCCCGAACAGAAACTCGAGAACGCCGTGCGCAACGTCGGAGGCGCCTCGAAGGACATGAGCGCGCTCGCCGCCGCGGCCCGCGCAGAGCTCTCCGCGAATCCGAAAGCGCGCGCGTGGTGGGTGGATGGGCTGATGGTGCTCGGCCTCAACGTCGTGATGGGCATCACCGCCGCGAAGATGGCCGAGTGGAACGACGAGCAGCACCACTCCGCGATGACCAAGTACGCCATCGGCATCGCGTGGTTCGTGTTCATGGCGCTCGCGTCGGTGCTGTGGCTCAAGCCCGGCTCGGCGAAACAGCGCTGGGCGCTCGGCGTCGGCTTCATCGCCGTGTCCTTCGCGACCATTGGCGCTTTGTCGGGCTTCGACCCCGGCGGCGCGTTCATGGACGGCGTGTGGTGCGCCATCGCCGAGTGCAAGGTCGCCATCATTCCCGTCGCGCTCGTCGTCGCGCTCTCGACGCGCTTCGCCGCACAGACGTCGCATCTGCTCATCGGCACGTTCGCCGCGGCTTCGGGTGGAGCGGTCGCGCTGCACTTCCACTGCCCCAACGGCACCGCGTCGCACGTGCTCGTCTTCCACGTCTTGCCGGCGCTGGTGCTCGCCGCGCTCGCCATCGCAGTGCGCGCGATGTGGAAGCCCAAGAGCTTCGTCCCGTGATGCTGGTGCTGGTGTTGGCGTTCGCGTTCCTCGCGCTCTCCATCGCGGGGCAGCGACTCGTCGCGCGGCTGCTCGGCGTGAAGGGGCAAGTGCGTCCGCTGTTGCCGTTCGCTGAAGGCACGTCGCCGCTTCATCAGCTCGCCGTCCGACTCGGCGGAGCGGTCTCCACGTGGCTCCTCCTCTTCGCGATGTGCTTCGGGGTGATGGCGCGCGAGCAGCGCTACCCGCCCATCGTCGAAGTGGTGCCCGGCTTTCCCGCGGCCACTGCAGGCATGCAGACCGGAGATCGCGTCGTGCAGGTCGACGGTCAGCCGGTGCGCGA
>JAEUJS010000613.1 GCA_016792935.1 Archangium sp. | reverse complement strand
CGCTCGTCGGTGATGTGCTGACGGTGAGCATGGGCGGCGAGATGCAACTGACGCGAGCGCCGGGCAGTGCGGCGGCTCCTTCTGCTCCCGCAGCCAGAGAGAGTTGGGCGTCGCTCGATTCAGGCCGCGGCGGCTGGGGCTCCGATCCGTCCCAGGCACCACACCCAGCACGGGGAGGAGCCGGAACTCCCCCTGCGGGAGCGGGTCGGGGTGAGGGGCAGTCATCACCTGCCGCAGCGCTCGGACAACTCGGAGCCGCCGGAGGAGTAGGACTTCTCGCGCAACTCCTCCAGGGCAGTGGAACGGGCACGCCGGGAGCAAGCGGCGCGGTGCAACAGCTCCTCGGAGCACTCGGAGGCGCCGGTGGAGCAGCTGCTCTCCAACAACTTCTCGGATCAGCAGGTCCGTCACTTCCGGGCGCCGCTGGCGCAACGGGCGCAGGTGCCGCTCTCCAGCAACTGCTCGGCGCAGCAGGCCCATCGCTCCCCGGCGCAGCAGGCGCGACGGGAGCTGGCGCCGTTCTCCAGCAACTGCTCGGCGCAGCAGGCCCGTCTCTTCCGGGCGCAGCAGGCGCAACGGGGGCTGGCGCCGTTCTCCAGCAACTTCTCGGCGCAGCAGGCGCACAAGGCACCGCGAGCACCGGCGTCAATCTTCCAGGCGCAGGCGGCGCAACTGGCGCGGCAGGCGCAGTTCTCAACCAACTCCTCGGCGCAACAGGCGCGCAGGGATCCGCGAACACCGGCGTCAATCTCCCAGGCGGAGCTGGCGCGACGGGCGGAGCAGGCGCAGCAGTCCAACAACTTCTCGGCGCACTCGGCGGCGCGGGCGCACCGAACGCGAACGCTGGCGCAGGCGGAGTCCTCAACCAACTTCTCGACGCTGCGGGCGCGCAAGGATCACCGAACGCGACTGGAGCAAGCGGAGTTCTCAACCAACTTCGCGGCGCAGGTGTGCCGAACACAGGCGTCAATCTCCCGGGGGCAGCCGGCTCAACCGGCGGCGCTGGAGCGCTCCAACAACTCCTCGGCGCAGTCGGTGGCGCAGGCGCAGCCGGCGGAGCAGCCGCTCTCCTCCAACAACTGACCGGCGCGAACACCAACACCAACGCTCCGCAGCCGGGCGCAACGACCGACGAGCTCAGCCAACTCCTCACGTCGTCGAACTGGTGCTGGCTGCGCTACGCGAACGGCAACTCGTACACCCAGAAGCTGCACTTCGCGCCCGACGGCACGTGGCGCGACTTCACCGAGAACGACATCTACTCGCGCAACGTGCACATGGGCTCGACCGCGCACCTCACCGGCAACCACCAGAACGGCGGCCAGTGGCGCGTGCAAAACGGCACGCTGCACATGAGCTCGAATGAGACGGGCGGCCAGCTGGTGCCAGTCCCGCTGCGGGTCACGCGCAACTCGAACGGCTATCCGATCATCCACGTGGGCGATCGCGAGTATTCGATGTGCCGCTGAGCTCAGCGCCGGCGACGACGCACGATCGCCACCACTGCGACCATCGCGGCCAACGCGCCAGGCAGTGAAGTGCAGCCACAGCCGGTCGGCTTGCCGTCGCCCACGCACTTGCCGAGGCTCGAGCACACCATGCCTCCACCGCAGTCGGCCGCGGCGCGACAATCAAACGTGCAGCGCCTCGTCGCGTCGTCGCAGTACAGGCCCATGCCGCACTCGGCGTTCGAGAGGCACGCCGCAGTGCCTGCATCCGCCCCCGCATCGCGAACGCCGCTGTCCGCGACGCCTGCATCGAAGCCCGCGTCGAGACCGGCATCCGTGCCCGCATCGACTGTGCCCGCATCGACGCCAGCGTCGAAGCCAGCGTCGAGACCGGCGTCAGTGGCATCGACCACCTCGGCGCGAATGACGAAGTCGCCCATCAGGCCCAGCGTCGCGGCGCCGAGCCAGCCCACGCCTTGCGCTTGAATGAAGTTGCGGTTGCTCCCTGACAGCCCGTCGGTGTCGACGGCGATCGAAGGCAGACCGGTGTGCTGAAAGGTCAGGCCCACTCGAAACGCCGTGCTGACCGTCACGTTCTCACCAGACAGATCGACTTCCTGCATGGCGCTGTCGTTGCCAGTCAGCACGACGTCACCGCTGTAGATGACCGCGCCCGGAGCCGTCCCCGACGCGTCTTCCCACACGGTGAGCGTGACGGTCTGCATGGTGGTGGCGCCTCCGAACAGGAACCGCACCGTCGTGACCTTCGCGCTCGAGAAGGGCGACGTGAGCGCCACCGCGCCCGACTCTCCAGCTGCGAAGCCGGCCTGATACGAGACCTGCGAGCCGGCCATGAAGCCATCGTTCTTCAGCTCGACCGCGAACGCCGGAGCAGCCACCCACAACACGATCAGCAATGCACGCGCGCGCATGTTCACTTTCGCAGCGCCGCGGCCAGCTCTTCGTAGATGTGAATCGCGCTCTTGACCGACTTCTCCCAGTCGCCGAGGTGCAGCGACTCGTTCTCGGAGTGCGCGTTGGTGTACGGATCTTCGACGCCGATCAGCAGCGCCGGCACACCGCCGAGCTCCTTGCTGAACGGCTCGACGAACGGGATCGATCCACCGCAGCCGATGGCGACCGACTTCGTGCCGTAGCCCTTTTCCAACGCGCGGAAGGCCGCCTGAAACGCCGGGCCGCTCGAGTCCGTGTACCACCAGCCCGCGGCGCTCTCGGCCTTCACCGTGCATTCCAGACCCCACGGCGTCGCCTTCTTGAGCGCGTCGATCAGCTTCTGCTGCACGTCCTTCGCCTCGAGGTTCGGCACGAGGCGAATGCCGACGCGCGCCCACGCCGACTCGCACACGATGTTGCGCGCGTCCTTGCGCGAGCTCGCCTGAATCGCGTTCACGGTGAGCGAGGGCTGACGCCAGTTCGTTTCCCACGGGTGGCGATCGCCGCCCATCATCTGCACGCCGGGGAGCAGACCCGACTGTCGACGGAACGTGTCGCGATCTCCGGGCAGCGCGTTGATCGACGCCTTCTCTCCCTCGGTCAGCGGCTTCACCTTGTCGAGGATTCCGGGGATGGCGATGGTGCCGTCGGCGTTGGTGAGCGACGCGAGCATCTTGCTCAACGCCATCACGGGATCCGGAACGGGCCCGCCCCACATGCCCGAGTGCAGCGACTGCTTGAGCGCGCGCACTTCGACGTCGACGGTGACGAGGCCACGCAGCGCGGTGGTGATCGACGGCAGGCCCGTCTCGAAGTTCGTGGTGTCGGTGAGCACGATCGCATCGGCCGACAACATCGCCCTGTGCTTTTGGAGAAAGTCCGTGAGGTGATCCGAGCCGATCTCCTCTTCACCTTCGATCACGATCTTCACGTTGAGCGGCAGCGGGTCGCCCGATTTGAGCCACGCATCGACCGCGCTGGTGTGCACCACGATGCCGGCCTTGTCGTCGGCGGCTCCACGCGCGAAGAGACGGCCGTCGCGCTCGGTCGGCTCGAACGGCTTGCTCTTCCACGCCGCTTCGTCGCCCGCGGGCTGCACGTCGTGGTGCGCGTAGAGAAGGAGAGTCGGCTTGCCCGGCGCCTTCAGAATCTCTCCGTACACGTACGGGTGCGCGCCCTCGATCTCGAGCAACTGCACGTTGTCGAAGCCGCGCTTCTTCAGGAGCGCCGCCGTCGCCTCGGCGCTCGCGCGCACGTGCCTGGGGTCGAACCCCGCGAACGACACGGAGGGGATGCGCACCAGCGTCTTCAAGTCTTCGAGGTACTCGTTTCGCTTCGCGTCGAAGTGCTTCAGGGCGGTCTCGGTAGACATGGTGTGCTCCATACTCAAAAGTCGCGCGCATGACGCTCGCGTTGGTGCTCTCGCTCACCATCTCGCAGTCACCGCTCACGCCCGTCGAAGCGATGCGCGGCTCGATGCACGCGTATTTCTCCGGCGAATCTGCAGAGGGCTGGGCCTTCGGAGGGCTCGGGCTCATCTCGCTCGGCTCAGCGACGGGCCTCGTGCTCGGTGGCTCCGATCTCACGCGCGGCATGTCGGTGCCGCTCTTCGCGGTCGGCATCATTCAACTCGGCCTCGCCATCGGACTCTTCCTCCGCACGCCAGGACAGGTCGCGGGCTTCGACGCACAGCTCACGAGCGCACCAGCCGAATACAAGACGGGAGAGACGACCCGCATGGAACGCGTGATGCGCGGCTTCGCGGTCTACAAAGCCGCCGAGGTCGGTCTCTTCTTCGGCGGAGTGGCGCTCAGCGGCGTCGGCGGCATCAGCAAGTCCGACTTCGCGCTCGGCGCCGGCCTCACGCTCGCCGCCGAAGCGCTGGTGATGTTGATCCTCGACTTCTACGCCGAGGGGCGCGGGCGCGTGTACCAGGCGGCGATCAGCGGCTTCGCGTTCTGATGCCCATCGCACCGACGTCAATCGAGCGAGAGCACACCCCATCGGCGCTCACACGGCACACCCTGGCTGCGCAGCTCGTCGAGCAACCACCGCGGAGGCCGGCTGAACGTCGTGGTGCTCGCGTCCTGATGAAGGATCTCCAGCGAGGGCAAGTGGAGAATGTGGAGCACCAATTTCCGCATCTCGGCGATGGCGAACGCGCGGCGCCCGACGATGAGCCGCGTTCGCGTGAGGATGATCGGACCACGCAGGTACGCAGCGTGAGCAGCGATGAACCACAGCCAGGCCCCGACGGCGATGGCGGCGACGCACGCTGCGAGCGATTGATCGACGAAGAAGGCCAACTCCGTCGCCACGAGTGAGGCCAGTGCCAGACAGAGGCCGCGGCGCGTGAGCACCGCGAGCGGAGGCCACTCCAGCTCCGTGAATCGCCGAATCGGGTCCGCCGCGATCCGCGCAGCGATTTCCTCTTCGCTTCCGTCCTCCTGCAGCGCCAGCGCACGTGCGCGCTCGACGAGGAGGCGCCGCATTTCACGGCGCAACGCACTGAGCGACTCGAGGGCAGCGCGCACGTCGTCCGACTGATGCTCGAACCGACGCGCGTGGTGCTCTGCCCGGGCGACTGATGCGCTCTTCAGCGCTCTCACCGTTTCGGCCAGATGCCCAGACTCTCCTCGCTTGAACCCTTGAAGCACGGCCGTGGCGTTGCGCACGACGCCTTCGAGCAGCTCGAGACGACCTTCGAGGCGGTACCGGATCTCGCTGAACATGGCGCAGTTCACCCTCACCAGGACTCTTCGAACGTCACGTCCCGACGCGGGCGCACAGCAGCGCACGTGCCGTCGCAACACGGCGAACTCGCAGTGGCACTTCGTCATCGACGCGAATGCATTCGCGAAGGCCCGCGAATCAATTCACTTCGGCGCGACGTTGGCGCGCACGGTGCGCTCGAGCGTGTCCATCAGCGCCTCGGCACGCCGCGCGATCGACCCCGAGGCGAGAACGTAGATCGTGCGCGCCAGGCCCCAGGCTCCGACGATGGTCGCGCCGAGGCCTGCGATTCCGGCGTACCAGGGCAGATGACCGACGGTCGGCAACATCCACACGAGATTCACGCCGAGACCGCCTCCGATGCCGCCGATGAGCCCGCCGAACAAGCCGCCTGCGAGCTGACGTGAGTCGACCGACAGACGAATCACGGTCTTCCCATCGCGCGGGAAGATGTGCAGCTCGATGACGCCCCGTTTACTGAAGGCCGTCCACGTGAGCGTGCGCCCCACGGCCGAGACCTGACTCATCAGCGCCGCTTCTCCGAGCGCCGCGCGAATGTCGTGCGCGAGCGACTCATGAACCGCGGTGGTGATCTCTCCCTCGACTTCGCGTTCGAACACGCGCTTGAGCGGAGCACCGGCCAGCCGCGTCCCCAGACTCTTCTCTGCGCCCTTCACCTCGAACTCGGCGATGGCGCGCTTCACCATCGCGGGGTCCATGCCCGACTCCTTCGCGAGGTGTTCGATCTCGTTCGCGCTCAGCGTCGGGCGCTCGAGCTGCTTCTTCTGCTCGAGCTGAGCGGCGCGCTGGAGAATCTCCTGCACCTCATCGGTGCCGTACTGCCGCTCGGGTCGCGTCCGTTCGCCTGACATGCGCGCGCGACTCTACGTCACTTGTCCGAGCAACAACTCACAGTCGATGCCGCCGTTCGACACGCGATGCGCTTCCTGAATGTCGAGGCCGAGGTGTTCCGCGCCTTCTTCGAGCAGGAACGCGAAGTACCAACCGGCGCACGAGGCTTTCAGTGACTCTCCCAGCCGCGTGTAGAGCTGACCCAGTTCGTCGCGCTCTCCGACGCGTTTTCCGTACGGCAGGTTGGCGATGATCAGCCCCGGCCCTTCTCTGCGTGGGAGCTTCGTCGCGTCGATCCGTTCCAGCGTCAGCGACTCGAAGACACCCGCACGTTTCGCGTTGCGACGCGCGGTGCCCAGCGCTCCGGAGTTGAGATCGCTTCCCAGCAGCGTCGTCTTCACCGCGTCCGTCGAGCGCGACATCGCCTTCCATGAAGCCGCGTCGTGCGAGGGAAACTGCTCGAAGGCGAAGGTGCGGTTGCGACCCGGAGCGAGACCCGCCGCTCGCTCCGCCGCTTCGATCAAGATCGTCCCGCTGCCGCACATCACGTCCCACAGCGTCTCGCCCGGCTTCCACTGCGCGAGCTGCAACAGCCCCGCAGCCAGCGTCTCGCGCATCGGAGCGCGGCCGACTTCCTGCCGATACCCGCGGAAGTGGAGCAGCTCTCCGGTGGTGTCGATGCTCACCTGACAGCCGCCGCGTTTGAGACCGCGCAAGGCGAGCCGTGGCGCTCCGACCTTCGAAGGCAGCGCACTGCCCCACTTCGCGGCGTCTTCTCCGAAGGCGTCGATCTCGAATTGCGTGCCATACGCGTCGAGCTTCAAGCGGCGGAGATCATCGACGCTCCGCACTTCTGCAACTCTGATCAGCACGCGACTCGCGATGCGAGACCAGAGATTGAGGTGACGAAAGTCGCCTTCAGTCTCGATGCCGCCGCTGACGATGTTGCCCGAGTAGCCCAGCAATTCGAGCTCGGCGGCTAGCGCTCGCTCGAGACCGGGGGTGGTGCCTGCGAAGAGCGATGGCAGGTTCAGCCCTCTCCCCGGCCCTCTCCCCCGCGGGGGAGAGGGAGCTTGGATGGCGATACTCCCGTCGAGGAGAGGAGCGACTCGAGCCGCTTCTTCGCGATGCCGTTCGGCTGACCGGTTCGCCGCGCGAGGATGAGTTCGTTCTTGAGCGAGTGTTCCCAGCCCGCG
The DNA here is from genome assembly GCA_016792935.1 of Archangium sp. Taxonomy (GTDB): domain Bacteria; phylum Myxococcota; class Myxococcia; order Myxococcales; family Myxococcaceae; genus Archangium_A. The sequence goes on along the minus strand of JAEUJS010000613.1, from coordinate 2,114 downwards.
AGCTCGGTCACCGTGACCTGGTAGCCGTTCGCCTCCAACACCAGCGCGCGAATCACGTTGGTGAGATGCGACCCGAATTCCCGCCGATGCCAGGGATGCGAGAAGAGCGACTGCATCGCCGAGTCGACCTTCGGGCGCGCGTCCTTGAGCTGCTGCGCGACCTCGGCCTGACAACACGGCACCAGCGCGATGTGCTCGGCCTTGTGTTCCAGCGCGACCGAGATCGCCTCATCGGTCGCCGTGTCACACGCATGCAGCGCGGTCAGCACGTGAATCTTCTCGGGGTATTTCCCCTTCGCGATCTGCGCGGTCTCGAACTGCATGCGGGAGAAGCCGAGCGCTGACGCCCGTTCCTTTGCCTTCGCGGTCAACTCGTCGCGCGACTCGACGTTGAGCAGCTCACCGTTCTCGCGCGGCTTCAGAAACAGCTCGTAGAGGATGAAGCCGAGGTACGCGTTGCCGCTCCCGACGTCGACCACCAACGGCTTCTCGAAGCGCTCCAACGCGTCATCGAGCGCCGGCGTCAGCAATCCGACGAAGTGATTCACCTGCTTCAACTTGCGACGCGCGTCGGCGTTGAGCTGCCCGTCACGCGTGACGAGGTGCAGCGTCTTCAACAACTCGATGGACTGGTTCTCGAGCAGCTCGCGCCGAACCTGCTTCGCGCCAACCGATTGCCTCGGCTCGCCCCAGGTCGAGCCTCGCGCTTTCACGCCGAGACGACTTCCACGATCTCCGGAATGGCTTCCTTGAGACGCGTCTCGATGCCCATGCGCAACGTCGCCGTGGACGATGGGCACCCCGCGCAGCTGCCCTGCATGTGCAGGTAGACGGTGCCGTTCTCGACGCGATCGAGGGTGATGTCGCCGCCATCCATCGCGACCGCGGGACGAATCTCAGCGTCGAGGATCTCACGAATGCGCTGCTCCATCGCGCCGCCGCCGACCACCGCGCTGGCCGCCTGCCACGCCTCGAGCACCTCGGGCTTCACGACCACGTCGCCGTCGGTGAGGTGCTTCTCGAGCGCCAGCATCACGCCGTCGTTGAGTTCATCCCACTCGCCCTCATCGCCCTTGGTGACGGTGACGAAGTTGGTGCCGAGCATCACGCCGGTGACACCCTTGATGTCGAAGAGGCGCACGGCGAGCGGCGACTTCTCGATCGCCACGTCACGCGTCGTGAAGTTCATCGCGCCGCGCGGCAACAGCGACGTGTCGACCACGTACTTGAGGGTCGAAGGGTTCGGGGTCCACTCGAGCTGAATGTTCACGGACATGGCGTCTCCACTAACGGCCTGCTCGCAGGCAGGCAAGAGCTACCCCAGCACTTCGGATTCCGAAGTGAACTCGCCGAGATCCAGCTCCATCTCGATGGGCAGCGCGGTCTCGACCTCGAGCTCGGTGCTGATGGCGTCGATGTCTTCGGGGCCGGCTTCCGACGGCAACATGTTCTCGACCGGCTTGGCGACCTTGGCGATGCCCGACGAGCGGCCCGGCAACGGCAACATCTGGTTCGCGTCACGCAGGTGCTGCACCAGCTGCCGCGCGAGCAGATCGACCATCTGAAACGCGAAGCGGTGACCCGAGGCGAAGAGGTGATCGAAGTCGCGATCGCTCATCTTGAGCAGCAACGCGGGCCCGGTCGCGACGCAGCTCGCCGAGCGAACGCCTTCGTCGATGCAGGCCACCACGCCGAACATCGTGCCCGAGGGGAGATTGGCGAGCGTCTTGCCGTTGCGACCGACCGAGACCTCTCCTTCGACGATGAAGTACGCGCCATCGCTCTTCTCGCCCTCGGCAAAAATCGGCGTCATGTCTTCGAGGTGAATGACCTCGAGCTTCTGCGCGAGCGCGAACTTCACGACCGCGGGCAGGCCCTTGAAGGGCGGGTAGCGATCGAGCATCGCGGTGTCGGGCCGCGGGCCGGGCGGGAGCGGAGGCGTGTTCACTCCCGAATTTCCCGACGGCACGATGCGCTCGTTGGTCTGACGGAGCCGCGCGCAGAGATCGATGCAGATCTTCCGCAGCACCTTGAACGCCGCGGGCACGAACGCGCTGCGCATGGCGTGAAACTCGTTGGCGTCGATCTGATGCGCGGGGCCGGACTGCACGACG
>JAEUJS010000562.1 GCA_016792935.1 Archangium sp. | reverse complement strand
GAGCTTCTTCACGGCGCTGCCTCCGGGACGTCTCTGCCCTCGCCAAAGTCGAGCACCACGAAGGGCGCGGGCTTTTCCTTCATCGCCTTCTGGAGTGCCTCGACGGGCTCGGTCTCTCCATCGTCGGCGAGCGGGAAGGTGCCGTAGTGCATCGGCACGGCCGTCACCGCCTTGAGATCGAGCGCGGCCTGCACCGCCTCGACGGGCGACATGTGAATGGGGCTCATGAACCACTCGGGCGAATACGCGCCGATGGGGAGCACCGCGAGCCGCATCGGCCCGAGCTTCTCGGAGACGTTCGCGAAGTGCGGTCCGTAGCCGGTGTCGCCTCCGAAGTACGCCTTGCCGCCAGTGCCTTCGAAGACCCACGCCGACCACAGCGTGCCGTCACCGTCGAACACGCCGCGATTGCTGAAGTGCTGGTTGGGCACCGAGTGCACTGTGATGCCCTTCACCTCACGCGTCTCCCACCAATCGAGCTCGCTGACGTTGATGAGGCCGTGCTGCTCGAGGAACGGCTTGTTGCCGAGGCCCGCGAAGACCTGCACGCCGGGCCACGTGACGGCGATCTTCTCGAGCGTCTTGATGTCCATGTGGTCGTAGTGGTTGTGCGAGAGCACCACCACATCGATGCGCGGGAGATCTTCGAAGCGAATCCCCGGCGGGCGAACGCGATGCGGGCCGACGAAATCGAACGGGCTCGCGCGCGCGACGTAGATCGGATCGGTGAGGACGTTCACGCCGTCGAGCTGAATGAGCGTGGTCGCGTGGTTGATGAACGTGACGCGCATCTGGCCCTTCGCGACCTCGTACGGCGGCGGCGGGCCCGGCTTCTCTTCGCGGAAGGTCTTCCACGGCCCCGGCTTGCGGCCGAACTGCCAGCTGATGAGCGAGCCGAGCCCTTCGAGATCGAAGCCGCCCTTCTTCTTCGGAGCGCCCGGCGTCATGAACTTCGCCCCGTCGAAGTGGGGCGTGACCTGACCCTTCCAGGTCGGCGCTGAGAGCGCACAACCGACTCCGGATACGACCAGCAGCAACGCGAGCACGAGGCCGGTGAAACCCACGGCGGTACGGAAGAGGCGGCGGCGCATCGGCTTGGTCGTCTATCACCGCGGCGACGTTTTCGAAGCCCCTTGGGGCGACGGCGTTGGGTAGCAATTCGTCACTCGACGCGGGAGCCGCTGCTATGAGTCCGACCGTCGATGACGCGCCTGTCGAACGTGCCTGCAGCCGCACTTCCGCCGCCACGGAGCGCCGTTCTCGACGCGCGCGCTGAGTTCTCCGCCGCGGTGGGTGGCCGGTTCTCGACCGACGACCTCGATCGCCTGAGCTACGCGCGTGACTGTTGGCCGCTCGGGCTGTTGTGGATTCGGCAGGGAAAGATTCCGCCGCCTCCTGATGCGGTGGTGTGGCCGGGGACGGACGACGAAGTCGCCGCGGTGATCAAGGTCGCGCGCGCGAAGAAGATCGCGCTGATTCCGTATGGCTCCGGCTCTGGCGTGTGCGGCGGAACGTGGGCGCTGCAGGGCGGAGTGACGCTCGATCTCAAGCGCTTCGATGCAATCTCTGAAGTCGATGTCGAACACCGATCGGTCGTCGTGGGCGCGGGCGTGCTCGGAGAAACCCTCGAGCGTCGTCTCAACTCGCGCGGGTGGACGCTCGGACATTTCCCGTCGTCGATCGCGACCTCGACGGTCGGTGGTTGGCTCGCCGCACGAAGCGCCGGCCAATTCTCGAGCAAGTACGGAAAGATCGAAGACATGGTGTTGAGCGCGCGCGTGGTGCTCGGCACTGGCGAAAGACTCGAGACGCCCGAGCGACCGTTCAGCGGGCCTGATCTGCTCCCGCTGCTCGTGGGGTCCGAAGGCACGTTGTGCGCGTTCACCAGCGCGAAGCTGCGCGTGTTTCCGTTTCCGGCGGGGCGTGTGTTTCACGGCTTCGAGTTCAAGAGCGTGGAAACCGGGCTCGAAGCGATTCGACTCCTCTTCCGCGAGGGGCTGCGGCCGGCCGTGGTGCGTCTCTACGATCCGTTCGACACCGCGTTCGTCGGTAAGGGGAAGCCGGGAAGAGCGGCGACGCCTCCGAGTCAGAGATCGTCGCTGCTTCGCAACGTGGTGCCCGCGCTGTTGCGGCAGGTGACGAAGCAGACGCTCGGTCGGCCGACGGTGATGAACAAGCTGCAGAGCGCGTTCTCCCGCAGTCGCTTGATTCTGATGTTCGAAGGAGACCCCGCGCGCGCTGAAGCTGAAGACCGCGCCGCGACTTCGATCTGTCGTCAACTCGGCGCCGATGATCTCGGCGAAGACCCGGGCCGCGCGTGGTTCAAGAAGCGGTACGACGTGTCGTATCGGATGTCGCGGTTGATCGAGTCCGGCACGTTCGCCGACACGATGGAGATCGCCGCGCCGTGGGAGCGCGTACACGAGGTCTACGAGCGCGTTCACGAGGCCGCATCGCAATACGCGTTCGTGCTCTGCCATTTCTCGCACGCGTACGCCGACGGCTGTTCGCTCTACTTCTCGTTCGTTGGGTCAGGTGGCGACGAGAAGGAAATGGAAGAGCGCTACCACCAGCTGTGGCGCACGGCGCTCGCCGCAGCCGTGAGCGCCGGAGGCAACGTCAGCCACCACCACGGCGTTGGCGTGCTCAAAGCCGGAGCGATGCAGGACGCGCTCGGAGAAGGCCGTCACGCGCTGCGCGGCATCAAGGACGTGTTCGATCCCGACGGGGTGATGAACCCGGGAAAGTTGGGACTCTGATGTCGAACGCGTCTCTCGGCTCCTGGGCCAAACGCATCAACGGAGCGCTCGTCGCGGAACCAGCAGACGAGCGCGAGCTGATCGAAGTCGTCCACGTGCTCGCCGATCGCGGCGTGAAACTTCACCAAGACATGGCGCTCTCCAGAGCCCGCCTGACGTCTCTCTCGGAGATCGCGAAGAACTCGATGACGGTCGAAGCGGGAGCAGGGTGGCGCCTCTCCGATCTCGACGCGAAGTTGAAGCCGCACGCGCTCACCGTCGGCCCGCTCTCGCCCGCAGCGATGCAGCTGCGCCTGGGAGAATTCCTCGAAGGTCCGTGGGCCGGCCTGCGCTCGATTCCCGGAGGTCGGCTCGAGCCGATCTGCACTTCGATCACGGCGATCTTTCCCGATGGTCGTCGTCTCGAAACGTCACGCGCTCCGCGTTCAGCGGCAGGCCCCGATTTGTCGGCGCTGGTGCTCGGCGGACATGGACGTCTCGCCCTCTGTACGTCGGCGGTCGTGCGTTGCATCCCGCTCCCCGAGAACGACGTGCGCGGCACCTGGAGCTTCCCGTCACCGCAGAGCTTCGTCACCGCGATGCAACGCGCAGTGGCCGAAGGCTTCTGGCCGTGGCGCATGCACGTCGATCCGCGTTCCGGTCGAGTCGTCGCCGAAGTGCGCTGGACCGCGAGCGTCGGTGCAGTCGAACGTGATCGCGAATTGCTTCATCGCTGCGCTGACGCCGCGGGTGGCCGCCCCTCAGGAGAAGCAGAGCGTGAGGCGCCAGTGGACGTGGAACACGAGACGACGTGGGACGCGGTGCGCAGCGCGCTCGAATCGAAGAAGCCGCTGCAGCTCTTCCGCGTGTCCTTGACGAGCGTGGTCGCGCGAGGAGACGTCGAAGGTCTCCAGCTCGACACGCCCTCGACGTGGACCTCGCTCGCCGGTCGTCTCCTGCCGCTCGACGCACGCGGCCTCTTCGGAGGTGCCTCATGATCGCGATCGTTCGAGGTGAGAACTCCCTCTCCCTTGGGGAGAGGGTCGGGGTGAGGGAGCACATCCAATGACCGCGATGGATCGCCACGATCAGGCGTACACGTATTGCGCCTTCTGTCCGAAGGTCTGTCGCTTCTCGTGCCCGGTCTCCGAGGCGTCGCACTCCGAGTCGTTGTCGGCGTGGGGAAAGATGACGGCCGCGCACCTGGTGCACGAAGGCAAGCGGCCCATCGACGCCGGCACTTCGAAAGCAGTGCACGCCTGCACCGGCTGCATGCGCTGCTCGAGCTTCTGCAAACACGAGAACACGGTCGGTGACGCGCTCTTCGCCGCGCGTGAAGAGACGATCAAAGCGGGCCTGCAGCCGAAGGGCTCCGCCTCGACGCTGGCGACGTTTTCCCAGTCGCAGAATCCGTTCGGCCGAGAGCTCTCCTCTCTGGTCGATACCTGGAAGAGCGACACGCCCGTTCGCTATCCACTCTTCCCCGGCTGCAGCTCGCTGGTGAAACGCCCGGAGTTGATCGAAGACACGCTCGCCGTCTCGAGAGCGTTCGGCGCTCCGATGGGAGTCGCGAAGGTGAGCTCGCGCTGCTGCGGCTATCCGCTCTACGCCGCCGGCTCGCACGATGCGTTCAAGGAGCACGCGCAGGCCAACGCCGCGGTCCTCGAGCACGTGCCCGAGCTCTCGGTGCTCGACCCGGGCTGCGCCTTCACCTTCAACGTCGTCTACCCGCAGTTCGGAGTGCAGCTGAAGACGCGCATCCGCACCGTGGTGGAAGTGCTCGCCGACAACCTCGCGCACGCGCCGCACCATCCTCCGCTCGAGGAGACGGTCGGCTACCACGACGCGTGTCACCTCGGACGAGGCCTGGGCCAGTACGATCAACCACGCGCGCTGCTCGCGAAGGCGGTGACCAAGGTCACGGAAGCCGCCTCGATTCGTCGTGAAGGCGGCTGCGCAGGTGGCGGTGGACTCTTGCCGCGCACGATGCCGGACGTGGCCGTCGAGGTCGCGCGACGACAGGCGATCGAAGTCGCGGGCGCGCAGGGAGATGTGGCCGTGGTCACCGCGTGTGCGACGAGCAAGCGCATGTTCGAGCGCGCAGGCAGGAAGTCGTACGACTTGATGGCGCTCTTGCGCCGGTGGGCGGATCAGCGGCCGCAGCCGCTGGGTGAACCCGATCAGAAGCGAGGCGAGACATGAAGACCTTCTTCGTCGTGAACCCGAAGAGCGCCAACGGAGCGACCGGCAAGCGCTGGGCTGAGCTCGCCGCAACCATCGGCCGCACGCTGTCGGACTTCGGCGTCGAGTTCACCAAGGGCTCGATGGACGCGATGCACATCGCGCGTCACGCCATCAAGGACGGCTACGAGTGCATCGTCGCGGTCGGCGGAGACGGCACCATCAACGAAGTGGTGAACGGCTTCTTCGAGAACGGCAAGGCGATCAACCCGCAGGCGGCGCTCGGTGTGCTCCCGCGCGGCACCGGTGGCGATTTCCGCAAGACCTTCGATTGGGATCTCGACTCAGGCGCGGCGATTCGTCGGCTGCAGACGCCCGACACGCGGCCGTTCGACGTGGGGCTCGTCGAGTACCGCGCGCACGACGGCAGCACGCAGCAGCGCTACTTCGCGAACATCTGCAGCTTCGGCGTCAGCGGTCTGGTCGACGAAGAGGTCAACCGCACCAGCAAGGCTTTCGGCGGAACGATCTCGTTCATGCTCGGCTCGCTCAAGGCGCTCAGCAAATACGACGATCAGGCGATCTCGATCCGCTTCGATGACGCCGAGCCCGAGAACCTGAAGATCACGACGCTCTCGGTCGCCAACGGCAAGTTCTTCGGAGGCGGCATGAAGGTCGCTCCGGAAGCCGACGTGAGCGACGGTATCTTCGACGTCACGGTGTGGCAGGGCTACGGCCTCAAGGACTTCGTCATCAAGAGCAAGGGCGTCTATTCGGGCGCGCACGTGAAGTGGAACGGCACGCGGTGTCTCAAGGCGAAGAAGGTGGTCGCCGAGAGCAGTGAGCGCGTGTTGATCGACTGCGACGGAGAGCAGCCAGGCACGCTGCCGTGCACGATGACGATCCTGCCTGGCGCCATCAGGCTGAAGGTGTAGTGATGCCTCCCTGACGCATCACAAGTGCAGTAAAGTGATGCGCATGCGGACCACCCTCAACATCGATACCGAAGCCTTCGAGGAAGCTGCTCGCGTCTTGCGGACCGAGGGGCTGTCGGCGACCGTCAACGCGGCGCTGCGTGAGGTCGTGGCTGCGACGAAACGCGCTCGCCTCGTGGACCGCATTCGCAAGGGCGACCTGCCGGTGCCGACTCCAGCCGAACGCGAGCGGTTGCGTGTTCAGGCGCTGCCGACGGGGACGCTCGGTCGGAAGCGCTGATGAGCCTGGCCTTCATCGACACCAGCGTGTGGGCGCGAATCGCGCGACCGCAGGTCGCCGACGCCGTTGCTGACGCGATCGCGGCTGGAGCCGTCGTCGTCACCGACCTTCTCGTCCTCGAGTTGCTCCGTTCCGCACGTGACGCGAAGGAGCACGCCGAGCTTCGGGAGGAGTATTCGACGCTGTCGATCGTTCCGGTTTCGCCTGAGATCGTCGAGCGTGCCCTCGAAGTGCAGGGCCGTCTGGCGCTGCGCGGCTACCACCGAGGCCCGTCACCGATCGACTTGATCTCCGCGGCTGCGGCCGAGGCAGCGAAAGCGGTGTTGTGGCACTGCGATCGTGACTTCGAACTCATCGCCGAGGTGACGAAGCAACCGCTGAAGCGTCTCGGTCGCTAGGGCCGGTTGAGGTCGATCTTCAGGCTGCTGCTCGCGAAGAGACCGATCTTCTCGACGAGCTTCTTGAGCGCCGGTACTGGAGAGCGCCCCGCACGGTTCGCTTCGTCTTCGATCTTCTGACGGCAGCTCAGGTCAGCGCACAGGTGCATGCCGACGCGTTTGTTCGCGTTGAGGCGTGCGGTGAGCAGACCGACCTGCGTGCCCACGCCGACGGTGTGACACCAGTCGCACATCTGGGCGATCGCCGCGGTGGTGCCTCCGTTCGACGTGAAGGCGATGCCCGTCGGCGTTCCACCCGGCGTAGCGAAGACGATGAACACCAGGCCTCCACCGGCGGGGTGCACCCACGACAGGTAGTCGAGCACCGCGAACGGATATTTCAGGCCCGCGGGCGGCTCGACGAGGAGCGCATCTTTCGGGCGGAACGCGGCTTTCAGCGCGTCCTCTGACTGCAGGCGAAACATGGCCTCACTGTAGCGCCAGCACGCAGTCGCACGAACGCGCACATGGTCAACCGCGCCACGTTCGCTTGATTGCGGCAGAGAAGAGGTCGTCACCCTTCATGAAACTCGGAGCGAGCGCCGGGTCGATCAGCTTCGCGACGAACGAGAACTCGGTGAGCTGCTTCAAGATCGGCAGGTCGCGGATGGCGATCAACGTCGCCTCGTCGAGCGCTTCCCGGTTCCAGTGCTTCGCGAGGAAGAGCGATCGCAGCGCGGGAAATCGATCTGCCGTCAGCTCCAGCGGCGTCTGCTTCTTCTCGAACAAGAGCGTGAGCGTGGTCAGCGAGGGCAGGGTGAGCTGTTCGATCCCGGGCTGCAGCAACGCCGTGAAGTCGACGAGCGAACGCGGCGCAGCGCGAGAGACGGCGGCATAGCCCTCAGCGTCGATCGGCCCCGGGAGTTCGAGGGTCTCGAGACACGCGCACGCTGGGAGCGCGAGCACTTCGCTGATCCGCCGAGCCAATTCATTCGGAGCGCGAGCGTTGATCGACGCGCTCTCGACCAGCCCGCGCTTCCACTGAAACGCAGCCGGAGCGACCCCACCGAGCCACTCGGCCTGATGCGCCTTGCGCAGCTTCATGGCGTCCTTCTCGCGACCGTCGAGCGACGCGTTGATGAACGACCCGAGCGCGTTGCCCTGGCCTTCGAGCCAATCGGCATACACGCGCCGCGTCGCCTCATCGTGTGGGCGCGCATCGAGCCCCTGACGTACGTTCGGCGGCAGCGTCGCGATCGCGATCGTCGGCGCCTTCTGGGGAACCGGAACGCCCGCGGCCGCCAGCGCACCCTTCGCGAGTTTGGGGTGCGTCTCGAGTCCGCAGGCGAGGTGGAAGAACTCCGCTCGCTGGCCAAACCGCGCGGGGTCGAGCAGCAGACGGTGCTCGCCCCTGGCGATCAACTTGCCGCAGTGAACGCACGTCGAGCGGCCCGTGGCGGCGACTTCGACGCGTGCTGATCGACTCATGGCTTCGATCTCACCTCGTCACGTGGACCGTGCGGCCAGAAAGCGCGGCTCAGAAGTGCAGGTCACTCGACGCGGAAGTACGCGGTCGCGATCAGCGCTCGCCCCGTGACAACCTTCGCCTTCGTCGCCAGCGCGGACAGCGTGCGATCTTTCTCGGCGTAGCGCTGCTCTTCGGCCTGCCGCAGCGAGGTCAGCTTGCGCCGGTACTCACGTTCCAGCCGCTCGCTCGTCGCGCGCGCCTTGATGCGCTCGGTCGGATCTTCGAGCGTCTGCACCACCTGCCGCGCCTCTTCCCACTCCGCGCGCGCACGCTCGACCTGCTGGCGCGGCGTGTAAAGACAGTCTTCGGCGAAGCGATCAGCGCGATCACGAGCCGCGTCGAGCTCGAGCATGTTCTTCCGCTCGGCCGCGCGCGTCAGCTCGTCCTTGATCGCCATCAACGCCTTCTCGTGCTCCAGCGTCGGCAGATTCGCGCTTGGGTTGCGCCCTGCGTCTTCCTCACGCGCGCTCGCCTTGATCATCACGTCGGTGTCCTGCCACGGCACCACGCGGAAGCCCTCGCCGTACCTGGTGCACACCACGTGCACCACGCGCTCTTCGGGCTTCAAGCCGGTGATGTCGAAGCGGTACGCGTACCACCAGCCCTCTTTGCCCTGCAGCGCTTCGAGCTTGAGGGGCAGGGTGGAGCCATCGATCACCACCTGCGTGACGGCGTCATCCGTCCGCGCGCGCACTTCCTTCGCCGCGAGCGCGAGCTGCGTGCGGCTGACGGCGGCCTTGCCGAGCACCGCTCCGGTGAAGTTCTTCTCCGCCTGCTTGCGCTTGCTGACCAGCTCACGCGCCTGATCGCTCGCGATGCGCAGCCGCTTGCGGACCTCACCGTCGAAGCGCTCGATCAACATCGCGCGCGTCTCGGTCATGCGCTGATCGATCTGCCGATCGAGATCTTTCCGCAGCGCATCGAACGCCGCGTTGATGTCTTCGGGCATGCGGCACGACTGGTAGATCTCCAGCACGCGCTTCTCGAAATCGACGCCGCTCTCCAGCGCTCCGAGGATCTCGTCTGACGCGCCGAACACGCCGTCGAAGAGATTGAGCTTCCGTTCCAGCAGCTCGTAGAGGCGCGCGTCGGCCGCGTTGGACCGGTTCAAGAAGTTCAGCACCAACACGTCGCGCTGCTGGCCGTAGCGGTGGCAACGACCAATGCGCTGCTCCACGCGCTGCGGGTTCCACGGCAGGTCGTAGTTCACGACCAGATTGCAGAACTGCAGGTTGAGCCCCTCTGCGCCCGCCTCGGTCATCAACAAGATCTGCGCCTGATCACGGAAGCGCTGCACGAGATCACGGCGCGCCTCGGGAGTGCCGGCGTCTCCGGTCAGCTTGGCGATCTTCCCTTCGTAGCCGTGCGCGCTGAGCAGCTTCTCCAGATACTCGAGCGTGCGCTTGCTCTCGGTGAACACCACGGCCTTCTCGGGCCACTGGTGCGCACGCGCGACGGTGAACACGCGATCCAGAGCGCGCTTCAGCGCCTCGCCCTTGGCGTTCACCTTGATGCGATCAGCGCGGTCCGCGAAGTTCCGCAGCTCGAACACCTCGCGCTGCATGTTGGCGATGACGTTGCCGCGCGGTTTGTCGTCGTCGCTCCACTCCTCCGCTTCTTCGGTGAAGTTGTTGGCCTCTTCCGGCTCGAACAACAACGCGGTCGCTTCCTTGCCGAGCTTGGCGGCCTCGAGCTTCTTCTCGAGCGTCTCTGAGAGCTTCCGCAGCGTCGGAGCGATGGCCCACGTCGAGCTCGCGAGCAGCTTTCGGTACACCAGCGTGAGCAGCGTGCGCTTGCCGGGCTCGATCGCCGCGCACTCGTTGCGACGCAAGTATTCGCTCACGTCGTCATAGAGCATCTGCTCCTCGGCGAGCGGCGTGAAGTCTTCGACCACCGAGCGGCGGTTCGTGTACTTCACGTACTCGCGCACCTGACGACGCAGCGTGCGCTGCACGATCGGAGCGAGGCGCTGACGAATTTCTTTTTGCGCCTGATCCGTCAGCGCACCGTTCTCGGGATCGATCGGGAAGTGCGCGCGGAACGCTTCTTCCGGCCCGAGGATCGCCTCGTCCACCAGCGACATGAGCCCGAACAGCTCGCTCATGTCGTTCTGCAGCGGAGTGGCGGTCAGCAACAACCGCGGCGCCTTGCCCATCGCGGCCTTGAGCGCCTTACCCATCTTGTTGCCGGGCTTGTGCGCGTTACGGAGTCGATGCGCTTCGTCGATGACGACGAGATCCCACTGAATCTGCGCGACGAGCTCCTGACGAATCGCCGCGAACGGGTGTGACGCGATCACCACCGGCACCGGCTGATCGAACGGATTTCCAGTCGCGCGAATGGTGCGGCCATCGACGACGGCGCTCTCGAGATCGAACTTCTCCTTCAGTTCGCTCTGCCACTGCGCACGAAGGGTCGCCGGAGCGAGCACGAGGATCCGGTTCTTCCCTTCGCTGGCGAGCTGCGCCATCACGATGCCGGCCTCGATCGTTTTTCCGAGCCCGACCTCGTCCGCGAGCATGCAGCCGCCGCGCGACAACGAGTCCATCGCGAAGACCGCCGCCTCGAGCTGGTGCGGATTGAGATCGACCTTCGCCTCGGCGACCGCGCGCATCACGCGCGACTGGCCATCTGACGACTTCGAGGTGAGCTCCTCGGCCATCAGGCGCTGGTGAAAGCGCGTCAGACCGAGGGACTGCGGAGGCGGTACTTCAGACATGTAGCGTGCATTTTGATCAGGCGAGGCGACCTGTAAAGTTCCTGTTTTCCAAGGCCGATTTGCCGCCTCCGGAGCGGCCACATCAACAGCGCGGCTGCTGGGCGAATCGCCTGATCAGGGCCGACACCTGCGCCGAAGGTGCGACAGTGTGCGCAAGCGCTGATCAGCTCACGGCTCGTCGTAGGTCGGATGCATGTACTTCTTGAGCTTCCGATCGACGTACCCGATCACCTGACCGCGCCACGGCCAGCCAGGATCCGAAGCGAACGCGGTCACGTTGGTCTCGTCGATCGCGAAGATCGCTTCGATCTTGATGCCGTACACCGAGCCGCTCAGGAATACGCGGTCACCGTGCCACTCGCTCTTGATGTTGAAGCGCTTCTTCCAATACGCGAACAGGTAGCCGAGTCGCTGAACCACCTCGGTCTTCGCGAAGGCGTGCGGACACGAGAGTGAGAGGCGGTTGCTCTCCCCGATGGTGAACGGGTCGCCGTCGCGCGGAGCTGCCACGTCGTCGTCGGCCGCGAAGGCAGAGACGCTGGTGAACAACACGGCGATGGCGGCGAGCCACTTCATCTGCGACCAGATTTACCCTTCAGTGCGAGCGGGCGGTAGTGGCGAGTCTCCCCGAAAGTCGGGACACCCAGCGGCCGCTGTTCCCAGAAGTTGATCGCGATCGCCAGGCGCCAGGTCTTCTCGGTCGGCAGACGCGCTCCGGGGATCTGATTGCGCGCGTCGAGCACGCCGTGGGTCAGCTTCCCGTCGAAGAAGGTGAAGCGATTCGCGCGCGGCTCGACGAAATCGAAGTCGTGCCTCGAAGGAGCGAACGCCAGATTGCGCGGGTTCGGCTTCTCTCTCGTCACCGCGAGCAGCCCGCCCGTGCACTCGTTCAAATAGAGCAGGGAGCTGATCAGCGGATGGCGCTCGACGCCGTCGCGATCGAAGAGCGCGTTGTCGCGATCACGGTGGAAGTCGACCTTCACGTTCGAGGTGCGCATGCGCGAGAGCCACCACTCGACTCCAGCGATCCTTCGATTCTTCACGCGCGAAGACAGCGTCTGCGCCACGACCTCGACGAGCGAGGAGGGCTCCGAATCGATCGGCCACCAGAACGTCGTCTGGTACCCGGCGACGATGCGTTCTCGACCGAGCGCCTTCACCGCACGCACCAGGGTCGCGAACGTCGCGCGCGGCAAGGCGTCATCGACGATGGTGACGAGCGGCTCGATCACTTCGTGAGCTGCACGGCCTCTGACAACGCGCGGCCTTCATTCATCGCGGGCGATCCCATCTCGAGGATCGCGCTCACCGTCGGAGCGAGATCGATGGGCGAGGTGTACTGCGTGTAGATGCCGGGCTTCACCGTCTTGCCGTAGAGGAAGAGCGGCACCTCGGAGTCGTAGCTCCACGGCGTGCCGTGCGACGTGCCGGCCTTCTCACCCTCGAGCACCTTGAACGGCTTCATGATCATCATCACGTCGCCGCTGCGATCGGGGTGGTACGAGTTGCGCAGCACGCGCCCGAGCGTGAAGGCCTCGGCGTTCTCGAGATCATCGCGCGAGATCGCGGTCTGCAGCTCGGGCTGCTTCACCAACACCGACGCCGCGAAGCGCCGCACCGCGAGCACGTCGAGCTTCTTCGCCTCGATGGTCTTCCAATCGAGGTACACGTCGACCTCTTCGATCGCGAGCACGAGGTTGGCGACGCCGAACTTCTTCTCGAGCTCGTCATTCAAGATCTTCTGAATGCCCGCCGGAGGAACGCGCAAGCCCTCGATGCCCTGCGACGCCCATTCCTCGGGAATGTTGGCGCCGCCGTGATCTCCAGTGAGCACCACGAGCACGTTGCCTTTTCCGCCCGCTGCACGCTCCGCCGCGGCGATTAGATCCGCGAGCGCCTTGTCGAGGCGCATGAGGTGATCCTGCATCTCCCACGAGGTCGGCCCGTACAGGTGGTACGTGCGATCGAGCGGAGAGAACGACACGAACAACACGTCGGGGATGTCGTCCTTGCCGAGCTGCTCGCCGTCGATGGCCGCCTTCGCGAACTCGACCATCACCTCATCCATCATCGGGCTGCAGGCCAGCGCGCTGTAGCTCTGCGGCCCAGGCGAGGGGAGACCACCGGTCAGCTGATGCGGGAACGTCTTGCCCAGGCCGTACCAATCACTCTCGAAGGGGCGATCGTCGGTGCCGAGGTAGTCCTTCGCGTTGCCCATCAGCTCCCAGCGCTTCTGGTGGTAGCCGTCGGGCGTCTTCTTGTCGTTGAAGGTCTTCACCCACGTCGGGAATTCCTTCTTGTACCAGGTGCCGGTGACGAACTTCCCGACCGACTCGTGAAACCAATACGCATCGCCGAGTCGACCGGCCATCGCGACGGCAGAGCGGCCCTTGCCCGCGATCGCCACCGTCTTGCCGCGCATGCCGGTGTGGAGACGAAGGCGATCACTCAGCGTCTCCGCGAGCAGATTCTGCGGAGACACATCTTCGATCGCGGCCGGAGCGTCGAGCACCGGGTGTTGCGGATCCGCGAAGACCGCCTCGAGTTTTCCCGTCGCGCGGTTGAACATCTTGTTGCCGACCACTCCGTGGCGGTGCGGCCAGGTGCCGGTGACCATCGAGGTATGGCCGATGCCGGTGACGCACTCCGCGATCTCGTACTTCGAGGTCGGGTACATCGCGCCTTCGTTGATCAACTTGGCGAAGCCCGACTTGAACTTGCCGCGGTTGCGCAACATCAGGTCGCTGCCGAACGAGTCGACGCTGACGAACACGGTGAGCTTCGGTGGTTTTGCGAACGCGACGCTCGACGTCACGGCCACGGCGACGGTCAGCCAACGCAGAATCATGGCGGCGGACGTTCGCACGTAACCGCCACCCTTTGGACTATTTTCCCCGGCTCTCATGAGTGATCCGCTGCACGTGAAGGCGAAGCTCCGCGTCATCTACGGCGACACCGATCAAATGGGCGTCGTCTACTACGCGAACTATTTCCGCTTCTTCGAGTTCAGCCGCAGCGAGTACTTCCGCGCAGTGGGCGGCAACTACACCGCGCTCGAGAAGGACGGCTACGGGCTCCCGGTCGTCAGCGCGCATTGCGACTACCGCCGCCCCGCGAAATACGAAGACCTGCTGATCATCGACGTGCACCTCAGCGAGCTGCGTCGCGCGTCGATGCGCTTCGAGTACATCGTGACGCGCGAGAGCGATGGCGAGCGCCTGGTCACCGGCTACACCGTGCACGCCTGCATCGGCCCGAACGGAAAACCAACTGGACTTCCCGAGTCCGTGGTGAAACTCCTTCGACCATGAGCGAGCAAACGCCGCAGCTGACGATGGATCGCAACCTCGCGCTCGAAGTGGTGCGCGTGACCGAGATGGCCGCCATCGCTTCCGCGCGACTGATGGGCTTCGGCAAGAAGGACGAGGCTGATCAGGCGGCGGTCGATGCGATGCGCAAGGCGTTCGACACGCTCAACATCGAAGGCGTGGTGGTGATCGGTGAGGGCGAGCGCGACGAAGCGCCCATGCTCTACATCGGAGAGAAGGTCGGCAAGGGCACGCAGAGCGCCGCTCCGGTCGACATCGCCCTCGATCCACTCGAAGGCACCAACCTGTGTGCGTACGGCCGGCCGGGAGCGATCTCGGTCGTCGCGCTCGCCAACCGCGGCAACCTGCTCAACGCGCCTGACACGTACATGGAAAAGCTGTGCGTCGGTCCGCGCGCGCGTGGCGCGATCGATCTCAGCAAGAGCGCCACCGAGAACCTCGAGAACATCGCGAAGGCGATGGGCCGCAGCGTGCGCGAGCTGACCGTGGTGATCCTCGAGCGCGAGCGCCACCTCGATCTGATCAAGGAAGTGCGCGTCGCTGGAGCACGCGTGAAGCTGATCGAAGACGGTGACGTCGCGGCCTGCGTCGCGACCTGCTTCGAAGAGAGCGGCGTCGACGTGCTCATGGGGACGGGCGGTGCTCCCGAAGGCGTGATCAGCGCGGCCGCCGTGCGTTGCATCGACGGCGACTTTCAGGGCCGGCTCCGCTTCCGCACCAAGGAAGAAGAAGCCCGCGCCACGCGAATGGGCGTCAAAGAGCTGCACAAGATCTACAAGGCCGACGAGCTCGCGCGCGGAGACGTGATGTTCGCCGCCACCGGAGTCACCACTGGCGACTTCTTGAAGGGCGTGCGCTTCTTCGCGCACGGCTGCGAGACGCACTCGGTCATCATGCGTTCGAAGACCGGCACGGTGCGCCACATCACCGCGACCCACCGCTTCGACAAGAAGCCGATGTAACGTTCAACCGCTCTTTCACCTGGAGACACGCACCATGCCTGGCGCCCAACGGACCATCACCATCAACGCTCCCGTCGAGAAGTGCTGGGCGGTGATCAGCGACTACGAGCGGTATCCGGAATTTCTCCCGGAGGTGAAGAAGATCCGCACCATGAACCGCCGCGGCAACGAGGTCGACGTGCAGTACGAGGCCGAGGTCGTGAAGGTGATCAAGTACACCGTTCACATGAAAGAAGAGGGGCCGAAGAAGGTCTCGTGGTCCTTCATCGACGGCGAGTTCATGAAGGACAACAAGGGCGGTTGGGTGCTCGAAGACGGCGGCAACGGCACCACCAAGGCCACCTATTCGATCGAGGTCGAGGTCGGCATGTTGGTCCCCAAGGCGATCGTCAACGGGCTGGTCGACAGCCAACTCCCGAAGCTTCTGGAGAACTTCAAGAAGCGCATCGAGAGTCAGAAGTAGTTTCAGCAGGTTGGGCCTGGTCGGACCCGGTAATCCAGTGCCGAGAACCTCAACGCAGGTTGAAGGTGTCAGACCTGTGGTTACAATTGAGTCGGCCGTTTCACTCCCAGGTCCAACATGCTCGACACCTACATCATCGAAGAGCTGAAGCGACGGGAGCAGGAGCGACTCCGCAAGGAACGCCAGCGGCCCACCGTCGAGATCCCGATTCAGCGTGAAGAGCGGGAAGACGATGACCGCCGGTCGGATCGTGAAGAGCGTCCCGGCAACGCGGTCGTGCAGATCGATCTCTGAGTCTTCGCTCCCGAGAAGAAGGTGAATCCGCTCATCGCGTTGTTCAACACTGCGAGGCGCAGACCGCTCCGGGTGTTCTACGACGAGGCGTATCGGCTGCCGATCTCGGGCGCTGAAGTCGGAGCCCACGCGCTCGAGACCCGCCGCGCTGACGACGCCGTGCACTACCTGCTGCAGGCGCGCGCGCTCTCCACCGCTGACGTGATCAACCCCGTCGCGGCGAACTACGCCGACCTCGCGCTCGTCCACACGCCCGAGTACCTCGACTCGTTGCAGACCGACCCCAGCGTGCTCGCCAGGGTGTTCGCCGTCGATCCCAGCGACGTCTACATCGATGAAGTGCTGCGCACGCTGCGTCTCGGAGTCGGCGGCACCATCGACGCCGCCCGCTTCGCGTTGAAGCAGAAGCAGGTGGCCATCAACACGTTCGGCGGTTTTCACCACGCAGCGCCTTCGCGCGGAGCGGGCTTCTGCGCGCTCAACGACGTCGCGGTCGCCATCGCCGTGCTGCGCAGCGAGGGCTTCGAAGGAAAGGTCGCGGTGCTCGACTTCGACTTCCACCCACCCGATGGAACGGCCGAATGCCTCGGCACCGATCCCACGGTGTGGCTTGGCTCGGTCTCGGGCGCCGATTGGGGCCCGCTCAAGGGAGTGGATGAGCAGGAACTCCCGCAGGGCGCGAACGACGCGCAGTACCTCGAAGCCGTCGAGAAGTTGTTGTCGCGCATGCCGCGCGTCGAGCTGGCCTTCGTGCTCGCCGGCGCCGACGTACTCACGGGAGATCGCCTCGGTCAGTTCAATCTCTCGCTGCCGGGAACGCGTCAGCGCGAGCTGCTCGTCGCTCGGAGGCTCGGCTCGCTTCCGCAGGTCTGGCTGCCCGCAGGTGGCTACTCGGCACACGCCTGGAAGGTGCTCGCGGGCGTTGGGCTCGCGCTCGCGTTCGACACCGAAGAGGCGATCCCCACCGACTACTACCCACACGTCGCGCGGTTGACGGCCATCTAGCGCTCGCTCCCAAGTGAATCGCTGGGAGACGAAGACACCATCACCGAAGCCGATCTCGGGTTTGGCCCGACGCGGCACGCTCCGAAGAAGTTCCTCGAGTTCTACACGGCGGAAGGGCTCGAATACGCGCTCGAGCGCTACCGGTTGTTGCCGATGTTGCGACGGCTCGGGTTTCAGCAGCTCGAGGTCGAGCTCGATCGCGTGCCTCCGTGGGATCGCGCGCGCCTCTTCGGAATCGACGCCATCAGCGGCAAACGCGTGGTGTTGATCGAGCTCGAGGTGGGAAAGACCACGCTGGGTGAATCCCACGTGTTGTTCGTGAACTGGTTGTCGTTGCGAAATCCGCGCGCGCACTTCTCGACGTTGCGGCCGCAGTTGCCCGGTCAGGAAGTGCCGGGGCTCGGGCTGGCGCGCGAGATGACGCAGCTGTTGGCGCTGATGGCCAAGCGCCTGCGGTTGGATGGTGTGGCCTTCCGCCCGTCGTGGTTCCACATGGCGTGGGCGGCGCGGCATGAGGCGCGCTTCGTCGACGCGAAGCGGCAGGGTCGCTTCCTCGCGTTGCAGCGCGACATGGCCAAGGTGCCGCTGTTGATCGCTACGCGTTCCCTCGCGGAAGGGCGCGTCAGGCTCAATGGCGAGCCGTACAAGTGGGAACCCGACGAGATGGTGCGCTACGCCGACGAGCGCGCTCCGAAGGACGAAGACGAGGTCTCCGCCGAGCGCGATCGCTGCCACTTCGAGATCACGGCGGGGGGATCGTGATGGTGCTGATCAACCTGCCAGCTCGCGCAGAGCCCATGTCTGCTTCCGCGGGCATGAACGAGCCGCAGTAGAAGCGTGAAGTGCCACCAGCGCGCACCTCGAGCTCCCAGGTGATGTCCATCGTGGCCATGCACGCTGACCACAGATCGACGCGCGCCACGTAGGTGCCGGGCAGCGGCCTCGCGAGGTTGTTGTTGGGGAAGATCACGTTCTCGATGTTGACCCCGTCGATGTTGCACCCCGCGTTCGAATCGAGATCGAGCGAGCTGGTGGCGTTGCACGTCGTCGGCCGGCCGACGCGGTTGGGATCGGCCCAGTACACTTCGCAGATTCCGCCCGACGCGAGCGGCTCATCGACGTGGAGATCGAGATCGACCGACTGGCCGAAACGCAGCGTGTACTGCAGACCTCCGCCGCGGCCGTTGAGCAGACACAGGCCGTCGACGCACGCGAAGCCGCGCGCGCACATGCCGTTCTGACAGGCGGGCGCCATCGGCGGGGCGCTCCCGTTGCAGCGCGTGGGCTGCGCGGCCGAATCCCACACCACGTCGTCTTCCCAACCCTGCACCTGAATCGTCGGCGGCACGATGATGACGTTCTTGGTGGCGGTCGCGAGCCGGCCGTTGACGATCCAGTCCACGGTGAGCGTCACGGTGCCGACGCAGTTGGCGTCGCTCGCGCGAGCGCAGCTGAACTCCAGCCGCGCCGTGCCGTAGGAGTCGAGCTGCTCCTGCACCTCGGTCGTCGCCGAGCCGGCGTTGGAATGAATGCGCACCGAGCCCTTTCCGACCAGACCCGCCGGGTCGGTGGCCTCGATGCGAAGCACCGTCGTGCCTCCGACGTCGTCGATCTCGGAAGCGCTCAGCGAGAGCGTGAGCTGGGGCTCACCCATCGGCGCGGAACAGGAAAAGAGTGTGAGAGCAGCAAGGACGAGAGCGCGTTTCACGGCTTCGCATCGTACATTGGGCCGACCGCGAAACGAGGAGTACGCACCATGGGCGTTGAGATGACGGTGAAGCTCGAAGGGCTGACGGCGCAGCTCACCCATGGGCCGAGCGGGGCGGTGATTCGCACCGTGCCTCCGAAGGACAACGGTGGTGACGGCTCGAGCTTCTCTCCGACCGACATGATCGGCGCGTCGCTCGCGTCGTGTGCGCTGACCACGATGGCCTTGATCTCTGCGAAGGAAAACCTGGGTTTCCTGGGCGGCACCGCGCGCGTGGTGAAGGAAATGGTTGGCCCTCCGCGACGGATCGGGTCGTTGGCGATGGTGATCACGTTGCCCGCCGCCACGCCGGTCGCGAGTCGTGCACGCCTCGAGGAGATCGCGCGCGGTTGCCCTGTGGCTCGGTCGCTGAGCGCCGACGTCAGCGCTCCGATGACGTTCGAGTACGCGTGACCGATGACGCGGCGACGCTGAACCGCCCGCGCTCAGCGCCTTGCCCAGGGAAGAGCAGCAGCCTCAGGCGCTCCGCTGGTGACCGAGCACGCGCGCCTTCCCGCTGTGCTTCACCTCGTACATTGCCTCGTCTGCCGCGCGCATGAGCGTGCCCGGCTCGGTGCCATCACGCGGAGAGAGCGCGTACCCGATGCTCGCCGAGACCTGAAGCGTGGTGCCGCCGACGATCACCGGTTCCTTCGCGCCCGCGAGGATCTGATCCATGCGCGCCATGCACGCCGCGTCGTCCGCCACGCCGTCGACCAGCACCACGAACTCGTCACCCCCGAGCCGGCCCACCGCGTCGCCGCACGCCATGAAGCGTTTGCTCACCGCACGCAGCAACGCATCGCCCATCGCATGACCGCGCGTGTCGTTGATGGTCTTGAAGCCATCGAGATCGACCATCGCCAGCGCGAACGGCTGCTTTCGCTCGAGCCGCGCGGCGATCTCCTCGAGCACCACGCGCCGCGACAGGAGCCCGGTCAGCGAATCGAAGCTCGCCATGTCGCTCATGCGCTTCTGCAGCCGCATGAGGTCGAGCAACGCGCCGTACGTGCGACGCAGAAAGCTCAGCTGCAGCGCGCTCACACTCAACGCACTGAAGCCGAGCAAACGCGAGAGCCCATCGCCGAACGTGAGCATGGCGATCGCCGCGGGGACGATGCCGACGATCACCGCGGTCACTGCCGCTCTCGGAAGCGCCGACATCGCGTGCGCGAGGCACAACGAGCCGAAGACGAGTGAGATCGGCACCAGCACCGACGAGCTGAAGAACTTCGTCGCCGTCGCCCACACCGCGAAGCCGCTCGTCGCCGAGCACACCACCAGCATCAAGCGCTCGGCGGTGCGCAGTTGCTTCGCGGCCTCGGCCAGCTCGACTTCCTTGGGTACGCGCGAGCGCCACTGCACGATGCGCGTGAGCGAGACGATGAAGAGCAGCCCCGTCCACGCCCAGGTCTTGAACGGAAAGCCGTCGGCCCAGAGCGCCGAATCGACGATGACCAGATTCAGCGCAGCGACCGCGTGCAACAGCGGCATGTTGTCGCGCAGCGCCGCGTGCTGTTGGCGCACGACGGCATCACCGATCTCCGGTTCCGCCGGCGGAAAGACCCTGGTCCACCAACTGCTCACGAAGCGAGCGAGCCGACCGGCGACGAAGCGAACGCGCGCGTCACGAAGCGTCAGGTCCCCGTGCGCACGGTGCTGGTCGTGCCGTCCTGGTTGGGCACCAGGCGCAGCTGCGATGCGGTGAAGCTCTTCGCATCGACTTCGCGCTCGAGGTACGTGTACCCGGCGAGGCCAGCCTCGTAGACGCGCAAGATCTGGCGCGACTCGTCGAGGTTGATCTTTCCGGTGCGCAGGGCCGCCTCGCAGAACGAGCGCATCTTCGCGACGAGATCGTCCTTGTTGTACGCGACGTAGTTGAGCACCTCGGTCACCGTGTCGCCTTCGACGACGCGATCGATCAAGTAGCCGCCGCCCGGAGCGAGCGAGACCTGAATGGTGTGCGTGTCACCGAACAGGTTGTGCAGGTCGCCGAGGATTTCCTGGTACGCGCCGACGAGGAAGATGCCGAGGTAGTACTCCTCGTCGTTGAGCGCGTGCAGCTCGAGGTCGTCCTTCACCTCGCGCTTGTCGATGAACTTCTCGATCTTGCCGTCGGAGTCGCAGGTGATGTCGGCCAACACCGCGCGGCGGGTCGGGCGCTCTCCGAGGCGGTGAATCGGCATCACCGGGAAGAGCTGATCGATCGCCCACGAGTCGGGCAGCGACTGGAAGATGGAGAAGTTGCAGAAGTACGTGTCGGACAACGCGTGCTCGAGGCTCTCGAGCTCCTCGCCCATGTCGCCCGTCTCGCGCGCGGTGCGCAGGATCTTGTGGCAGATCGACCAGTAGAGGTTTTCGGCCAGCACGCGCTGCTCGAGCGTCAGGTGGCCGAGTGAGAAGAGCGTCAGCGTCTCGTCCTTGTATTCAGACGCGTCGTGGTACGTCTCCATCAGGTTCTTGTTGGTGACGTCGCGCCACGCAGCGTAGAGGTTCTTCACCACCTGCGGCGTACCGTCAGGCAGGCGATCGGGCATCGGCGGTACGTCGAAGCCGCTGTTGCCGAGCACCTCGGTCACCAGCATCGCGTGGTGCGCGACGACGGCGCGGCCTGACTCAGAAACCAGATTGGGGTGCGGCACCTGCGCGGCGTCGCACGCTTCCATCACCGAGAAGACGACGTCGTTGGCGTATTCCTCGGTCGTATAGTTCATCGACGAGGCGAAGTTGGTCTGCGAGCCGTCGTAGTCGACGCCCAGGCCGCCGCCGACGTCGATGTACTGGAGCGGCGCTCCGAGCCTTCGCACCTCGACATAAAACCGGCCGACTTCGCGCAGCGCGTTCTTCACGTTGCGGATGTTCGAGATCTGCGAGCCGAGGTGGAAGTGGAGCAGCTCGAAGCTGTCCATCAAGCCCGCTTCGCGCATGAAGGCGATCGCATCCATCAGCTCGCCGGAAGAGAGGCCGAACTTGCTGCGATCTCCGCCCGAGGCTTCCCACTTGCCGGCGCCGCGCGTCGAGAGACGAACACGCATGCCCAGCCGCGGCTTGATGC
>JAEUJS010000552.1 GCA_016792935.1 Archangium sp. | reverse complement strand
TGCTGGGCATCGATCGCTTCATGTCGGAAGCGCGCGCGCTGACCAATCTCGTCGGCAACGCGGTGGCGACGGTGGTGGTGTCGAAGTGGGAAGGCCAGCTCGACCTCGAGAAGGCGAAGGCAGCGCTGCTGGCGCCTCCAGAGCCGATCACCGAGCAGCGTCGCCACACCCCTCCACCCGCGTAGGAGAAACGCCATGCCGGTGATCGTCATCGTCCTGATTCTGGGCTTTGCCCTGGTCGTCGGCCTGGTGCTGCTCGGACGTGCGGTGGCGAGCGGAGGTCGATCACAGCTCGGCGCGGGCCAACGCGTCGGCACGCGTGGGTGGGAAGCAGCGCTCACGCTCGACCCGCTGACCAGGACGATCGCGGCCCGGAGAATCGCGCTCGCCAGTGAGACCGACGAGAAGCGCAAGGACCGCCTCATGCGCGAGATCGCGTTCCTCGAGAGACAGATCCCCGAGCTCGAGGCGTTGGTCGCGGCGCGCGATGCGTCTGCCGGGCTGGGCTACATCGGGTTCAAGCAGCTCCCGCCGGACTGATGCCGCCACGCCATCTCTTCATTCGCGATCTCGCGATCGTCGCGCTTACGGCCGCGGCGTGGGCGTTCGAGCGCGGCGTCGTCGCTGGCGTACTGACGGCGGTGTGCGGTTTTCTCGCGCACGAGTACGGCCACCTGTGGGCGTCGCTCGCGTCGGGAGCGAAGGTCACGTTCCCGCCGAGCGCGCTCTCGACCCTGCTCTTCCACTTCGACAGCGCGAGCAACACGCGGCGCCAGTTCTTGTGGATGTCGTTCGGCGGCTACTTCGCTTCGGCGATCGCGGTGACGGCGATCGTGTTGCTCGTGCCGCTCGACGCCTGGTCAGGCCGCGTCGCGCTCGCGCTCGCAGGAGTCGGAACAATCGTCACCCTGGTGCTCGAGGTGCCGATCACACTTCGGGTGGTGCGCGGGGCGCCGCTCCCGCTCGACGCCGCGTACCGCCCGCATCAGTAGCCTGTGTGGACCTGGTACCGCCCGCTCGGTCCTTCGCCACGTCAGCTCTCCGCGGCCACTCGCCCCGCGACCACAGCCTCGAGGCACGCCGAGTGTGCCGGCGTCACGTGATCACCGCGCTCGAAGCGAACGCGAATTTGGAGCGACTAGAACACGCAGGGATCGATGCCACCGTCGTACGGCAGCGTGAGGCTCGACGGCGTGGTGGTGTTGACCGAGTACGTGCCGGCATCGAGTGCAGGAATGGCGCACGCCGCAGGCTGCGGAGCGGGCAACGCCGGCGCGCCAATCCCGGGACCTCCAACGCCACAGGCGCCTCCGCCCGAGGGCGTCGCGGTGAGCGTGAGCTGAATCGACCCGCCATCGACTCCGACGACGCAGGTCGCGGTGCCTGAGACGTTGTGGTTGGCGAAGATGGTGAACGGAGCGCCGACGGCGATCGTGCCCGCATCGGAGCGCGTACACAGCGACGTCGCCGAGACGGTGATGGGGTCGGCTCTCTCGTTGCTGTTGCACGGTGAACAGGCGACGAAGAGACCAGTGAGACCGAGCGCTGCCAGGAGAAGAGTTCGCATGGTGGCGCCGCCGAGTGCAAACCACGTGCAGCGTGCGAATCCGCGCAGATGCGAAGCGCCGCGCACGGCGACCGCGCCGAATGGTCCGAATGGCCTCGGGAATCTGATGCGACTTTGAAGTCACGAAGAGGAGTGCGACGTTCCTGCTCCATGCGTTGGTGTGCGCCGTTGGTCGTTCTGCTTCTCGCGAGCGGCTGCCCGCGGTGGACCGGCGTCGCCCAGGCCCGACAGAAGGCGTTTCGGCAGGGGCTGATGGATCAGCGCATGCCCGACGGTTTTCGATCGGCGCTCGCTCCGACGGCGGTCGGCCTCGATTGCCGTGTCGCGGCGGACTCGAGCGAGCGTTGCCGCGCCGGCGTGCAGAACGTGTGGTTCACGGTGCACGACGGGCCCGAGGGCGGTCAGTTCGAGGTGCCGGAGAATGCCACCGAGCAGCAGATCGTCGCGTTCTGGAAGACGCTCGACATCTCCAACTTTCGCCAGTTCGAGCCGCAGTTCGAGGCGCGGGTGTTGGACGCGATGGATCGCGAAGAAGCGGCGTTCGTTCCGCGCTGGGGTCTGACCGCCGGGTTGACCTCGGGCGTTTCACCGTTCGCCGCGGCGCCGGAGCTGGGCGCGAGAGTCGGTGTGCGGCGGTGGTTCTCGATCAACGCCGGGGCGTTTGCCGCCCTCGACTACAACGCTCGACTGACGGCGAACGAGCACCGCTTCGGGCTTCGTTTCGGAGCGGAGCTGACGCGCTTCACCGACGACCGGTTCTGGGGCCGGGTCGGTGCGCCACCGGCATCGATCTCAGCGTTCGTGGGTCCGCGCATTGGCCTGGCTCCGAACGCCCGCGTAACGGCCGGTATGCGGACTGGCGTGGGGTTCCTGCTGACGGACTGGAAGATGGCTCCGGTGCTGGTCGAGTTCTGCGCCGACACCTGGTTCACCGGAGACTCGAGCAAGGTCGATCTCTTCCTCGCCGTGGGCTTCGGCCTCTGAAGACGCTCAGGGCGACAGAAAAGACGAAAGCCGTGAGACCCAATCGGATCTCACGGCTTTCAATGGTCGGGGCGACTGGATTCGAACCAGCGACCACTTGCACCCCAAGCAAGTGCGCTACCAGGCTGCGCTACGCCCCGAAAACTGCTCGTTGAAACAGGGTTTGAGACGGGCGCGCTTATGCCTGCCTGACTGAGACGGGTCAACTAACTCCGCGCGACGATCTCACTCGTCATCATCGTCGTCGTCAGACTCCGGAGCCTTGTGCCCCTCGTCCTCATCCTCTGCAGAGAGCTCGTCCTCGGCGACGTAACCATCGTTGAGATCAGCCTTGAGCACCTGCGAAGGAACGAATTTCACGACGCGGCGGGCGGTGATCTCGATCGGCTGGCCGCTCTGCGGGTTACGACCCGGACGCGCGCGCTTGTACCGGGGCTGGAAGTTGCCGAACCCCGAGATCTTCACCTTGTCGCCGCGTTCCAGCGTCTCTTTGAGCGTGTCGAACACCAACTCCACGAGCTCAGCCGACTCCTTCTTCGAGAACCCGACCTTCTCGTAGACGCTCTCGATGATGTCTGCCTTGGTCATAGGAACCAAAGCGTACCCCGCGCGGAGCACACGTCAACATGCCGACACTCTTACGCTTTTTCGGCACGCCGCTGACTTGAGTTTGAGGCCGGAAAATCGGCCTTTACGCGCGCAGGGCGGCACCCAATCGCTTGCTCACTTCAGCGACGATCCTGGTGTGTGCCTCGGTCACTTCGGTGTCGGTCAAGGTGCGCTCAGCCGATCGGTAGCGCAGCGCAAAGGCGAGGTTCTTCTTCCCTTCCCCGACCTGCTTGCCCTCGTAGACGTCGAACACGATCGCGTCGTCGACCAGCGGCTTTCCGACTTCCAGAATCACCGAGCGCACCTGATCCGCCGAGAGCGCCACCGGAACAACGACCGCCAGGTCACGATTGACGCTGGGGAACTTGCTCAACGGAGCCGCCTGCGGGACCAGCGCCGCGCTCTCGAGCAACTTCGCCACGTCGAGCTGGAACAAATAGACGCCGGCCGGGGCATCGAGCCGCTTCATCGCGCGCGGGTGCAGCTCACCGACCGTTCCGAGCAGCACGTCGCCGCGCTTCACGACGGCCGAAGCGCGCGGGTGGTACCAGGGAGAATCGAGCACCTCGAACGTGACGCCTTCGATGTGGAGCGCCGAGAGCACCGACTCCACCGCCGCCCGCGCGTCGTAGAAGTCGGCATCTTTCGAGCCCGTCCACGAGCGGCTGCCACCGTAGAGCGCACCGGCGAGCTCCAGCGTCTCCTGCGCGACGGGCTTGCTGCCTTCTCCGCCGCCGGCGTGTGGACGGTACGAGCGGCCGAGCTCATAGAAGCGAACGCCCGTCGCCTGATGCCGCACGGACCGCGCGATGTTGGGCACCAGTGAAGCGAAGAGCGTGGTGCGCATCACCGACTGTTCGACGCTGAGTGGATTGCTGATCGCGATCGCGCCCTGCTCCGCCTGAAACGCGGCGAGATCGGCCGGAGCGACGAACGAGTAGTTCACCACCTCATCGAAGCCCTGCCCGGCGAGCGCCGAACGCATGCGGCGTTCGAGCGCCAGCTGCGGCCGCTCCGGCTCGAGTGCAGAAAGTCCACGTGGCAGCGCGGGCGGGATCGCGTCGAAGCCCCGAATACGCGCGATCTCTTCGATCAGATCTTCCTCGATGCTCACGTCGACGCGCGCCTGCGGAACGATCCACGTCGAGGTGGACGACGCGCTCGCGGCCGTTCGCAAGCCGGACGAGATCGAGGACCCCGCGTACGGCGCATCGCCAGCGCGCACGAAGCCGAGCGACGAGAGGATGCGCTCGCACTCCTGCGCAGGCACCTCGACGCCGAGCAACTCACCGACGCGCGAGGTCCGCAGCGTGACCTGACGCGGTTCCTTCTTGTTGGCGTAGTTGTCGACGCGGCCCTGCAGCACCGTGCCGCCCGCGATCTCGACGATCAGCGCCGCGAGGCGGTCGATGGCCTCGGGGATCACGCTCACGTCGGTGCCGCGCTCGAAGCGATGCGACGACTCGGAGTGCAGTGCGTGCCGCTTCGACGAACGCCGAATGGTCGCCGGCTGGAACGTCGCGGCCTCGAGCAGAATCCGCGTGGTCTTCTCAGTGACGCCTGAGTCGATGCCGCCCATCACGCCGGCGAGCACCATGGGCACCTTCTCGTCGCAGATCAAAAGGTCCTGCGCGTCGAGCACCCGGTCCTTCTCGTCGAGCGTCTTGAGCTTCTCGCCGCCCTTCGCCGTCCGGACCACGATCTTCCCGCCGCCCACGCGATCGAGATCGAACACGTGCACCGGCTGCCCGTACTCGAGCATCACGTAGTTGCCGACATCGACGAGGTTGTTGATGGGGCGCACTCCACAGGCGCCGAGGCGCTGCTGCATCCACGCCGGAGACGCCTTCACCGTCACCCCTTCGATCACGCGCGCGGCGTACCGCCAGCAACGCTCGGCATCTTCGATCTTGATCTCGATCTTCGACGAGGCCGCGGTCGACGACTCGCTCAACTTCGTCGAAGGCTTCTTCAAGTCCGCGCCCAGCAACGTCGCCACTTCGCGGGCGATGCCGAGGTGCGAGAGCGCGTCACTGCGATTCGGAGTGACGTTCACTTCGAAGATCACGTCATCCAGGCCGAGCGCCTGAGCGATGGGCGTACCGACTTTGAGTGAGGGATCGAGGATCAGCAGTCCGCTCGACTCCTCCGTCAGCCCAAGCTCCTTCGACGAGCAGAGCATTCCGAACGAATCTACGTCGCGCATGCGCGCCTTGCCGATCTTCATGCCGCCGGGCAGTTCGCTGCCAACCGTGGCGAGCGGGATCTTGTCGCCGACCTTGTAGTTCTTCGCGCCGCACACCACCTGCAGCGGCGTGCCCGAGCCGTCATCGATCTTCGTGACGCTCAGCTTGTCGGCGTTGGGGTGCTTCTCCGACGCGAGGATCTGCGCGACGACGACGCCCTTGAGGCCTTCACCCGGCTTCGCGATGCCCTCGATCTCGAGGCCCGCCATCGTGAGCTTGCGTGCGAGCTCGTCGACGGACACATCCACCTTCACGTACTCGTTCAACCACTTGAGAGAGAGCTTCATGAGTCCTCAGAACTGCGCGACGAAGCGGTAGTCGTTCTCGAACATGGTGCGCAGATCGTCGATGCCGTACCGCAGCATCGCGAGCCGCTCGACGCCCATGCCGAACGCGAAGCCGGTGACCTTCGAAGGGTCGTAGCCGGCGTGACGGAAGACGTTGGGGTGCACCATTCCGCTGCCGAGCACCTCGAGCCAGCCGGTCTGTTTGCAGACGCGACAGCCCTTGCCTGCGCAGAAGACGCACGACACATCGACCTCGGCCGACGGCTCGGTGAACGGGAAGAACGATGGACGGAATCGGGTCTTGCTCTTTGCTCCGAAGAACGCGCGCGCGAAGGCGTCGAGCGTGCCCTTCAGCTCGGCGAAGGTGACCTTCTCGTCGACGAGCAGGCCTTCGACCTGGTGGAACATCGGCGTGTGCGTCTGATCAGAGTCTTTGCGGTACACGCGACCAGGCATCACCGCTCGCACCGGAGGCTTTTGCGCGAGCATCGTGCGGATCTGCACCGGTGAAGTGTGCGTGCGCAGAACGACTTGCTCCCCAACGCCGTCGCCCCCAGGGGCTTTGGGCTTGGTGACACCGACCTGTTTGCCGTCGACGTAGAACGTGTCCTGCATGTCGCGCGCGGGGTGATCCGCGGGCACGTTGAGCGCCTCGAAGTTGTACCAATCGAGCTCGATCTCCGGCCCCTGCTCAATCACGAAGCCCAGCCGCGCGAACGTCGAGCAGATGTCTTCGAGCGTTTGAGAAACAGGATGGCGGTGGCCGGGCTTCACTCCGCGGCCGGGCAGCGTCACGTCGAGCCGCGGACCTTTGAGCTCGGCCTCGAGCGCCTGATCCTGCACGCGGGTGAGCGCCGCAGTGATCTTCGTCTCGAGTTCGGTCTTGAGCGTGTTGGCGGCGGCTCCCAGCGCCTTGCGCTCTTCGGGAGCGAGCTTGCCCATGCCGCCCAGGATCGCGGCGAGTTCACCCTTCTTGCCGAGGAACTTCACGCGCAGCGCCTCGACGGCGTCGAGCGTCACGGCCTTCTCCAACTCGGACTGTGCGCTGGAAGCCAGCGCGGCAAGCCTGTCGTTCATGGTCAACCCCAAAAGAAAACGGAGCCGCCCTTTTCAAGGCGACCCCGTTCAAGAGAGCTTCGTCAGCTCAGGTACTTCTCAGGCCGCCTTGGCAATCTGGGCGACCGCGCCAAACCCCGCCGGATCGTGCACGGCGAGATCCGCGAGGATCTTCCGGTCGATGGCGACCTTCGCCTTGGTGAGGCCGGCGATCAGCTTGCTGTACGAGAGACCGACCGCGCGGGCCGCCGCGTTGATGCGAACGATCCACAGCGAGCGGAAGTCGCGCTTGCGGCGCTGACGATCACGCGAGGCGTAATCGAGCGCACGCTCGACGGCCTGATTCGCGCGCTTGTAGCAATTCTTGCGGCGGCCACGGAAACCCTTGGCCAGCTTGAGGATGGAATTACGACGACGACGAGCCTTGACGCCTTTCTTGACGCGCATGGGTCTTTTGGCTCCTTTCTCAGTTCGCCCCGTAGGGGAACATTTCCTGGGCGACCTTCTTCGCGTCCATCTTGCGGAGGTGCGAAGTGCCGCGGTTACGGCGACGGGTGTCCATCGCCTTTGCATGGGTGAACAGGTGCTTGCCGAAGGCCTTGGCGTGCTTCACCTGGCCGTTCTTTTTCACCTGGAAGCGCTTTTTGGCGCCGCTCCGAGTCTTGAGTTTGGGCATGTTGCAGAAGTCCTGAATGCGAAAGGGCGGCGGACATACGGTGTCGCCCTACCCGTGTCAACCCATCGTCATCTGAGGAGGCCGGACCGACGAGGTGAGCCAGCCGCACTCCGTACACCGCCACTCGCAGAGCCACCACGTTCGGCTTCCAAACCGCACGTCGTCGTCGAGCTGCGCCTGCGCGTAGATGCCGAGCGTTCGATCAGAAGCGCACTGGGCGCAGAAGCGGTGCTCGGTCTTGTCGGCGAACGGAGCGCCTGAGCTCGCGAACGTGCCTCCCGGCCCGCCGTACGCGCCAGCTTCGCTCAGCTGCACGAAGCTCGACGGGAGCGACGCGTAGTTCTTCGGCGCGAGCACCGGCACCTGAACCGCCCACCTTCCGCGATCGGCGAAATCAGCTCGGTACGCGCTCACGTCGGAGAAGCGCAGCCGCGCGCGGGGAAATTTCTTTCGCAACGCATCGCGCTGAATCGCATCGCGCTGCAGATCGAGGTGCAGGCGATCGCCGAGGTGTTCGAAGACCTGCGAGCGATTGAGCAGCGGGCCCGCGTTCTCGTTGCCGATGTCACACAGCGTGAGCGCCTCGAGCTGCGAGAGCCACGGAGCGGCCGTGAGGTTCCCAACGGTCTGCTGCGGGAGCTGGGCAGCGTCGATGATCAGGCGCCGGAGCTTCGGCAGCCTGGCGTGGAGAATGCCGAGCTCTCCGCTTCCTGCGAAGCCGTGCAGCACCAGCTCGAGCGACGAGACGCGCTCGAAGGCGGGGCCCAGCTCGACGAGCGAGTGGCCCCACGGCAGCGCCACGCGCAGATGCCGCAACCTGGGGAGCAGCTCGAGCCCGGTGAGCGGCGCGGCGATCGGCAGCGAGATGGACAGCTCGCGAACGAAGCAGAGCGAGCGGAGCGTGAAGAGCGGCACCGCGGGAGGTGAACGCAAGGACGCGCGCACCACGAAGCCGTTCTCCCACTGCAGTGAATTGAACGCGTCGCGACTGACCGGTCCGAACCAGCGGCCCCAGTGTTCCGAGACGAGCGAGGCGTGCGCTCCGCTCGAGGGAGCCAGACGCATCAGCGCGCCGCGGGGATCGCCCTGCTCTTCGAGCCAGTCGGCGTAGACCTTCCACGTCTCGGGAGAGTCCTTCTCCGAGGTGATGAGCGCGTCGAGCTGGGGATGAATTGCGTCGATATCTTACGGCTTCGCGGCGTCTTACGGCTTCGCGGCTTCGACCGGCGCAGGAGCCGGCGCAGGCGCAGGAATCGGCGCGGCGGCGGCGTTGGGCGACGCATTGGGAGGACGCGGACCCGACTCGTTGGGGTGCTCTTCGGCGCGGCGCTCGGCCTTCTCGCGCTCGGCCTGGAGGATCGCGTTGCGGTGCGCATCGCGCGCGCGCTGAGCGACCTTGTTGTTGGGCCCGAGGATCATGAACATCTGCTTGCCCTCGAGGCGCGGCGTCTGCTCGACGACCGCGATGTCCTTCAGGTCGGCGACGACGTCATCGAGGATCTGCGTGCCCAGCTGGCGGTGCGTGATCTCGCGACCGCGGAACATGATGGTGATCTTCGCCTTGTTCCCCTCTTCGAGGAACTCGCGCACGTGACGGACCTTGGTCTCGTAATCGTGCTCTTCGGTCTTGGGGCGAAGCTTCACTTCCTTCACCTTCACCACGACCTGCTTCTTCTTGGCGTCGTTCGCCTTCTTCTTCTCTTCGTACTTGAACCGCCCGTAGTCCATGATCTTGCAGACCGGGGGTTTGGACATCGGGTTCACCTCGACGAGGTTCAACCCTTCAGCCTGGGCCTTCGCCAAAGCCACTTCAGTGGGCATGACGCCGAGCTGCTCACCTTGGGATCCGACGACGCGGACCTCACGGGCTTTGATTCGACGATCGGTGCGTTGATCACGTGCGAGAGCCAGAGTGCTACTCCTTTGAAATCAAATCAGCAGCCGAGCTGCTGAGGGAAACAGGCAGAAATTGAGAACGACGTTGAAAGGCGGCGCACCTTAACGATCGGCCCTCGGGAGTCAAGGCGCGCCCGAGGGATCGCCCGAGCGGAGTGCGAGGGGCTTCGGTCGCGCTGACACTCGTCCCACTGACCGCAAAATCTGCCGCACTGCCCTTGTGGCGAGCGTGGAGCGGGTCGATCCTTCGGAGTGAAGCTGCGGTCGCGCCGGGGGGCGTATGAACATCACCGACGTCAAAGTGTTCCTCGTGGATGAGGACAAGTTGCGCGCGTACGTGACGATCACGCTCGATGCGTGTTTCGTGGTGCGCGACCTGAAGGTGATCCAGGGCGGAGCGGGCTTGTTCGTCGCGATGCCGGCGAAAAAACGCAAAGACGGCACGTACAAAGACATCGCGCATCCGCTCAACGCCGAGATGCGCGCGGTGTTGGAGCAGCGTGTGCTGAAGGAATACGAATCATGTGCGCGCGACTCGATGCCGCGCAGAACTCCGGCAGCGCGCGAGGCTGATTGGTGAGCCCAGAGACGCTGGCGTGAGCTTCAACGCTGGTGTACTTCGCGTCGCATGCCCGTCAGCCACGACTTCAAGGTCTTCGCCGGAAATTCGAACCGCGGGCTGACGGAACGCATCTGTGAGTACTTGAAGCGCCCGGTCTCGAAGGCCGAGGTGGGCCGCTTCAGCGACGGGGAGATCCAGGTCGAGATCGGCGAGAACGTGCGCGGCTTCGACTGCTTCGTCATTCAGTCGACCTGCCCGCCGGTCAACGATCACCTGATGGAGTTGTTGATCATGGCCGACGCGCTCAAGCGCGCGAGCGCAGCGTCGATCACCGCGGTGATCCCGTATTACGGCTACGCACGACAGGACCGAAAGGTGGCGGCGCGCACGCCGATCACCGCGAAGCTGATCGCTGACCTGCTGTCGACCGCGGGCGTGACGCGCGTGGTGTCGATGGACATGCATGCCGGGCAGATCCAGGGCTTCTTCAACATCCCCACCGATCACCTGTACGCGTCGCCGGTGTTCCTCGACGACATCCGCAAGAAGTTCCCCACCAGCGATGATCTGGTGATCGTGTCGCCCGATGCCGGCGGCGTCGAGCGTGCGCGCGCGTATTCGAAGCGGCTGAGCTGCCCGCTGGCGATCATCGACAAGCGCCGCCCGCGCGCGAACGCGTCTGAGGTCATGAACCTCATCGGCGAGGTCGATGGGAAGGACGCGCTGATCGTCGACGACATCATCGACACCGGCGGCACGCTGACTCAGGGAGCCGCGGCGCTGAAGGCCAAGGGCGCGCGGCGCGTGTACTCGTACATCGTGCACCCGGTGCTGAGCGGCCCGGCGATCGCGCGCATCAGTGAGTCGGTGCTCGAGGAGCTCGTCGTCGCCGACACCATTCCCTTGAGCAAGCCGGCGATCGCGTGCCCGAAGATCCGTCAGGTGGGCACCGAGCGGTTGTTCGGCGAGGCGCTGGCGCGCATCTACCGCGCCGAGTCGTTGTCTTCGCTCTTCGTTTGATCTTGCGATGGCGCGCGCGAAGCTCACGCGCGCTGAGGCCGAGAATGCGCTCCGCGATCAGGGGCGGCGCGTCGACGCGCTCGGCCAGCTCCCCGATGAGGTCGACGCGGAACTCGCAGCAGACGTCGCGCTCACGTTGATCAAGCCGACGGCTCCCTCGAGCTGGCTGTTCGCGCATCACAGTTATTGACTGGCGAGTCAATATCCCCTGGCCCATTCGGTCGCGGCCTTCACCGCC
>JAEUJS010000540.1 GCA_016792935.1 Archangium sp. | reverse complement strand
ATCGAGGTGCTCGATGATCTCCGCCGGCTTGAGGCCGAACACGTTGCGCACGGCCCTGGCGATGCGGTCCTCATCGACGATCGCGGTGCCGAAGGTGTCGACCATCACGCTGACCGGGTCCGCCACGCCGATCGCGTAGCTGACCTGCACTTCGCAGCGCGTCGCCAGACCCGCCGCGACGACGTTCTTCGCGATGTAGCGGCCCATGTACGCGGCCGAGCGATCGACCTTCGAGGGGTCCTTGCCCGAGAACGCGCCGCCGCCGTGACGGCCCATGCCGCCGTAGGTGTCGACGATGATCTTGCGGCCGGTGACGCCCGAGTCGCCCATGGGGCCACCGATCACGAAGCGACCGGTCGGGTTGATGAAGAACTTGGTCTTCTTGTCCATCAGCTTCGCGGGGAGCGAGGCCTTGATGACCTCCTCCATGATGACGTCCTTGATCTTCTTGTTGGTCGCTTCTTCCGCGTGCTGCGTCGAGACGACGACCGCGTCGATGCGCACCGGCTTGCCGTCGACGTACTCGACGGTGACCTGCGACTTGCCGTCAGGGCGCAGCCACGAGTGCTTCTTCTTGCGGATCTCGGCGAGCTTTTTGGTGAGCGCGTGCGAGTACGCGATGGGAGCCGGCATCAGCTCGCTGGTCTCGTTGCACGCGTAGCCGAACATCATTCCCTGGTCGCCGGCGCCCTGCTCCTTGGCGCCCTTCTCGTCGACGCCGCGGGCGATGTCCTGGCTCTGGCCTTCGATGGCGACCATCACGCCGCACGTGTTGCCGTCGTAGCCCATCGACGAATCGGTGTAGCCAATCTTGCAGATCGTGCTGCGCACGATTTTCGGAATGTCGATCCACGCGTTGGTGGTGACTTCGCCGGCGACGATCGCGATGCCGGTCTTCACCAGCGTCTCGACCGCGATGCGGGCGCGCGGGTCCTTCTCGATCAGCGCGTCGACGACACCGTCGGAGATCTGATCGCAGATCTTGTCCGGGTGGCCTTCGGTCACTGACTCAGAGGTAAAAAGGTAGTCCTTCGGCATGGGCGTGTTTCCTTGTTCAAGAGGCTGGGAGGCGCCCCATACCGCGCACGACACATCGCAGCAATGGGATGTATGAATGTCGCCCACCCATCCGCGTTAAGGACCCTCATGCGCCTTCTTCTCGCTCTGACAACCGCCCTTGCTGTCCCCGCTTTCGCAGGGCCGAAAGAGGAGCTCTCGAAGCCCCTCACCACCATCGTCAACTCAGTCCGCTACGGGAAAGACAAGGCGGCGCTGAAGCTGTTCGCGACTGAAGAACAGGGCAAGTTCCTCTGCGCTGATTACTGGGCAAAAGGCACCGACGCTCAGAAGAAGGAATTCCAGGATCTCTTCACGCAGCTCTTCGGGAAGATCGCCTTCCCGAAGATCCGCAAGAACTTCGAGAACCTCGACACGATTCTCTATGACGACCCCGCCGTCACCGGAGAGACCGCGCAGATCGCGTCGACCATCCTGATCAACCACCCGCTCAAGAAGCAGGAACTGAAGGTGAAGTACAACCTCGCCAAGCTCGGCGGCGCGTGGAAGGTGATCGACGTGGCCGTGCTCGGCGACTCGATGCTGACGGGTATCAGAGATGATCAAGTCGTCCCGCTCCTGAAGGACACCGGGTGGGATGGTCTGCTGAAGGCGATGCGCACCAAGAACGATGAGCTGAAAGACGTTGTCTTGAAGTGACAAGTGGTTGGAGGTGAGGGATCGTTCGGTCCCGGGCCGGCAACAGAAGGCTTCGTAATCCTCAGTTTCCCCCTTCCTGGAGAGCTCAATGATCAAGCG
Source organism: Archangium sp. (assembly GCA_016792935.1). Taxonomy (GTDB): domain Bacteria; phylum Myxococcota; class Myxococcia; order Myxococcales; family Myxococcaceae; genus Archangium_A. The sequence goes on along the minus strand of JAEUJS010000540.1, from coordinate 29,090 downwards.
TGTGCTGATGATCGTCGTTGGCAGTTTTGCCCTGATGGCGTGCGGTCCTGGAGCGAAGATCGATGGCAAGCAGGGCGCGGCAGAAGCGCTCCTCGCGGCGTCGCAGCCCAGCAAGGCGAAGGCTGACAAAGCGGCCACGCCAGCGGACTTGAGCGGCGCCATCAACTGGAACTGTCCTCAGGGTGGGTCGGCTGAGATCAAGGGCGCGAGCGTCTCGATCGGCACCGGCGGCGTCTCGGCTGGCGTGACGATGAACTTCGCGGGCTGCGGCATCGCCAAGAGCGACGTCGGCGTGGCCATCTACAACGGTGACATGAACCTCGCGCAGAACATCGCGACCGGCACCTCGACCTTGAGCGTGTCGCAGACGCTGAAGGGCAAGATCACCGTCGTCGGCGCCTACGACGACTTCCTCGACGCGGACATCGAGCAGGTCGTGAAGGTCGGCGATCTCGGCTCCACGGGTACCGGCGTCGCGATGCACCTCAAGGGCACCATCAAGACCAGCGAAGGCACGTTCACCTTCGACGAAGACCTCACGGTCATGAGCGGCACCATCAGCGCGAAGGTCCAGACCAACCGCATGTGAGTCGTTCGCGGTTTCGTGTTGACCGGCTCGCCCCTGGTCGAGCCTCCGACCCCTGGCTCCTCTCGACACGAGATGGCGCCGGGGGTCGTCGTTTTCTGGCTGGGTGTGCTCTCCTTCAACGCATGAACTGGATCGACTCGCCGCCGTGCGCCCGCATGGACATGACCACGAGCTCTCCGGAGCTGGTCAAGCTCGTGGGTCCGACGAAGGGCTCGAAGGTGATGGGCGGAGCGACCGCTGCCTTCGGCGGCCTCTTCGCAACCATCGGAGCGGGGTTTCTTCGCGCGCCAGTGCCGCTGCCCTTCAAGCTCATTCCGCTCGCGTTCACGGCCATCGGCGCGGGCGTGGTCGCGGTCGGCACCAGCGCGGCGCTCGCCGAGTGCAGCGTCGAGGCGAAGCGCGGCCGCGGGCTCACGTTTCGGTGGAAGTTGCCGCTGCGTGATGAGCGCACGCTCGAGATCTCGGAGCGCGAGATCGAAGCGTTCGAAGTGACGGATCACGCGCACACGCACGACGACGACTTCGGTCGCACGACGACCATGGAGTACCGCGTGGTGGTGGTGACCAAAGCGGGCAAGGCGATCGAGCTCGAGTCGCACGGCACGCGCACGCAGGCGCGCTTGCGGCAGGAAGCGTTTCAGCGCGTCTTCGCCTGATCAGCCTGCTCAGCTGAGGTGCACCGCGATGATGGCGGCGCAGCCGATGGCGTAGGCGAGCGGGAAGAACTGCTTCGCGCGGCGATCGATCGTCTCGTAGCGCGTGCGGGCGGCGCGGCGTTCGGCGTCGACGCTGAGGCGTTCGGATTCGGGCATCGAGGCGAGTGACGCCTCGAGCGCGGCGAAGTGATCGTGCCAGCGCATGACGACGACGCACTCGAGGAGAATTCCCGTGATGATCACGTACGAGAAGTTGAAGACCTGATCGAGCAGCACCGTGGTGCCGAGGTACGGCAGGTCGTCGGTGAACGCGAGCTGCAGGAACACGATGGTGAGCAGCGCGGTGATGACCGTGCCCACGCGCGCTTCGACGTGCACCGGTCGCAGGAAGAAGATGAACCAGCAACACATCATCACCAGGAGAATCGGCGGGAACATGGTGACGAAGAACACGCGGCGCGGACGCTGGAGGTGGGCTCCGAAGCGCAGCGTGGTCTTCTTCGCTCCAGCGTCGGGAAGACCGCTCTTGCTGGCGGCGCCGCCGGGCTGAAGCCCAAACGTCGAGGCGCTGGTGCGCTGCACGGCCTCTTCGATGCCGACCGGGTCGAGGATCCAGCCCGGGACCTTCAGATCGTCGGCCACCGAACTCTCGGGATCGACGGTGAGCGTGAGTTCGCCGTCACCGCGTTGAGCGTCTTCGAGCTCGAGCACGACTTGCTGTTTGTCGAGCGGGAACGAGCCGAGCTCGAACTTGTGGAAGAAGCGGCCCTCTCCGGTGAAGCGCTGGTACTTGCGGCCATCGGGGAGCGAGATCGGCTCGTCGAACACCGGGTTGAGCGTGAGCGCCCAGGCCTCGAGCAGGTTGGTGAAGCGCAGCGACTTCGTCGGGTCGCGGTCACCGTCCCACATCGCCCAGAGGACGAAGTTCGCGTGGTACGCGTTTTCTTCGAGCGTGATGCCCTCGATGTTGCGCAGGTGGAGGCCGACCGTCACCTTCTGCGGAGCGGGCGTTTGTGTCAGCAACGTGAGTGCGAGGGCGAGAAGCACAGCCCTGCAGCAGAGCGCGATATCGGCGCTGCGCGAGTTTTCGGCTCCCACGACTCTCGTGTGACTTCGCGTTTCGCTCGAGCCCGTACGCGCGCGAAAGGTGCTCCGCCCGCGCGCGGTCGGTGGCTAGAGTCCGCGCATGCCGTTTGCGCTCCTGCTGGTACTCGCCGCGGGTCCGGTGAAGGTCGCCAGCCCCGCGTGGAACGTGGTCGACATCAAACCCGAGCTCGCGAAGTTCTACGCCGAGCAGATGGCGCAGGCGTTGCGCAACGAGGGCTTCAAGGTCACCACGGCCGATGACATTCAGACGCTCCTCGGAGCGGAGCGCGAGAAGCAGCTCCTCGGCTGCTCGACGGGCAGCAACTCGTGCATGGCGGAGCTCGCCAACGCGCTCGGCTGCGACGCCACGCTCACCGTGAACCTCGCCAAGCTCGGCAACACCTACCGCGGGCTGGCGAAGCTGATGAGCAGCAGCGACGGCTCGGTGTTGTCAGCGGTGAAGATCGACGCGGGCAACGAGACGCAGCTCGCCGATCGCATCGACACCGCGGCGAAGGAACTCGCCCAACCCTTCCGCGAAAAGCTCGCAGGGGCGACGCCGCCTCCGAAGAAGGAAGAGCCGGTGGTGATCGAAAAACCCGCCGTGCAGCGCGTCGCACCGATCGCGTGGTGGGTTCCGGGCGCCGTCGGCGTGATCGCCACGGGCATCGGCATCACGATGATCGCCAACGCCGGGAGCAAATACGAAGAGCTGCGAACCAAAGACGTCGACGCCGCACAGGGCCTCAAGTGGGCCAACGAAGGTGAAGGGCTCCAGACCCTCGGGTGGATCTTGTCGGTCTCCGGCGTGGCAGCCATCTCGGCGTCGATCATCTGGTTGATCGCGGGGAGCACGGAAGTTCAGCCGCAGATCGCCATCACGCCGCACGGTGCGACGCTCGGGCTCGGAGGGCGCTTCTGATGCGGGCGCTCGTTCCCATCGTTTCGCTCTCGCTGCTCTCTGGCTGCTGGAACTTCGACGCCGAGTACCAGCGACGCTGCGACGCAGACGAATTCAGGACGTACTGCGACGGCGGGGCGAAGGACACAATCGGGGGCGGAGGCCAGACGGGCGGAGGCACTGCGACGGGCGGAGGCACCGCGACCGGCGGAGGCACCGCGACCGGCGGAGGCACCGCGACCGGCGGAGGCGACATGGACAGCGGCATGCCGGTGGGCGGTGGCCCCCTCGGCGGCGGCGGACCGACGGGTGGTGGCATGGCGTGCTCCACGCCTTCGCGCGCGGACAGTGGCTGCTTCGGCAACGGCGAGTGGTGCTTCGAGAACCCCGACTACCCGAGCAACGACCTCTACGCGGTCTGGAAAACAGTCGACGCGGGCGGAATGTGGGTTGCCGGCGCAGGGCCCACGCTCGCGATCTGGAACGGCGTTCAACTGATCAACAAGATCGACGCGATCACGTTCACTCCACGCGGTCGCTTCGAAGATCCACCCGTGATCGCGCGCGCCGCGGTCACGGACCTCGGGGTGTGGCTCAGCGGGCGCAACACCGATCTGCTGCGCGCGTCGGGCGACACCGGTTTCACGACGTGGGCCGCCGGCGACTGGCTCGGGCTCAGCGCAGATTCGTCCGGCCGCGCGTACGCCATTTCCGACGCCGGTCGACAACACCTGACGCGCTTCGAGCTCGACGGAGGGCGGTGCCTCTACGAGTTCGACACAGCGCCCGGACCGGCGATGGTGCATTCCACCGTCGTCGACTCCACGGGCAGGGCCTTCGTGTCGACTGGCACCGACACCCGCGTGTTCGAGTTCGACGTCAACGCCTGCTCTCCGAACTCGACCACGCCGCTCCGAGTCGATGCGGGCACGCTGTTCGTCCCGGGCTACGCCGGGCCGCTGGCACTCTCCAGCACGCGAACGTTTCTCGCGAGCGTCGACGCCCTCTACGCCTGGGACGGCATGAACTGGCTCGATGGGGGGCTCCCGTTCGGTGGCGTGTTCCCAAGTTCCATGACCGTGAGCGGCAACCTGCTGTGGGCTTTCGGCGGAGTCGGGAACGTCTACGAGGTGACCATGGCCTCGACGTATCCACCTGCTCCCACCGGCATTCTCGGCAGCACGCCCGAGAACGACAACGCGTGGGGCGTCGGCGAGCACGGAATGATCGCCTTCGTCCAGGCGGGGGCGGGCGTTCAGCCGATTCAGGCGCGCGGCCTGCCGAGTTCCCCGGTGCGCAGTCTCTACGTGACCGATCTGGTACAGGTCGTCGCGAGCGAGCAGCTGGTGAAGGCACGCGGCACTTCGTGGACCGAGATTCCTGCGCTGTCAGGTGCTACCGACGGTCACCAATGGATGGCCGTCGCTGCGGTGCCGTACGACGGCGGCTGGGTGAACTGGGCGCTCGATCAGTCGGGCCATCTCTACCGCGCCGAGAACGTCAGCAGCGGGATGTCGCAGCTCGTCGCGCGCTTTCCGCAGCCAGCCGGCGCGACGTATTTCTCACGTGCTGCAGCGACGCTCCCGTTGCCAGATGGCGGCGCGCTCCTCGGCTTCGGGCGTTCCATCGTTCGGCTGACGGGAGACCGCGTGCTGACGCTCGCGGGCGTCGTGCTCCAGCCCGACGGCGGCACCCTCGCCGATGGTGGTCTGCCGCCGGAGCTCGACAACGCGCCGGTGGAGCTGATCTCGGGCCTCGCGATGAACGATCGAATTCTCGCGGTCACCGGCCACCTCGACCCGCTGTCCGCCGCGCGCACCTCGAAGGTCTTCGTGCACCCGCACTCCGCCGCGCCCGATGCAGGCTGGCTCGAGAAGCGAGCGAGCAACGCGGGCGAGACGTTCAACGACATCGTCACCTGCCCCAGCGGCGATTTCGTGTTCGCTGGTGACCACAAGTGGCTCATGCGCTTCGACGGCGACGGCTCGGGCGCGGCGACCAACGTGTGGCAGACCATTGACAACCCCGAGCAGGCTGACGGTCGCGGCGTCGACTTCGCCAGTGTGTGGTGCGGCCCGGGAAATGAGATGTGGGCCCTGACCCAACACGGCGACGTCTACCGCTACTTCATGGACCGCAGCTTCAGGCGGGAGCGCACCGGCTGGGGACGCGGCCGTCCCGACAAGAACCTGGGCAACACCATTCGCGGCAACAACGCCTTCGTCTTCATCACCGGCGACTCGCAGGCCGTGCTCTCGAGGCCGCTATGCCCTTGATGTTCGAGACCAAACGAGAGCTACTTGCATCATTGCGCATGAACGTATTATTGATGCGGTGTGCAGGTCGAAACCGCTGGCATTGCGAAGCTTCCGCGCGTCGAGCTCTTCCGGCTCCTCGCTGAGCCCGGGCGCCTGCAGCTCCTTGCGCTGTGTGAAGCCGAGGAGCTCTCGGTCGGTGAGCTCGCGACGCTGCTCGACGACAGCCAGCCGCAGGTGAGCCGCAAGGTCGCTCCGCTGCGTGATGCGGGGCTGCTCGATGCGCGCAAAGACGGCACGCGCCTCTTCCTGAAGACCGACCTCGGCATGGTGAAGGCCGACCCCGTGCTCGCCGAAGCGCTCACGGAAGGTCAGCGGCTGTGCATGGCCGACGGCTCGCTCGCGCGTGTGCCCGCCATCGTCGCGCAGCGTGAGGAGCACGGCCTGACGCACTTCGAGCAGCAGCAGACGTCTTCGACCTCGACGACTTCGGTGCCTGCTTCTCCCGAGCACCTCGCTCATCTCTCGGCGCTCGCGTTGCTGATGCCGGGCCGCTCGCTCGCCGTCGACGTCGGCACCGGTGAGGGGCTCTCGCTCGACGTGCTCGCGCCGCTCTTCTCGCGCGTCATCGCGGTCGACCGTTCGCAGGCGCAGCTCGCGCGCGTCGCCGAGCGGGTCGCGGCGCGCGGCTTCCACCACGTCTCGCTCTTCCCGGGCAGCTACGACGACGCAGCGCTCGTGCAGCGCGTCGACGCAAACGGCGGAGCCGATCTCGTCTTCGCCGGCCGCATTCTCCACCACGCGTCGCGGCCCGCGGCGGCGATGCAGAGCTTCGCGCGCCTCTTGAAGCCCAACGGTCACCTCGTGGTGCTCGACTATCTGCCGCACGAAGACGATCGCCTGCGCACCGACCAGGGCGACGTGTGGCTCGGCTTTGCCAAAGAAGACGTGAAGAAGTTCATCACCGAAGCGGGCCTGCGCTCGCTCGGAGACGTCGCCATTCCCAACGCTTTTCACCCGGTCGGCGCGGACGCGCGTGTCACGTGGCACGCGTGGGTTGCCCAAAAATCATGAAGCAGCAGTCCTGAAGTCCCACGCAACACGCAGCACCAACGAAGAAGGAACGCACCATGGAACACAAGACGACTTTCCCCGCCTACAAGATCGCCAACCCCGAGCTCGCCGCCTGGGGCCGCAAAGAGATCGCCATCGCCGAGAAGGAAATGCCGGGCCTGATGTCGCTGCGCCAGGAATGGGCCGGCAAGAACCCGCTCAAGGGCGCGCGCGTCGCGGGCTGCCTGCACATGACCACGCAGACCGCGGTGCTCATCGAGACGCTCGTCTCGCTCGGCGCCGAGGTGACGTGGACCTCGTGCAACATCTTCTCGACGCAGGACCAGGCCGCCGCGGCGATCGCCAAGGCCGGCGTGCCGGTGTTCGCGTGGAAGGGCCAGACGCTGGAAGAGGCCGACTGGTGCCTCGAGGCGCAGCTCTTCGCGTTCAAGGACGGCAAGGCCCCGAACATGATCCTCGACGACGGTGGCGACCTCACGATGTGGGTGCACAACAAGCACCCTGAGCTCTTCACGGGTCCGGATCCCATCCGCGGCTTGTCGGAAGAGACCACCACGGGCGTGCACCGCCTCTACGAGATGATGAAGGCGAACACGTTGAAGGTTCCGGCCATCAACGTGAACGACTCCGTCACCAAGTCGAAGTTCGACAACCTCTACGGCTGCCGTGAGTCGTTCCTCGACGGCATCAAGCGCGCGACGGACGTGATGATCGCGGGCAAGACCGTCGTCGTGGCCGGCTACGGAGACGTGGGCAAGGGCTGCGCCGCCGCCGCCAAGGGCATGGGCGCGCGCGTGTTCGTCACCGAGGTCGACCCCATCAACGCGCTGCAGGCGTCGATGGAAGGCTTCACCGTCACCACGATGGAAGAGATCGCGCCGCTGGCCGACCTCGTCTGCACCGCGACCGGCTGCGTCGATGTCGTCACCGGTGAGCACATGACCAAGATGAAGGACGGCGTCATCCTCGCCAACATCGGTCACTTCGACTCGGAGATTCAGGTCAGCTGGCTCGAGAAGAACCCGGAGATCCGCGAGGAGAACGTCAAGCCGCAGGTCGATCAGTTCATCTTCCCCAACGGCAAGCGCATCACCCTGCTCGCCCGCGGCCGCCTGGTGAACCTCGGCTGCGCGTCGGGTCACCCGTCGTTCGTGATGAGCAACTCGTTCACCAACCAGACCATGGCGCAGCTCGCGCTGTGGGGAGCGATCGACACCGGCCACAAGTTCGAGAAGGGCAAGGTCTACGTGCTGCCCAAGAAGCTCGACGAGAAGGTCGCGGCGCTCCACCTCGGCAAGATCGGCGCGAAGTTGACCAGGCTCACCGAGACGCAGGCGAAGTACCTCGGCGTCGCAGTCGAGGGCCCGTTCAAGCCCGAGCACTACCGCTACTGATTTTCTGGGCGAGTCTCCGCCTGCGCCCGCATCCGGCCGTCCGGGATTCCTTCCGGGCGGCCGTTGTCTTTAACTCGTCTCGTGCGTCTGGTGTTGCTCGCGAGCGCAGTGGTGTTGATGGCGTGCCCGCTCCCCGATCGCGCGCTCGACGCGGGCCAGCCCTCGCGCTGCATCGTGCTCCCGGACCAGTTCGATCTCGGTGTCGGTGAGCTCGACACGCCGGTCGAGAAGACCCTTCCGCTCTTCAACGACACCGGCAGGGCCGTCACGTTCACCTCGACCATCGACCCGCCGTTCTCGACGCTCTTCCCTCAGGTGGTGATGGTCGCCGCCAATCAGTCCATCCCCATTCGCATCCGTTTCACGCCGACTGATGGGCGGCTCCACCTCGGCCGCTTCTCGTACGTCGGAGGAAGCGGCTGCCCGACGCGCGAGGTGCTGCTGCAAGGCCTCGGAGCGGGACGCGTCGAGACCGACACACCAGTGCTCGACTTCGGCCGCGTGCCGTTCGGCACGTCGAAGACCATCCCCATCGTGTTGCGAAGTTCGCGTCGCTCACAGATGACGCTGCGGTTCGACGCCGCGTCGCAGTACCAGTTCGATCGCCAGGTGGTGATGCCCGCGTCCAACTCGCTGAACATTCCGGTCACCATCACCGCGCAGGTGGGTGAGCCCATCGCTGGAGCCATCACCGTCTTCGCGATGGGTGGCGACACCGAGCGCGACGAGATCCGCGTCGAGGTGCGCGGCGAACCAGGCACGCCGATCGTCGTCGTCGAGCCGCTGCATTTTTCCATCGAGCGCGTGCCGCTGGGTGGACCGCTCGAGCGCCGCATCACCGTGCGCAACGACAGCCAGGCGACCGCCACCGTGGAATTGCTGGAGCTCAGCGACGCCGGCACCGTCTTGTCGGGCTTCATGCCTGGCGCGGGCATGGCGCCGAGCTCGTCGATGACGGTGCCGATTCAGGTGCAAGCGCGCACCGTGGGTCCGGCGACAGGGCGGTTGTTGGTGAAGTCCGATGACCCACAGCACCCCGAACAACTCGTCACCATCGACTTCACCGGCGAGGCGCTGTTCCAGTGCGCCGTGACCATCAACGCCGACCCCGTCTCGGTGCTCAGTCCCACCGCGATGTACCCCGCGCGGCTGACGTTCACCTTCACCAACCCCACCGCGAACGACTGCCTGCTCGACGACATCCACCCCACGAACGACACCTGGTCGCTCGACACTGGACAGACCGAGCAGCTCATCGTTCCCGCACTCGGCAGCGCCACGCGCACGGTGGTGGTGCCCGCGCCCGGGAACGGCTTTCTCGAATGGACGACGTTCAAGGTTGTTTCGGTGCGCCAGACTGCGCACATTCACCTCGGCCCGTGATGATGATTCGCCGATTCGCTCTCGTGATGGTGGTGCTGACCGCGTGCGGAGAGAGCTACGACCAGATCATCACGGAGCCAGAAGACCGGCAGTGCCCGCCGCTGCTGCCCGCGCGCATCGACTTCGGAGAGGTCGAGCAGACCTTTCCCGGGCAGCAGACGCTGAACCTCTTCAACCCCAACCAGCGCATCGGGCTGGTGGTGTCGATCACCCGACTGACGCCGCCGTTCTTCCTCGAGCAGACGAATTTCCGCCTCGAGCCCCGGCAGACCGTTCCTGCGCGGCTGATCTTCCTGCCACCGGACCCGCGACAGCACTTTGGTGCGCTCACCTACAACCGGAGCGACGGGTGCGAGCCGCAGGAAGTCGAGCTCGCCGGCATCGGCGCCGGCTCCCTCGAGGCAGAAGAGCGCACCCTCGACTTCGGGCCAGTGCCGCTCGACGTGAAGGCCACGAAGGTCCTGCGTCTGAACAACACGCGGCGCAGCGACGTGGTGGTCGAGATGCGGCCCTCGGCGTCGATTGAAGTCGCTCGCCGCATCACCGTGCCCGCACGTTCGTCGCTCGACGTGCCGGTCAGCGTCACCCCTCGCGCGGGTCAGGGGCTCATGGGCAGCATTCAGGTCTTGTCCGACGCCGTGGGAGCGGGCGGCATCGATTCGTTCATCGTCACCGTCATCGGCACCGCGGGCCGGCCGCACATCACGGTCGATCGCACCGACTTCGTCGTCGAACGCGTGCCGCTCGACGGCTGGCTGATGCGCCGCATCGCAATCACCAATTCCGGTGATGGGCCGAGCCGCTTGAACCTCTCGGTGCTGCACGACCCCGACGCCGGCACGAGCGTTCTCAGCGGAGCGTCGATCTCGAACCTCGGCTCGCTCGCTCCCGACAGCGGCGTGACCGCGTTCCTTCACGTTCGCGCGGATCGCCCGGGCTTCGGCAGACAGCGCGCGGTGCTCGAGAACGACGACCCCGCCAACCCGCGCATCACGCTCACCGTCGAGGGAACCGGCGTGGTGGTCGGCGCGTGCGGGCCCAACGCGGTGAGCGTCACGCCGTCGAGCGTCGATTGGCGGCCGCCGATGTTCCCCGCGCAGCAGACGTTCACCTTCAGCAACGCGAACGCGGAAGACTGTCTCCTCGACGCCATCGAGACGACGCAGTGGCCTCTCGCCCCTGGTGAGACCGATCAAGCGCTCGTGCCGGCGGGAGGAACGGTGACGCGCACCGTCGATCTCCCGGCGCCGGGCAACGGCTTCCTGCTGTGGAACACCTACGTGCCGCCTTTCATCCAGAACGGACAGGCGCCGATCTCCATTCGGCCCTGACTGTCATCGCGTAATCGAGGTGACGTAGCCTCTGGCCTCGTGCGCGCGGTGATGCTCGGCGTAGTGGCAGTGGCGCTCTTCGCCTGCGACGAAGCATCGCAGAGCCCCGATGCGGGGCGGGCGAGCGATGCCGGGACGTGCCTCGCGCTCCCTGGCGTCATCGACTTCGGAGAGACACCGGTGGACGTCGGCGTCGAGCGCACGGTGCTGCTCACCAACTCGTCGCCGACAGAGAGCGCCGAGCTCACCACGCAGATCTCGGGAGCGCCGTTCGCCACCAGCCTGCCTCCGCGTCAGTTCCTCGGGCCGCGGCAGAGCATGCTGGTCGTGGTGCGCTTCAACGCTCCTGATGGGCGGCTGCACCTCGGCACGTTGACGTTCACGGGTGGCGTCGGCTGCCCGACGCAGAACATCGAACTGCGCGGCCTCGGCGCGGGCTCGCTGAAGATCGAGACGCCCTTTCTCGACTTCGGCTTCGCGCCGCTGGGCGTGGAACACACGCGCATCATCCGGCTGATCAACACGCGGCGATCGGAGGTGCGCCTCACGGTCACCGTTCCTCCCCCGTTTCGCGTGAGCGGCCCGCTGGTCGTACCCGCGCTGGGAGCGCTCGAGGTGCCGGTGAGCGTCACTCCGCTGGTGGGCGACATGCTCACCGGGCGCATCTTCATCATCGGCTCACACGCCACTGTGAACGGCACTCCGATCATCGGCGACTCGCTGGATCTCGAGGTTCGTGGCCACGCAGGTCAGCCGCGGATCGTCGTGGAGCGAACGTCGGTGGTGCTCGACCACATTCCCGTGAACGGCGTGCTGAGTCGCACCATCGGCATTCGCAACGACGGCGACAGCGAGACCAGCCTCTCGGTGGTCTTCGAGGACGGAGACGGAGGCTCGCCGGTGCAGGGCATCGCGCCGACGACGACATTCCTCACTGCGCACAGCCGCGGAGAGGTGATGCTCGAGCTGCGGGCGCCGTTCGCCGGCTCGCTCTCGGCGTTGGTGTCGGTGCATGACGCCCAGACCGACGCCGGCGCGACGATCATCGACGTCTCGGGAACTGGAGAGATCCGCACCGGGTGTCCACAGCAGCTCGAGGTGTTCCCGCAGAGCGTGATGGTGTCGCCGCCCTACCCGGCGACGGTGACCTTCACCTTCAGCAACCCGACGTCGACGGTGTGTCTGGTCGACGACGTGCGCGGCTCGTTGCCGGGGTGGTCGCTGGCATCCGGAGAGCGAGACCAGGTCCTCGTGCCCGCTCACGGCACTGCGACGCGCACGCTGATCATCGACGGCCCGGGCAACGGCGCGCTCCTGTGGACGACGTTCACGACGCAGTTCGTGAGCCCGAACCAGAGCACGTCGGTGAGCGCGGCTCCGTGACGGTCAGCAGTCGGGGAAGAAGCCGCTGTCTTCGCAGAGCGGCGGCAGGTCTTGCGGATCGCAGCAGCGCGGAGCGAGCGTCACCATGAGCAACGTGGGCTGTCCCGCTGGCACCACCGACTTGAGCTCCGGACGCACATAGCGCCGGCGCGGGGGCGCGCGCTGTGCTCGAGCTGGGTGCACTTCAGACGTCATCGATCGAAAGGTGGCGGAGGCGGCCGGCTCCCCGCGGGATCCACGCCCGACGGCACGACCTCACCCAAATCAACGGAAGGATCGAACGAGCCCAGCTCGCTCGGCGGCGGCACCTGAAGTTCGTCCTGATCGGGGCCGGCGAGCTCGGGACCACACGAGACCAGCTGCGACGCGGCGACGACGGCCAACAGGAGAGTGCGTGTGATGCGCATGCGTTACCTCGATCCCGTTCGGGTGGTGCCACCCATGAAGGCGGGCCATTCCGTCGTCGACGTCGCGCTGGCTGGGAGGTTCACGCGGTAGACCTTTCCGTTGCGCCACCCCGAAAGGTACAGCTCCCGATCAGCTCCGCCAGTTTGTGCATTCGCGACGACGCCCGACGGCGAGAAGGTCGCGGTGGAATCGACGAACTCCGCGAGTACGCGGCGGTTGCGCACGTCGAGCACCACCACGCGTGTCTTGCTCGCGGCGATGACGTCGAGCGTGCCGTCGCCGTTCACGTCGTAGAGCAGAGGTGAGAACGCCGAGCCCTCGCCAGCGGTGATCTGGTACTGCCACACCAGCGTCGACGCGGCGGCGTTGCAGCCCGCGCCGTTGGCCTTCATCACCTTCACCACGCTGTTCGACGACGAGATGGCGACCACCGAGCGGCGACCGGTGCCGTCGACGTCTCCAATCGCCGGAGACGTGTACGTGTAGCGCCCGCCTGACGCGAAGCGGTACTTGCAGCTCGAGCCCTGCGGCATGGTGACGTCGAACGCGTAGAGGTCGCTGGTGGTGCCGAAGGTGGCGACGACGATCTCCGCGCGGCCGTCTCCGTCGAGATCTCCCACCGCGGGGCTGGTGCCGTACGCGGCGTCACCGGTCAGCGTCTTCATCGCGGCGCTCTTCCACTGCGCGGTCAACATGTCGGCGTTGAGCACCACCACCATGCCGCGCGAGTAACCAAAGAGCACCGCCTCGAGCGTGCCGTCACCATCGACGTCGGCCAGCGGCACCGTGCCGAACGGGTTGTCCGAATCGGTGGTCCACATGTTGTAGCTGGCGAGCACCGCGCCGGCCGACGAGAGCAGGCGCACGTTGCCGTCCCAGTCGGCGAGCAACACTTCCTGGCCCGTCGACCCCGTCACGTTCGACGACGAAGGGCCCATGTTCCAGTAGCCGGGGTAGCCGTAGGGCATCGAGGTCCACCGGGCGCTGGAGTCTCCGTTGCGCGCGAAGAACGCGGCGCTCGCGGTGACGGGCATCGTCTCGCCGAAGAGCTGCTCAGAGGTGCCGGTGCCGTCGAGGTTCTCCGCGAGGGGGATGCCGAGAATCTGGCGGCCATTGCCGCTGGTGAAGCGGTTGGTCTCCGCTCCGGTGTCGGTGCGCAACACGACCGCCGCGCCGCCATCGGTCGTCGCGCGCCCTGGAGCGAGCACGAGCAGCTCGCTGCCGGTGTTCGCGGTGAGGTTGGCGACCGCGAGGCCGTCGGTCATGCGGCCCTGCGGCTCGGTGTAGACCCACGCGGTGGTCAGCGTGATGGGCGCGATGGTGGTGAGCACCGTGTTCGAGGTGAGCACGTAGTCACGACCGCCGTTGCGGTACGAGATGACGGCGCTGTGCGCGGTGGTGTTGCCGAGCGTGGGTAGCGTGACGGTGACGGAGCGGCTGCCGGTGCCGTTCTGATTCACGGTGTTGATGTTCCACGTCACCACGCCGTTGTTGTGTGAGCCGCCGTTGGTCGACGAGACGTAGGTGACGCCGGGCGGCAGCGTGTAGCGCAGCGTGGTGTTCTGCGCGTTGCTGCCGTGGTTGTTGCGGTACGTGAACGTGTACGTCGCGTTGGCGCCGCTGGTCGCAGTGGCCGGCCCGCTTGCGGTGAGCGTCATCAGCGGCGTGAAGGCCGGCTGCGCGGGGTACGTCCCGGGGAAGCCCATCGACGCGTGTCCGGGAGCGACGTAACAGCCCGTCGTCTGGCTCGGGCATTCCTGGCTGCAGGTCGCGCCGCTGCCGTTGGTGGGGCTGGTGGAATTCATGTCGTAACCCGAGAGAGAGAAGGTCGGGCTCGCGAGCGGGGTGCCGTTGGCTGCGAAGAGCGGAATCGACATGTTCGACTGGTTGCCGGCGACGTGCATCGCGACGAAGTCGTCGAAGTTCCCCGTGTTGTTGATCCACGAGATGAACGACATCGTCGCGCCCTGCGGCACGTCGATCTGAATCGCCTCGGTGTCTCCAGCGGGGAGCGCGGGAACGAACCATGCGTTGGTGCCGATGGTGAGGCCCATGCGCGTGACGAGCACCTGCGCGTTGCCGTCTTCGGCGCACGTCGTGCCGCAGATGGCGTCGTTCACTTTGCAGTGCGAGTTCGAATACGCGTAGGCCGCGTACGACGGAGACGAGGGCTGCGGGCTCAAGCCCAGCGAGACGAGTGGCTGAAGCGTGATCAGCCCCGTGCCCCAGCCATCGTTGCCGGTGTTGGTGATGGTGATGGTGAACGGCACCGCGTGCGACAGCGGTGCAAAAATCGCCGAGAGCAAGAGGAACACCGCCGCTGCTCGCGCGACGTCAGACAAATGGCGCATCGGAGCGACGACTGTAGTGCGCCGGTAACTGCCTCGCCATTTGCGCTCCAGGCGCACACGTGGCGACGAAGTGCGCTTGAGGCGCACTGATCAGGTCAGCGCGAGCGGAGTGCTCGGACGAGCGTCGGGACGAGCGGAACGCGCTTCGCGACGCGAGCAGCGAGCGGCCACCAGCGGAGCGCGAGCGCCAATGACTCAGGGATTGGAATGACCCTCCCCTCGCGGCGAAAGGCAGTGACGCGACCGAGCGCTTCGAGGGGAAGTGGATCGCGCACGCCCGCGGTGGATTCGGTGATCAACGGATCAGCGCTGACCACGAGATGCGCCGCGAGAATTCCATCGGGTCGTTTGATCACCGCGAGCTCGCCGCGACGGAGCGCGCCTTGCGACACGCGCTCGACACGCAACGAATCGCCATCGAACAACAACGGCCACAGGCTGTTGCCCGCGGCCGGTATCCACATCACTGCGCCCGGGGTGAGCGCGCGCAGGAGTGCTTCGTGCGTCACTGTCTGTTTCCCTACCCAACGGCGTCGCCCCAGGGGGCTTCGCCTTACGCGGCCTTCTTCTTCGAGCCGTTGAGCGCCTCGGCGACGTACTTGGTGCCGTTGGGCGTGATCTGCGGGCCCTTCGCGGTGCGACGCGCGTAGCCGACGTGCTCACGCAGCGCCTTGGCGACGTTCGGCGCGGCGAACGACACGCCCTGCTTCGCCCAGAAGCGCGTCGAGACACCCGAGGTGACCTCGAACTTGCCGTTGGCGAGGTAGAGCGGAATGAGCGCGCGAAGGAGCTGGTCCTTCTGCTTGCCGGCCTTGATCAGCGCCGCCTTCTTGCCGCTCACCTCGAGCGCGCGCGTGAGCTGAGCGAGCGGATCAGACGCGACCGCGACGGCCGGCTTCTTCGCCGAGGCCTTCCTGGTGGCCTTCTTCGCGACCGCCTTCTTCTTCGCGCCGCCGATGCCGAGCGCCTTGCGGAGCTCACCCAACTTCTTCTCGAGGTACGACTCGATGCCGTGGATTTCGAAGAGACCCGACTTGCTGCGCGATGCCTTGAACGCCATGTGAATTTCCTCGTGCGTTGGGTGAAGGTTGAAGGGCGCGCACCATACACGCTGTGAAACTCCGCGCGAGGCGGAAAATCGGCCTGCGCGCGCGCGGCTGATCAGTCAGACTTTGATCAATGTGGTCCGCGTTGGTGGCGATGATGATCATGGCTGGCCCAGCTCCGAAGGCGCCGGCCGACGCGCAGGTCGTGGGCTCCGCGCCGGCCATCGACAAGCTGGGCACGCTCGTTCCGTTCTTCCAGAAAGCAGGCACGCGTTCGGTGCTGGTGCGACCGGAGAACTGGAAGACCGACGCGCACGCGTTGCTCGAAGTGGACTTCACGAGCGTCGAAGCGCTGCGCGCCGCGGGCATCGACGCGAGCGGACCGCTGACGCGCGCGCAGGTCGGCGACGCGACGATGAGCTGCGTACGGATTCTCAACGTCGACGCGTACCGCAAGGGCTGTGACGCGCGGCTCATTCGCATGGGCGACGTGTTCGAGAAGGTCGAAGGCGGCGTCTCGGTCTACGGCTCGCGAGATCCGATCGGCCGCGTGATGGCCGCGTACACCGTGCTGGGCAAAGACAGCTGCGCGCTCAACGGCCACGGCCGCAGCGTCGAGGCGCTGTTTCCCATGCTCGCGAAGACGACCGCGAAGCCAGCGAGTGGTGCGGGCTGGTCGATGGTGTCGAAGGCTCCCGGCGTACTGCAGCTCGTGTTGCCGAGCGGCACGACGACTGGAGTGGTGGGCATCAACGCGCGCGAGTTCGATCTCACCCTCGACGCGCGCACGAAGAGCGCGCCGTTCGCGCAGTTCGCGGGGGCGGGCCCGTCTCCACTCGGAGTCTTCAAGGCCAGCGGCATGGCGGTGATTCGCGGCCGCGTGTCGAAGGCGCAGCTCCCGTCACTGGTGGAGCAAGTGGTGCGCGTGATGCCGAACGGTGCGGGGCTGTTGCCGGCGGCGAAGGCGCTCGCCCCGTACCTGACGGGGAATACGGCGCTGCTGTTGAGTCACGTGCGCGTGAGCCAGGGCCTGCGTACGCGGGAAGCGCGCTTCTTCGCGCTCAAGGGAGCGGCGCTCGCCGAGGTGTCCGACCCCGCGGCGGTGCAGCCGGTGATCAGCGCGATTGATCAGGGGCTCCTCAAGTTTCCCCAGGGCGCGCTGAGCGTCTCGCTGGAAGGAAACATGTTGGTCATCGCGAATGATCATGACGTGCGCGCGCGGGCCGTGGCGGCGCTGGCCAACTCGAGCGGCAAGCAACTGCACGGCGTGGAGTTCGACGTCGACCCCAAAGCGGTGGCGAAGGGGCTGCAGCAGGTGCCGCTGCTGGAAGCGGTGCAATCTCCAGAGCTGGCCGGGTTCGTCGCCGCGTCGAGCGAGCTGGGGCCGCTGTTGTTGGCGAGCACGAGCGTGAGTGGCTGGCTCGATTCGGCAGCAGATTCTCAGCACGTCGCGAAGCTGGTGTGGACGCTCGACGAAGCGAAGTTTCAGCCCGACGCGGGGGGCGACCTCGACGCTGGAGTGAAGTGAGCGCGGGTGTTACGCCGCGCGCCCATGAGTGACACCTCGGTACTTGATCAAGATCCGCTCCGCGCGCGCCTGAAGAAGATCGAAGAGCAGGCCGAATTGGGCGGCGGCGCAGATCGCATCGCCAAGCAGCACAAGGACGGCAAGCTCACCGCGCGCGAGCGCATCGATTTGTTGCTCGACCCGGGCTCGTTCATGGAGCTCGACAAATTCGTCACCCACCGCGCGACCGACTTCGGCATGGCCGACAAGAAGATCCCCGGCGACGGCGTGGTCACCGGCTACGGCACCGTCGATGGCCGCCAGGTCTTCGTCTTCGCGCAGGACTTCACGGTGTTCGGTGGTTCGCTGTCGGGCGCGTACGCCCAGAAGATCTGCAAGGTGATGGATCTCGCGACGCGCGTCGGAGCGCCGATCATCGGCCTCAACGATTCCGGCGGCGCGCGCATTCAGGAAGGCGTCGAGTCGCTCGCGGGCTACGCCGACATCTTCCTGCGCAACACGCTCGCGTCGGGCGTGGTGCCGCAGCTCTCGCTCATTCTCGGGCCGTGCGCGGGTGGCGCGGTGTACTCGCCGGCCATCACCGACTTCATCCTGATGACCAAGCAGAGCTCGTACATGTTCATCACCGGCCCCGACGTCATCAAGACGGTGACGCACGAAGAGGTGACCAAAGACGCGCTCGGTGGAGCGAACGCGCACAACCAGAAGTCTGGCGTGGCGCACTTCGCGGCGGAGAACGAGCAGGCGGCCATCGCGTTGACGCGTGAGCTGCTCTCGTACATGCCGTCGAACAACACCGAAGATCCTCCCGCCGGCGCGATGGACGATCCGGTCGATCGCAGCGAGGCGGCGTTGGCGACGCTGGTGCCGAGCAACCCCAACAAGCCGTACGACATTCGCGAGGTGATCAAGCTGGTGGTCGATCACAAGCGCTTCTTCGAGGTGCAGGAGCACTACGCGAAGAACATCGTCATCGGCTTCGCGCGCTTGAACGGCAAGTCGGTCGGCATCGTGGGCAACAACCCGGCGGTGCTCGCGGGCTGCCTCGACATCGACGCCTCGGTGAAGGCCGCGCGCTTCGTGCGCTTCTGCGACTGCTTCAACATTCCGCTCATCACCTTCGTCGACGTGCCCGGCTTCTTGCCTGGAACCACCCAAGAGTGGGGCGGCATCATCAAGCACGGCGCCAAGCTTCTGTACGCGTACGCCGAGGCCACGGTGCCCAAGGTGACCCTCATCACGCGCAAGGCGTACGGCGGCGCGTACGACGTGATGGCGAGCAAACACATCCGCGCTGACGTGAACTACGCGTACCCCACGGCGGAGATCGCGGTGATGGGCCCCGATGGCGCGGTGAACATCATCTTCCGTAAAGAGATCGAGACCGCGGCGGATCAGAAGGCCGAGAAAGATCGTCTCGTCGCCGACTACCGCGAGAAGTTCGCCAACCCGTTCAAGGCGGCCGAGCTCGGGTACATCGACGAAGTGATTCGACCCGAGCAGACGCGGCTCAAGCTGATCCGCGCGCTCGAGATGCTCAAGGACAAGCGGCAGGACAACCTCCCCCGCAAGCACGGCAACATTCCGCTCTGAAGTGACGCGCATCAATCGCAACCGGCTGCTGGTCGCGGCGCTGTTCATCGCGGCGTTCATCGTGTCTCCCCGGGTGCCGGTCGAGGCGACGTGGGTGCTGGCGGCGATCGTGTTTCCGCTCATCGCGTTGGCGTTGTGGGTGACGGCTCCGTTTCAGCGCGCGCGTGGGTTGCTGGCGAAGAAGCAGTTCGACGACGCGGCGACGCAGATCGCGATGTTCGAGAAGGGCCTGCTCGAGAGTCCGTGGAAGGCGCGGCTCGCGTCGTTCGCGGTCGGGCTCTACACGAGCAACCCCATCGCGGCGTCGCGCAACACGTTGGGCGCGATTCGGCTCGAGCAGGGTCGCTTGAAGGACGCGGCGCGCTCGTTCGGCACTTCGCTCGAACTGGACCCTGGCTACGCCGTGCCGTGGGGAAATCGCGCGGTGCTCGCGGCGATGGAAGGCAATCGCGCGGGCGCAGAAGAGGCGCGACTGAAAGCGAAGTCGCTCGGGTTTGCTCCGAAGCTGCTGGCGAAGGTGATCGAAGAGAAGCTCGCGACCGCGCCGGTCAGCTCGACGCCTTCTTGATGAAGCTCACAGAATGTCGAGCTGCACGAGCCCTGCGGTGGCGCGGCGCACGACGACGCGCGTGCCGATCGCGATCTCCGTGCGGCGCGCGGCGCCCTCGCGCGTTGGCTTCAACCAGGGCGCGAGCTCGGGCGTGCCGCTGGTGCGACCGGGCTGCACCGCGTTGAGCACTCCGGCGCTTGCGTCGATGCGCTCTTCCCCGCCGGCGTCGAGCTTCACGAGCAGCGGCGTGGTGAGCACCGCGTCAGCGCGCTCGAGGAGCGCGAGGCGATCTCGAACCACGTCGACCATCAACGGAGCCGCCAGCGTTCCGCGCAGCGGCGCCTTCGACTGAAGCTCAAACGGCTCGATGCGGATCAAACCGAGCAGCGGCCGCGAGATGACGTTGCTGATGAACGCGGTGATCCTGAAACGGTCTCTGTCGATGGGCATCCACTGCGCCATCGAGCCCAGGACCGCGCCCATCGCGTGGAAGGTGAGCGCGGTGGCGAAGAGGAACGCCCAATAGAAGAGGAACACCAGGGGCGTCATGACGAGGGCTCCGACGAGCGAGCCGACGATGACTGCGCTCAGCGGCGCGTCGTCGCTCTTCCCCACCACGAACGGAGCGATGAACGCCGGGACGACGTTGATCACCGTGAAGACGATCGAGAGACGCTTGAGCCACACCGAGCGTCGCGCGACCGCGGGAGCGAAGAGCCGCTTGCCGTCGAGGTGCGCGTTCCACAGCGGCCAGTCGCCGTCGAGGCTCTGCGTCGAGAGATCGATCGTCGCGCCCCTGCACCTCACACACGCCGGGAGCACGCCCCGCAGCGAGCACTTCATGCAGACGAAGCGAGCGCCGATCGCGAAGAGCATTCAGCTGGCGAAGACACCCGAGTCGAGTCGGGAGTGCACTCTGTCAGCGCCGACGAGGGCCGCCGCTGAAGACGGTCGTGGGTTTCCCGCCGCTCGGCTTCGAGCCTCCACCACCACCGCCACCGCCACCACCGCCGCCGCCGTGGTGCTTCTTCTGGTGCGAACGCGCGTGACGACCGAGCGGAGCACCAGGCGCGCGCGTCGACACACCGTGACCCGCCTGCCTGGGCCCGGGATCCGACTGACGCGAACGCTCCGCCGCGACCGCTTCCTTGAACACCGCGTCATCGACCGGCAAGCGCTCTCGCGGAATCCGCTCACGCACCAACTTCTCGATGTCGCGCAACAGCGGCACTTCATCGGGCGCGCAGAACGCCGAGGCGTGACCACTCGCCGACGCGCGCGCCGTGCGACCCACGCGGTGCACGTAATCTTCCGGCACGTGCGGCAGGTCGTAGTTCACGACGTGGCCGATGTCGGCGACGTCGATGCCGCGCGCCGCGATGTCAGTCGCCACCAGCACGCGGTACTTGCCCGACTTGAAACCCGCGAGCGCGTGTTGCCGCTGATTCTGCGAACGGTCGGCGTGAATGCGTTCCACCGCGTGGCCACCGCGGGTCAGCGCCCTGGTCAACTTGTCCGCGCGACGCTTGGTGCGCGTGAAGACGAGCGTGCTCTCTTCTCCGCGAGCGAGGAGCGACAGCAACAACGGCGTCTTGTCGTTCTGCCCCACCTCGAACACGCACTGCGTGGCGCGCTCGGCGGTCTGACCGCTGCGCGACACCTCGACGCGCACCGGGTCCCTCGAGTTGCTCTTCGCGAAGTCGGCGACCTCTCCGGCCATGGTGGCGGAGAACAGCAGCGTCTGACGCTGGCGCGGCAGCCTGGCGAGGATGCGCGTGAGCTGCGGCTTGAAGCCCATGTCGAGCATGCGATCGGCTTCGTCGAGCACGAGGATCTCGACGTTGGCGAGCGTGACGTTGCCTTCGTTCAAGTGGTCGATGAGGCGGCCCGGCGTCGCGATGCACAGCGCGGCGTACGAGAGGCCATCTTTTTGCGGGCCCATGCCGACGCCGCCGATGACGGCCACCGACTTCACGTGATGCGGCGCGCCGAAGTTGCGCGCGTGTTCTTCGATCTGCAGCGCGAGCTCACGCGTCGGAGCGAGCACCAGCGCGCGCACTCCACGTTTGCCGGCAGCGGTCTTCGCGAGGCGCTCGACGATGGGAAGAATGAAGGCGGCGGTCTTGCCGGTGCCGGTCGCGGCGCACCCAATCACGTCGCGCCCCGCGAGCCCGGGAGGAATGGTCTGCGCCTGAATCGGCGTCGGCCGCTCGTAGCCAGCGCGCTGGAGCGAGGCGAGCGTGGCCGGCGAGAGGCCCAGAGAGGAGAAGTCGGACGGCTGAGTCATGGCGCGAGGCCCTTACACGAACTCAGCCGACGTGAATCGAAGAGTTGCCGCCCGACTTCCAGGAATCGGGCACGAAGCGATCCCACCAACGGGCAGGCGGCAGCTCGAGCGGTGGGTGAAACAGGAAGTTGAGGCCCATGCGCCAGCGCGTGTCGTTGGTGCCGGCGAGACCAGGGTGCGTGACGGGCTGCACCTTCTCGAGCGCGCGCTCGACGCACGCGACCATGCCGGGCGGAAACTCGGGCTTCGATTCGCCCACCGCGTACATCAACTTCGCAGCGCCGCCGTTCACTTCGATGAGCAGCTCGAGCTTCGTCGCGGTCGACTCCGTGCCGCGGAAGTATTCCTGGTTGCAGTGCGTGAGCTCGTCGGTGGCACGCACGAAGAACTGCAGCACCACGTCACGCCGCGTCTTCTGGAGCGACCACACGCTCTCGTCGTCGAGGGGCAACGCGTCCCACTTCGCGCGCCAGCCTTCGGGACGCTCACGGCGCGGCTCGTAGTGTTGGGCGACGAACACACTGACGCCGACGATCGCGAGGAGCACGACGATGGCGAGGACGCGCTTCATGGGGCCGCCTCGGCCGGAGTGAGATCGATCATCGCCTTGCAGTCGAGGCACTGAAACCGCGCGGGCCAGCCGATCAGCTTCGCCGGCACCGCGAGCGGCTTGCTGCACTTCGGGCACGAGATTTCGCCCGGGCCGACGACGGCTCGACCGCGAAACGCGAACACCGCGGCGATGGGCCCGGCGACCGCGGCGACGATGGCTCCGCAGACGTGCATGAGCGGCACCGGGAGAATCGCGAGCCCGATGCCCGAGACGATGGCGAGGCGGAGGAGCGCACGTCCGACGCGCGCTCCGGTGCTGAGCTCACGACACGGCAACGTGACGACGAGCCCCGGGCGCTGGGAATCCATCACTCCCGCGCGCATCGGAGTCGGCGTCATCACGTGTGCCCCATCACGGCGCGCGGCAGACGAACGGCAGGCTCGAGGTCGCCGCGAGATCGTTCACGGAGCCGCTGGCGAGCCACTCGGCCGCGTTCTCGGCCGTGCCACCGTTGGGCTCGCTGAACGACCAGAAGTCCATGCGCGTGGTCGGGTCGTAGGTGCTCGACGCGAAGTTGGTCCACGTGCCCTCGGTGGTCGCGTCGGAATACCCAATCCACCCGCGGCCGATCTCACCCATGCGCATCGCGGCGACGAGCGCGGTCCATTCCGCGTCGGACTCGGCCCACAGCAGCTGCGTGTTCGCGCCGATCGACGTGCAGTGCGTGCGCGCCGTGTCGAAGGGCATGCTGACGAAGCAGCTCCAGATCGTGCCGGTGACGCCCGCGACGGTGCCACGACGGCAGGAATCGGTGGGCATGCACATCGTGGTGACGTCGTTGCCGACGACCTGCACGTAGCTGGGCTGCGTCGCGAGCGCGCTGACGAGCCGGTAGACCGCGCAGGCCGAGAGCGTCGAGTTGTATTGCACCTCGAACGTGTCGGCCGCGCGCAGCGCTGGTGCCGTCAGCGTGGTGAGCGCGTCGTTGTAGCCAACGCGGAAGCTCTCGGTGGTGACGAGCTCGGTGAACGCGAGGCCCGTGAGCGTGTCGTTCGACTCGATTCGCACGGAGTTGACGCGCTCGAGGTTCGGCGCGGTCAGCGTGGTGAGCCCGCCGTTGAAGGTGACGTCGACGGAGTTCGCCCGCTCCAACGCCGGGACCGAGATGGTGGTGAGGGCGGACGTGTAGGTGACATAGAGGCTGCCGAGCTGCGTGAGCGCGGGGAGCGAGATGGAGGTGAGCGGAACCGGCGCCTGGCCGATGCTGCCTCCGCCGCCGCAGCAGAAGCTGCCGACGCGCAGCTCGCCGCTGATGATGCGCAGCTGCGGCAACGCCAGCATGCCGTTGGGGATGTTCTCGACCGCCACGTTGCCGACGATGACCTGAATGCCGACCAGCTGATCGAGATCGTCCTGATCACGCAGCCGCACGTCGCCGAAATAGATGGAGTCGACCGAGGCGCGATCGCAGATGTAGCGCGTCGAGGTGATCTCACCCATGTCGAGCGTGCCGTTGGCGTTGGTGTCGAGGCCGACGTCGACGCGCGAGCCGCCGTACTGGCAGTTGGTGCCTGGCAGCTCGGCGGTGAGCTGCGAGAGCGCGTTCACGCCCGGCGTTCCCGGAGTGCCGGCATCGCCCTGCGCGCCGGGCTGACCATCCATACCGTTCATGCCGTTGGTGCCGTTGGCGCCGTTACAGATGAACTGTGTGTTGTCGGCGATGACCTCGTCGTCATCGAGCGTGCCGTTGCCGTTCGAGTCGAGACCGCTCTGCACCGCGAGACCGCCGCTCGCACAGCGCGCGCCGGCCATCTCGGGCTTCACCCGAAGGAGCACGTTGGAATCAGCACCAGAGCCGCGGCAGCCCACCACCGCGACCAACACCACCGACAAGAGAAGAATGCGCATACGGCCCAATTCCACGAGGTGGATCGGCGCGCAAGATCGGAGCTTTTCGCCCCATTGACGTACTTATGAGTCTATGTGACTCTTTCTGACATGAATGACGAGCGGCTGGCGAGAGCCCGAGGGGCGCTGTGGGGACAGGCGGTCGGCGACGCGTTGGGCACGACGGTCGAGTTCAGAGACGAGCTCGGCATCGCGACGCGTGAGCCGAGCGCCTGGCCGCAGGAGCTGATCGGTGAGGGACCGTTCGGCTTGCTTCCGGGGCAGATCACCGATGACACCGAGCTCGCGCTCGCGTTGGCGCGATCGCTTCAGCGGAACGAGGCGTGGAAGGAAGACGACGTCGCAGCGAGCTACCTGCGCTGGCGCCAGTCGGATCCGTTCGACGTCGGTAACGCGACGAACCTGGCGTTCGGCGGCAAGGTGCCCGCGGGCGCCTCACCAGCGGCGGTGGTGCGTGGGCGCGCGAGTCAGGAGACGCAGGCCAACGGCTCGCTGATGCGCTCGAGTCCGCTCGGCGTCTTCGGTGCGGGCCTGCCGCGCGCGGAGTTGGCGGCGCTGGCGCGTGAAGACAGCAAGCTCTCTCACCCGAACGAAGTTCCGCAGTGGGCGTGCGCGGTCTTCGTCACCACCATCGCGGACGCCATCGTCACGGGCGCGAGCGGACCCGAGCTGCACGCACGAGCGCTGGAATTCGCGCGCGGCTCTCCGGTCGAGGACACGCTGCGGGCGTCGCTGAACGAGCTCCCGGTGAGCGATGGCGCGAATCAAGGCTGGGTGCGCATCGCGTTGCAGCACGCGTTCTTTCACCTCTCGCGCGCGGAGGGCTTCAGCCCGGTGGCGCCGCCAGCAAGAAAGAGCTTCGAGGGCGCGCTGATTCAGACCGTGGTGAAGGGCGGAGACGCCGACACCAACGCGGCGATCACCGGTGCGTTGCTCGGCGCGACACTCGGCGTGCAGTCGATTCCTGCGCGGTGGATCGAGACGGTGCGCGACTGCCTGCCTCAGCGGCCCGTCGAGTACCGCTGCGCCGATCTCAACGAGCTTGCGCGCGCGGTGCTGCGGTGACGCTTCACGCTCGTCTGCGGCGCGCGGAGCGGCACAACTGCGTGAGGAAGACGAGCACGACACCGAGCACACCGGGGCCGCTGGAACATGAACAGCCGCCACCGCCGAGCATCGAATTCGTCCCCGCGTCGGCAGGCGAAGTTCCCGCATCACGCTCGGGCTGACCTGCATCCAGGCCCGCATCGATCGGCAGAAGTCCCGCGTCGAAGCCGGCATCGAGTTCGCCAGCGTCTGGAATTCCTGCGTCGAAGCCAGCATCGATCACGCCCGCATCGATCTCGCCGGCGTCGGGCGGCTCGTCGATCTCCGCGGTGAGTCGCACCGAGAGGAAGAGATCGGAAGAGAACGCCGAGGCGTTGTGCACCTCGATCGCCAGCACGTTCACATCGTCACGCAACAGCGCATCGGCGCGCGGTCCGACGAGGTAGCGCTGCGTCAGTCCACGTTCACGATCCGCGCTCGCCGCGGTGTCCGGCCCCTGCAACGCCCAGACGTTTTGCCGCGCGATCTCGATTCCATTCAGCGACGCGACGAAGCCGTCGTCGTAGTCGAGCTCGAGTTCCATGCGGCGCACGAGCGCCTTGTCGACTGGCAGGGTGAACGGCGTGCGCACGTAGAGCGTGGTGAGGCCGCTCTGCACCGTGGTGCCCAGCCCGCTCTCGCCGTAACCGATGGGGAGATCTCCGGTGCCCCACGCCGACTCATCGGCGATCGGCTCGCGCCAGTCGCCCCCCGCGTCCGAGAGGAGAAATCGCGAGCCCCGGCCCACGCTCAGCTCGAGGCGCCTGCGCACGTCGAAGCTGAAGCGCGAGTTCGACAAGTTGCCCTTGCCGGACCGATCTCCGATTCCCAACGCGCCGACCTGATACGCGCCGGGCGAGAGCGCGCCGGTGTCGAGCACCACGGTCCGCCCGTCCGACTGAAGACGCGCGGCGAAGAGGCGCACGAACGGTTGGAGATCGAATGCGCCGAGTCGCTCCGCACCACCGGGGCCGTTTCCCGCGAAGAGCGGCTCGTCGAACACCACCTCGAGCTGCGTCGGCGTGAGGCTGCGCACGGTGACGATGTGCGGAGGCGTCGTGTCGGGGCCCTTGCTCAGGTGGAAGAGATCGATCGCCGTTCCATCATCGGTGAGGAAATAGCCGTGGAGGTCGTCACCGTTCACGTCGATGACGGATGCTCCGATGACGTTGCCCGCTTGAAACGCCATCAAGGGATGTTGCGGGCGCGAGAGCCCGCCGCTCTGCCCTGCCGTGCCACTGACCACGTAGAGCGTTCCGGCATCGGGCACGTCGCGCACGTAGTTCGAGCGATCGCTCTGCGTGATGGTGTTGCCGCGCAGCAGGTACGTGCGCTCGTAGACGTGCGAGTGGCCGCTGAAGACGACGTCGACTCCGGCGGCCTCGAGCACGGGGAGGATGTTGTCGCGGATGAACGGATCATCCGCATGCGTGCCGCCCGTGTACGGAGGCACGTGGAAGTAGACGAACTTCCACTTCGCGTTCGAGGCGGCGAGATCAGCGGCGGCCCACAGCAGCTGCGGCGCGCTCGGCGAAAAGTGACCGCTGACGTGCGTGTCGAGACACACGAAGTGCGCGTCGCCGTAATCGAATGAGTAATAGAGCTCGGTGTTCGCCGGGTTGTTGCGCGGCAGGTAGTACGCGTCGAGGTACGGCCCACCGAGCGGGTCGAGCCCGACATCGTGATTTCCGATGGTCGGCCAGATGACCATTCGTCGGAGCAATGGCGCGTACGGGCCAAAGAAGCGCGCGTCGTACAGCTCGGGTTCGCCGACGTAATAGATGATGTCTCCGAGGATCAGCGAGAGCGTGGCCTCGTCGGCATCGCGCGCGAGGCGCTCTGCGACCTGGAGCTGCGCGTTGGTGCCGGTGCCGCTGTCTCCCCACGCGAAGAAGCGAAATGGCGAGCCGGTGCCGACGGGCGGATAGGTCTTGAAGCGAAAAGGATCGCGCCCCGCGAGCGCCACGCCATCGACCACGACCTCGTATTCGTAGCTGGTGAGCGGCGTGAGCCCGGTGAGGTGCATCACGTGCTCGGTCGTGGGCAGCAGCTCGGCGACGCGGCCATTGAGGGCTTGACCCAGGTTGCCGAAGCGCACCTCGGCCATCGAGACCGTCGCGGTGCGGAAGACGATGGTGATCCCAGTCGGACCGGCGAGCTGCAGGTACGGACCGCGCGTCAGCTCAGGAGCCGCGAACGAGGCAGTCCCGAAGAGCACCGCACTGAGAACGAGAAATCGCACCGAGTGAATCGAGTGTACCCCTCATGGTTCACAACTCCAGATGAGCGGGCCATCGGGCAGGCGCGTCGCCAGTCCGCGCGTCCGTGCGTCGTCTTCAGGAGCGAGGGGATGCACGAGCGAGCCAGCGCTGATCTCCAGCAGACCGCGCTTGTTCAGTTCGAGCGCTCGCGTGACGACGGCGAGATCGCACGGCGGTGGCGAACGCGTGACCGCATCGAGCACGTCTTTTCCACTGGCGAGACGTGCTTCCAGTGTCGGCACGACTGCGAGCCCCGCGAGCGCTGACTCGAGCTTCGCGCGCTCGGCCTCGAGGTCCTTCACCTCGGCGCGCAAGGCGCTCACACCACGCGACGTCAACTCACTCGGAGGTGGAACCCAGCGCGCTGGCGCATCGCCGAGATGAAAGGCGTGCACTGACGGCGTCTCGAGCGCCTGCCAGCGGCACGTGCCATCGGGATCGATGCGGAGCTTCCACCCGTTGACCAGCTTGCGTGCGTCTCCGAGCGCGGTGAGTGCGTCACGACACGCCTCGAGTGACCCGTCGAAGGCGAGCGACGTTCCGCGCTCGTCCTGAAGAGCGCGCAGGCCAGCATCAACCGCGCGAGCTGCGGCGACGAGGTCGAGCTTCGACTGCACCGCAACCCACTCGGGCTGAGCGGCGTCGAGTTTCTGCTGTGCGCTCGCGCGATCCGAATCCAGCGCGCGCAACTTCGAGATGGCGACCGAGAGCTCCGCCTTGCGCGCGTTCCACGCCTTCATCTCGGCGGTCTCGGAGCACGCGCTCACGGCGATGAGCAACACGACACCCACGCGCTTCACGTGCGCCGCCCAAAGTGGAACGTGAGGTATTCCTCGCGCGCGGGGCTCGGCGCCATCGCCTGCGCCTTCTTCACCACCACCAGCGCTTCGCTCAGCGAGACCTCTCCCCCGCGCAACGCGCCGATGACGAGACACTCGTAGCGGCGACATGCCGTCGGCCGCTCCGAATAGACGCGGCAGTCACAGCCATCGAGCGCCGCGCAACGCTGTGGAAAGGAGCGTGCGCCGGTGGCGTTGGTGGTGACGTTCAGGAGCGCAGGGACGACTTCGGTCGTCGTCAGCGGGACCTTGGTGAAGAGCGTGCCGTCGCAGCACAGACCGCACGCGCGGCACAGTGACTCGAGCTGCGCGCTCATGCCGCCACCCTGAAGTGACTGATCACTCCCTCACCCCGACCCTCTGCCGCAGGGGCGGGAGAGGGAGTCCGCACGTGGTGCGCGTTCACGTCAACTCCCAGACGCGTGCGGGGCGATCGAGCACGCTGTCCCATGCGGGCACCGGCGGAACCGTCGAGGTGTGCACGCAGCGCAGCGACTTCTGCGGAAGGAACGACCGGCCGGGATCTCCGATGAGCACCACGGCTCCGCGGGCGCGCAGCTTCGAGATCCACCCGAAGATCACGCGCGATGGCTCCGACTCGTAGAAGACGTCGCCGACGAGCACGACC
>JAEUJS010000474.1 GCA_016792935.1 Archangium sp. | reverse complement strand
TCGCCGAGCTCTCGTTGTTGGGAATCGCGGTGCCCGAAGAGTGGGGCGGCGCCGGCCTCGACAACGTCAGCTACTCGCTCGCGATGGAAGAGATCTCCCGCGGCTGCGCTTCGACGGGCGTGATCATGTCGGTGAACAACTCGCTCTATTCCGACCCCGTGATGCGCTTCGCCACCGACGCGCAGAAAGAGAAGTGGCTCAAGCCCTTCGCCAGCGGTCAGAAGCTCGGCTGCTTCGGCCTCACCGAGCCGCAGGCGGGCAGTGACGCCGCCGCCCAGCAGACCGTCGCCGTGAAGAAGGGCGACAAGTACATCGTCAACGGCTCCAAGAACTGGATCACCAACGGACCGAAGGCGGACGCGATCGTGTTGTTCACGATGACCAACAAGGAAGCCGGCAACCGCGGCATCACGGCGTTCATCGTTCCGACCGACACCAAAGGCTTCAAGCGCATGGCGCCCGACAAGAAGATGGGCATCAGCGCCGCGTGGTCGTGCACCATGTACTTCGAAGACATGGAAGTCCCCGCCGAGAACCTGCTCGGGAAAGAGGGCGAGGGCTTCAAGGTCGCGATGAGCACGCTCGACGGTGGCCGCATCGGCATCGCGTCGCAGGCGCTCGGCATCGCGCGCGCGGCCAACGAAGAGGCGCTCCGCTACACCGGTGAGCGGAAGTCGTTCGGCAAGTACCTCCGCGAGCACCAGGCGATTCAGTTCATGCTCGCCGACATGGCGACCGAGATCGACGCGGCGCGTTTGCTGATTCACCGCGCGGCGCTGCTCAAGGACAAGTCGAAGACCGACAAGACCATTCGGTACTCGAACGAATCGGCGCAGGCGAAGTTGTACGCGTCGGAGATGGCCAGCCGCGTCGCCAACAAGGCGCTGCAGATCTTCGGCGGCATGGGCTACTCGAAGGAGATGGATGCCGAGCGCCACGTTCGCGACGCGCGCATCACCGAGATCTACGAGGGCACGAGCGAGATCCAGCGCATCGTGATCGCAGCCAACCTGCTCAAGGACTGAACATGATCCTCACCACCACCGCGCTGGTTCTTTCACTGTCGCTGGCTGCTGATCCTCCGCAGAAGAACGACACCATGAAGGATCTGCTGAAGGACACGATGAAGGAGGCTGACGTCAGCGGCATGCCCTTCACGCCCGACACCATTCGGCAGATCGTCCTCTCGTATCAGCCGAAGATTCAGTCCTGTTACGAGGAACACATCAGCGCGAAGAAGAAGGCGCCCGAGGGCAAGCTCGCCACCGCGTTCACCATCACGCCCGACGGCCTCGTGAAGAACGCGAAGATCGATCGCAAGGGCAGCACGCTCAAGGATCCCGCGCTCCACGACTGTGTGGTCGCCGTGCTCTCGACGATGCAGTTCCCGAAGCCGCCCGATCAGAAGGATCACCCGATCGAGTTCCCCTTCAACTTGAAGGCTGTGCACTGACGTGAACTTCGAACTCACGGAAACGCAGCTGATGATTCGTGACGCCGCGCGGAAGTTCTCGCGTGAGGTCGTCGCTCCGCGCGCGCGGAAGACCGATCGCGAGGAGATCTTTCCCGCCGAGGTCTACGCGCAGATGGGCGAGCTCGGCTTGCTCGGCGTGAACGTGCCCGAGGCGCTCGGTGGAGCCGCCGCCGGTGTCGTCTCGTACGCCCTCGCGGTGATGGAAGTCAGCGCTGCGTGCGCTTCAACCAGCGTCGGCATGTGCGTCACCAACATGGTGGCGGAGCTGATCGTGCAGTTCGGAACTCCCGAGCAGCAGAAGAAGCACGTGCCGCGTCTGACGAGTGGAGCGGCCGTCGCTGGCGCCTTCGCGCTCTCGGAGCCGCACGCGGGATCCGATCCCGGAGCAGGGCGCACCACGGCCGTGAAGAAAGACGGCCGGTGGGTTCTCAACGGCACCAAGCAGTGGATCACCAGCGGCGCGTACGCCGGCGTGGTCATCGTCTGGGCGCGCACCAGCAACGAGGGCAACAAGGGCCTCTCGTGTTTCATCGTCGAGAAGGGCACTCCGGGAATGACGCCCGGGAAACACGAAGACAAGATGGGCCTGCGCGGGTCCAACACCGTGCCGCTCAACTTCGAGAACTGCGAAGTCGGTGACGACGCACTCCTGGGAAAACTCGGAGACGGCTTCAAGCTCGCGATGGTCGCGCTCGACGGCGGGCGCATCGGCATCGCGTCACAGGCCTGCGGAGTGGGGCGCGCCGCGATCGAAGCGTCGGTGAAGTATTCGAAAGATCGCCACGCGTTCGGCCAGCAGATCGGCGAATTCCAGGCGCTGCGCTTCATGATGGCCGACATGCACACCCAGCAGCAGGCGGCTGAGTTGCTGACCCTGCGTGCGGCGACGCTCAAAGAGAAGAAGACGCCGTTCTCGCGCGAGGCCTCGATGGCCAAGCTGTTCGCTTCCGAGATGTCGAACCGCGTGTGTGACAAGGCCGTGCAGATTCACGGTGGCTACGGGTACATCGACGAGTTCCCCGTCGAGCGGTACCTGCGTGATGCGCGCGTGCAGACCATCTACGAAGGCACCAGCGAGATTCAGCGCATCGTCATCGCCCGCGAAGTGATCAAGGCCGCCGCTTCGTAAGTCGCTCCAGGAGTCAGCCCCATGTCGCGCATCCTCGTGCTGTCCATCATTGCTGCCTCTCTGCTCGCGTGTCCCCGCCCACGTCCGATGTTCGACGGCGGCGAAGAGATGGATGCGGGAATGGAAGTCGATGCCGGCCGCCCGCGCGGAGACGACCCCACGAACGGCTGGCAGACCGCGGTCGAGCTGCCGATGTTCGCCACCGCCGCCGCGACGACGCACCTCGGTGTGCAGCTCGCGAGCGCCGGAGATCAATTCGGTCAGCCGTTGATCGCCGGCGTCTTCGAGGATCCCAACGGGGACGGGCTGTACGACGACAACCGCGTGGTCTTCACCCGCTGGGATGGCGTCGCGCGCGCGTTCACGATGCTCAAGACCGTTGAAGTGATCGGTGGTGGCGCCGCCGATGACACTCGACCCAGCCGTCAGGTCTCGATCGCGCGCGACGCGACGACCGGGCGCATCGCGATCGCCTACATCAAGCCGCAGGACAACACGGTGCGCATCGCGGTGAGTGACGACGAGGCGGCGAACTTCTCGCTCTCCACCGTTTCTGACGTTCCCCGCGCGGCCTTGATGTCGAACCCCTCGCTCGCGCTCGCCGGTGGCAACGCGCACCTCGCCTGGATTCAGGGGTCCGAGCTCATGTACCGCAAGCGCCTGGGTGCGGCGACGACGTGGACCGACGTGCCCGCGGGGGCGATCGTGGTGAATGGAAACTCGGTGTCGCTCGCGCTCGACGCCGACGGAAATGCCGGCATCGCGTTCTTCGTGAATGCGGGGCTCAACATGGCGGACCTGGCGTACTGGCACCCGCCCGCGCAGGCCGCGGTCGCTGTGAGCGGCAACATGATCGATCTCTCGATCGCGCGTGAACGCGCTCCGTCGGTGTCGCTCACCTTCGTCGGCAACGTGCCTCACGTCGCGTACCACCTGCGCACGGTCGAGCCGCTCGCGACGAACGACAACACCACCGAGCTGTCCTACGCGAAGGCCGACAGCGCCGCGGCCGCGACGTGGACGGTGATTCCCATCCCACGCAACGGGAGCGCGACGACGTTCCACACCACGCGCTGGTACCAGTCGATCTTCATCGAGCCCACCGGCCGCGTGAACATCGCCGCCAACTTCGGAGCCAACGGCGCGCAGAGCAACTGCGGGGGCCCGAAGCTCTCACGCGCAGCCGACGGGATGAACTTCATGACGTGCGCTCCGGTGGGCTACCCCACGCAGTTCGCGGGCGAGTGGATCTCGATGTGGTCGCACCGCCCGGGGAAGCTGACGATCATCTTCGCGTACGACGCTCCGACCGGCTCGCGATCGAACGCCATGCTCAAGCCGGGCATCGCGATGTGGCGCGAGCCCTGAACTGCTGAGCCGCTGTCACCCGCGGGTTCCGCTCAATTCGTCACGTTTCAAAACGTGACCAAATGTTCTGGCAAAAATCTTCCCGCTGCTGATCCGGTTGCGTACATGCGGCAGTCCAATCGGTCGAAGTTCCTGATTCGTCTTTTCCCCGAGGGGTTTCCACGTGCTGCACCTCCACGCGATCGGTCACTTTCACCCCGAAAACGTGATCGACAATGCGTTCCTCGAGAGCCTCGGCATCGACACCAACGATGCGTGGATCACGGAGCGCGTGGGCATCAAGCGCCGGCACACGGTGCTGCCGCTCGACTACATCCGCACGACGAAGAACAAAGATCCGCGCGCGGCGATCGAAGCGGCCGAGCTGTCGAACGCCGAGACGGGCGCGAAGGCCGGCCTGATGGCGCTCGAGCGCGCGAAGCTCACCGTGAAGGACATCGGCATGGTGCTCGCGGGCAGCTGCTCTCCTGACGAGTGCATTCCGGCCGAAGCGAACCGCGTCGCCGAAGAGCTGAAGATCGATGGGCCCGCGCTCGACATCGCCAGCGCGTGCTCGAGCTTCTGCAGCCAGCTCTATTTCCTCGAGGCGATGCGACCCGAGAAGCTGCCCGACTTCATCATGCTGGTGCAGCCCGAGAACTCCACGCGCGTCGTCGACTATTCCGATCGATCAGCATGCGTGTTGTGGGGCGACTGCTCGACTGCCGCGATCGTCTCTCCGCGCATTCCCGGAAAGTGGAAGATCACCGAGACGTATTTGAAGGGCGATCCCTCCGGCGCCGAGAAGGTGAAGGTGCCGCGCTTCGGTCACTTCGCGCAGCACGGAGCCGAGGTGCAGAAGTTCGCCGTGAAGCGCGCTTCCGAAGTGTGGGAAGTCCTCAGCGGTCTGCACGTGAAGAACGGCGGAGCGATCGATCAGCTCAAGTTCATCGGGCACCAGGCGAACCTGCGCATGCTCGAGGCCGTCGCGCGCCGAAACGAGATCGGTCCCGACCGGCACCTCTTCAACGTCGACACGCGCGGCAATGTCGGCGCGTCAGGCGCTCCTTCAGTGATGAGCGAAAAGTGGGACCAGGCTGTACTCGGCAACACCATCGCGATGTGCGTTGTGGGTTCGGGTCTCACCTGGGCCGGCGCGTTGCTCGAGCGCAATCACTGACTTGCGCGCGCGTCAGTGACAACCACGTGACAAATTCTGTGTGCGCTTGTTTCCAAAACGCGCACTACGTTTTCTTCCGCCTCCGAAATCCCCACATTCGGAGTGTCCATGCGACGTGGTCTCGACGTTGGCAGTCGGCTTCTCGTGGTGTTGCTCGCGTTGTCGGTGCTGCAGGCGTGCAACTGTCAGCGACAGCGATCCGAAGTGACGTTGCTCCCGGAAGGTGAGCGCTGCAACGCGGACAGCGAGTGTGAGTCGAGCCTCTGCGACGCGGTCAACGGCAATGAGGCCGTGTGCCTGCGCCCGTGTTTGTTCGGCTGTCGCGAGACGGAGATCTGCACGACGCTCGACGCCGATCGCAAGGCGTGCGTGCAGGAGCGCGAAGGTCTCTGTCGCCCGTGCACGATGGACAGCGAGTGCCCGCAGAAGGCCG
>JAEUJS010000460.1 GCA_016792935.1 Archangium sp. | reverse complement strand
AGCCGCGGATTGATGCCGGTCTTCCGCGCCACTTCAGCGATGAGCGGCAGCTCGCTGGGCTTCTCGACGACCATCACCACGCGGCGGCCCAACTTCGACGCGTAGAGCGCGGTCTCGACGTATTCCTCGTCTTTGTAGCCGTTGCAGATGATGAGCGCGTCCGGGTCTTCGAGGAGCGCCATCACCGCGAGCAGCTCAGGCTTGCTGCCCGCTTCGAGGCCGTAGCCGTAGGGCTTGCCGGCGTCGGTGATCTGCTCCGCGACGTAGCGGTGCTGGTTCACCTTGATGGGGTACACGCCGCGGTACTGGCCCTTGTAGTTGTGCTCGCTGATCGCCTTGCGGAACGCCTCGTTGAGGTGCACCACGCGGTGACGAAGCACGTCGGTGAAACGGATCAGCAGCGGCAGCGAAATGCCGCGGCGACGCACTTCATCGACGAGCTCTTTGAGATCGAATGACGGCGTGCTCGGCCCGCCCGGGTGAACGCAGACGTTCCCCTTGTCGTTGATGCCGAAGTAGCCAGCGCCCCAATTGCGGATGGCGTACATGTCGTTCGAGTCTGCGACGGTCCAGCGCTGAGACGTGGGGTTGGCCATGGCGCGCGAGTATAGGGCTTCGCCTGAAATTTCCATGGTGATCCGCGCCACCAGCAGCCACGCCTGCTGAGCGAAGCAGCCCGATTTGCCGCCTCGGGATCAGATCAGCAGCCACGCTGCTGAATCAGTAGCCGCGTTCGGCGAGGCGCTCGAGCGAGTGCGACAAGCGCGCGTCCTGCAGCAGCTCGACGAACTCGTTGCTCTGCATCAGGCCGCGCACGTCACCGGTCTCGAGCGCG
This sequence comes from Archangium sp., assembly GCA_016792935.1. Lineage (GTDB taxonomy): Bacteria > Myxococcota > Myxococcia > Myxococcales > Myxococcaceae > Archangium_A. Next base: position 5,085 of record JAEUJS010000460.1, on the reverse strand, counting down.
GTCTTCCACGCGTCGCCGCTCGCCAGCTTGCGGAAACGCGGGTCCTTCATCAGCGCGACGTAGTCGGGGTCGGCCTTCAACTTCTCGGCCTGCTTCGGATCGTTGGCGACCTTCGCGGCGAGCGCGAGATCACGCCCGTTCGAGAACTGCAGCATCTCGATGAAGTTGAAGCGGCGGGAGAAGGCGACGAGCTGCGAGTCCTTCGGGGTGAAGGTGTACTTCTTCCCGTTCAGCACGAGGTTGTTCTCGACGAAGGTGGCGGCCGACGCGCCGATCCAGATCGCCAGCGCGCCTTTGGCGACGGCGAGCATCAGGCCGAGCGCGCGATCGGCCGAGCGGTTCTCGGGGTCTTTGCCCTGAATGAGGCGCTTGATCATCGCGGTCAGCACCAGCCGCACCACGATGTAGATCAAGATGAACGCCACGATGGTCGCCGCCACGATGCCGACGGTGAGCGACGACTTGAGCGAGTGCGCCATGCCCTCGCCGAAGAAACTGCCGGCGGGGCCTGCGGCGACGATGGCGACCACTCCAGCGATCGCCTGGGCGACCTGCTTCGAGAAGCCGCTCAACGCTCCGAAGAGCGCGAGAAAGGCGACGATGATCAGCGCGACCAGATCGAGCGTCATCTACTTGATCATGTAGTTCGGGCCGCGCTTGCGGCGCTCGTCCTCTTCCCGCTTCTGCGCCTCGACGAGCTTCTCTTTGAAGCGGGTGTTCCCCGGCTCGTACATCAGGCCCATCTTCAGGTTGCGGATCGCGCCTTCCCAGTTCTGCTTGTCGAAGTCGGCCAGCCCCGACTTGAAGAACGGGCGCGACTTGGGATTCGTGCCGAACTCTTCCTCGACCACCTTGCGCGCCTCGGCCTTCACTTCGGCTTCGCTGGCCTCGGTGTAGCGGAGCTTGTTCGCGCGATCGGCCGACGCGAGGTCGGCGAGGTACTTCTTGCGCTTCTGATCGTCCTTGAGGACGTAGTAGCTCTCGGTGATCCGCTTGTAGAGATGACCGATGTCGTCCTTCACCTGCGAGTCGGGCATGTGGAAGAAGCGATCAGGGTGGTACGTGCGGCTCTCTCGGTAGAACGCCTTCTTGATCTCGCCGCCCATCGCTGACTGCGCGAGGCCGAGCACCTGGAAGTAGTCCATCGCGTCGAGCTGCGTGGCCATCTTGCGAAGCTCGGCCGCCGCCTGCGCAGAGATCGTCTCCACCGCGCCGCTCTCGGGAATCGGGCTCGGACGTCTCGGCGCGCCGGCAGCGGGGGCGGGAGCAGCAGCGCGCGGCGGTGCCGCAGCAGGAGGAGGAACGATTGCTCCGGGCGGCTGCGTCGGCGGGCGCGGGTTCGACGGCGCCGCGGGAGGAATCAACACGCCACCAGAAGAGGCCGTGCGCGGCGGCGCCATCACGGGCGGCGCGATCGCCGGCGCCGCGGGACGCGCGGGCGACATGACGGGTGGGGCGATCACCGGAGTGGCGGGGCGCTGCTGAACGGGTTGCGCGGGCGCCATCACCGGTGGAGCGATCACCGGCGTCGCGGGGCGCTGAGGCTGCGCCGCGCTGATCACCGGCGCGACGGGCGCGATGGGTGCCATCACCGGAGGCGCGATGACCGGCGTCGCTGGACGTTGCGGCGCGGCAGCAGGACGCGGCGTTCCCGTCGCCGGCTGAATCGAAGGAGCGATTGCCCCAGCAGACCCGTCTGCTGATCTGATCGGAGCGAGCGGCGCAGGCGCGATGGTGGGCGCCGCACGGCCACCAGCGGCGGGGTTCTGCGCCGGCGGAACGATCGCCGTGGTCGGCGAGATGGTCGGAATGCGCGTCGCCGGAGCAGGCGTTCCGCTCGAGGGAACGACGGGAAAGCCAGACGCAGTCGGCGGGCGAACGGCTGGAGCGTTCGGCAAGCGCGTCGCCGCTACCGGTGTTCCAGACGGGACCATGGGGAGTCCGGCTCCCGTCGGGCTGCGGCCCGCACCGGGCGCGGTCACGATCGGACGAAAACCTCCCTGCGGCTGAGCAGGAGGAACCGCAGGCGCTGGGCGTGCGGGTTCCGACACGACGCGCGGAAGATCCGGAGCGTCGGGTGGCGGAGTCTTGTCGTCGTCGTCGGGAGACATCGCAGTGCTCTCTTAGCGCGCCGACGCGGGGAGATCGCGGTCTCCACCGCCTCCTCGGGCGAGTTGCACTTTGGCGTTCGCCGCCATGGAGTTCTGGATGTCGCCTTCCGAGAGACCCGACGAGAGGCTGATGGTGGTCGAGGTGCGCTGCCCCGTTTCCTTGTCGGCGGCTTCGACGTTCACGATGCCGTTGGAGTCGATCTCGAACGTGACGTCGATCTTCACCTCACCGCGGTAGCCGATGCGGAAGCCGGCGAACTCGAACTCGCCGAGCATCTCGCACTCGTCGGAGCGGTTCGATTCCCCCTGGTACACGCGGATCTTCACCTTGTCCTGGCCGTCGCGGCTGGTGGTGAAGGTCTTGCTCTTCTCGATGGGGATCGGCGTGTTCTTCTCGATGATCTTCTCGGTGAAGCCGCCGACGGTGCCGATGCGCAGCGACAGCGGCGTGACGTCGACGAGGAAGGTCTCGGTGGACTTGTCGAGCAGTGCGTGGGCCTGCAGCGCCGCGCCGAGCGAGACGACCTGATCGGGGTCGACGCCCGCCATCGGGTCTTTCTGGAAGTAGTGCTTCACCGAGTTGCGGATGATCGGCAGTCGGGTCGGACCACCGACGAGGATCACGGCGTCGACGTCGTTGACCGTCATGCGCGCGCTCTGGAGCGCTTCGTCGGTCACCTTGAAGGTGCCCTGCACGAGATCCATCACCATGCGGTTGAACTGATCGACGGTGAGGCGCTGGTGGAGATCGAGCACCTTGCCGTTGGTGTCCTGGCAGATGCCGGGGCAGAGAATCTCGGCTTCTCCGTTCTGACCGACTTCGATCTTCGCCTTCTCGGCCGCTTCCTTGAGCATCTGGAGGCAGAAGCGGTTCTGGCGCAGGTCGAGCTTGCTCTTGGCGAGGAAGTCTTCAGCGAGCCAGTTCATGATGCGGTCGTCGAAGTCGTCGCCGCCGAGGTACGTGTCGCCCGCGGTGGACAGCACCTCGAAGACGTCTTTACCGATCTCGAGCACCGAGACGTCGAACGTGCCGCCGCCGAGATCGTAGACGGCGACGCGCTGGTTCACGTCGCGACCGAAGCCGTACGCGAGCGCGGCCGCGGTGGGCTCGTTCAAGATGCGCAAGATGTCGAGACCCGCGATGCGGCCCGCGTCTTTGGTCGCCTGACGCTGGTTGTCGTTGAAGTACGCGGGGACGGTGACGACCGCCTTGGTGACCGGCTGCCCGAGGTAGCTCTCGGCGATCGCCTTCAACTCCTTCAAGACGAGCGCGGAGATCTCGGGCAGCGAATACGTCTTGCCTCGCGCCTGAATGCGCACCGAGTTGTTGGGTCCCTCGACGATGGTGTACGGCATCACCGTCGTCGCCTTCTTCACTTCGTCAGAGAAGAAGAAGCGGCCGATCAGTCTCTTCGCCGAGTACACGGTGTTCTCGGCGTTGGTGATGATGTTCTTCTTGGCCGCGTTACCGACCAGCACCGAGCCATCTTCGAGAAACGACACGCACGACGCGTGGGTGAACTCGCCCCACTCATTGGGGATGACGGTCGGTTGCCCATCGATGACCGCGGAAACACACGAATACGACGTGCCCAGATCGATGCCGACTGCGATTTCGGACATGGGCGAAAGTTACATGATTCCCACACCTGTCGCTTCCTTCCCGACAGCGGAAGTAGCGCGCGGGCGGGTGTGTTGACAGGCTTGGGTTGGCCGCAAAAGCAGTTGAAGGAAGTGCCCGATGTCGCAGGTTCTCGCTCTCATCACGCAGGATTCGGCGTTGCTCAAATGCGAGCTCGATCGAGTTCGCAGCGCTTTTCCCCTCGACGATCGATCGGTGTCTGGCATCGGCGCCTGGCAAGAAGGTCAGGTCGTGCAGCGCACCTTCGGCGCAGGCGTTCCCACCGACGAGCTGTGGGAAGCGCCCGACTCGGAGATCGTGCTGCTGGGCGCTCGATCGCTCGGTGTAGGACAAGACGTCGACTCGTCCGCGCAGCCGTTCCGCTTCCGCAATTGGTTGTTCGCCGCGGCGGGTGAGCTCGAGAAGGCGTCGGCGGTGCGCGAGCGCGTGTGGAACGAGCTCCCGGAATTCTTGCAGGGCGCGGTGCGCGGCCCGACGTGGGAAGAGGCGGCGTTCGTTCGCTTCCTCGCCGAGTTGAGAGCGGTCGGTCGCATGGAAGATCCGTTGCTCGACACGGCGACGGCGGCCGCGGCGATGGCGTCGTGTGCCAAGGGCCTCGAGCAGGTGTCGGCGGCGGTCGGAGTCACCGCGCGCCCGCGCTTCGCCTTCGTCGCCAGCAACGGGCGTCTGGTGGTCGCCGCGCGGCGCGGTGGTCAGCCGCTCTCGTATTTGCTCCTCGAAGGCCGCGCGGAATGTGCGCGTCATGAACTCACGGCAGACGCCAAAGACGGCGAGTCGATGGTTCGCGATCACCGGCGTCGTCGCTCGGTCGTGATCTCGAGCTCGCCTGCCGAGGGGTGGGTCGCGTTGCCCGAGAGCGCCACGCTGGCCGTCGATCGCAAGCTCACCATCACCGTACGGTGATCGTTTCGCCACCCAACGGCGTCGCCCCAGGGGGCTTTGCTCACCCTCCGAAGAAGCTCGCGTCGAGGATCTTGATGAGCAGGTTCGACGCGGCGTGAAACAGCGCGCCAGCGACGACGGAGTTGGTGCGCTCTCGCATCCACCCGAACAAGAGCGCCGGGAAGAACACCGCGAGTCTCCACACCTCGAAGATGGCCAGATGGCCGAGCGCGAAGAGGATCGCGGTGACCCAGAACGCAGCTCCCAGGCGCGCTCCGAGGAAGGTGCGCCCACCGGGCCACGCGTCGCGCAGCCGTGACTGAAGGAAGCCGCGGTAGAAGAACTCTTCGGGCAACGCGACTACGAAGAGATCGTCGATCAGCCACTCGGTGAAGCGATCGGGCAGGCGAAACTGAAAGCGGATCATCGACGCGTCGGGGTAGGGCGTCA
>JAEUJS010000459.1 GCA_016792935.1 Archangium sp. | reverse complement strand
AGATGGTCGTCATCGACGGCCTGCGCATGAACGGCGAGTACCACCCGAACTGCGGCTTCGCTCCGCACCCCATCGGCATGACGACGTTGTGGACCGGCTCGCGCGTCAACGACATCGAGACCGTCGTCGCGGGCGGCAACGTTCCCGCCGGAGTGTGGAGCACCGGCCCGTCGATCGATCAGGTCCTCTCGAATCGGCTCAACGCGGGTACTCCGTTCCGCTCGATCGAGCTCGGCGTGCAAACGAGCATCAGCCAGGCCGCGTTCCGCACCATCTACACGGGCGCGCGAAACGCCATCAACCCGCAGACTGATCCGCGCGCGGCGTACATGTCGCTCTTCGCGGGCATCAACGCCGACGCGGCCCGGCTCGAGCGCATTCGCTTCGAGAAGCAGTCGATGATCGACGTCAACAAGGCCGAGGTCGACGCGATGATTCGCAAGGCCGGCGCGCACGATCGCGCGAAGCTCGACGCGCACCTGACGGCGTTGCGCGATCTCGAGCGGCAGCTCGGCCAGAACACCGCCGGGGCGTGCGTGGCGCCGGGTGCTCCGAACCCCATCGACTCGGGCGCGGTCGGCAATCGTCCGGAGATCTTCGATCAGCAGGCGTCGGTCATCTCCGCGGCCTTCGCGTGCGATCTCACGCGCGTCGCGAGCCTGCAGTTCAGCAACGGCCACGACAACGTGCCCTACCCGTTCCTCGGCTATCAGGGCGCGCACCACGACAACCTCACGCACGACGAAGGCACGCCGGCGACGCGCGCGATTCGCATTCAGATCTGCACCTGGTACGCGCAGAAGTTCGCGGTGCTCCTCGACAAGCTCGCGTCGGTTCGCGAGGGCAACGGCACGATGCTCGACAACACGATGGTGGTGTGGGGCACCGAGGTCGCCACCGGCGCGCACAACTTCGACAACATGCCGTTCATCGTCGCGGGCGGCGGCAACTACGGCGTGCGCGTGGGCCGCAAGCTCGACGTCGGCGGCGCGTTCCACCACCGGTTGCTGGTCTCCATCGCGCAGTACATGGGCTTCCCCGACATCACGAGCTTCGGCGATCTCGATGCGGGCAATGGCGGACTCTCGGGCCTGCTGATGTAACGATGAGAACGCGTGGACGTTCTCCTGTGGGTCCTGGTGGTGGTGCTCGCCGTGTGGCTGGGCCGTCGCGCGCTCACGTGGGTGAAGAAATCGTCCGAGCGTCGGCGGCGCGCGGCGTTGCCGGGGATGAGCGCTGACAACCCGTTGAGGCTCACGTCGGCGCGGGTCATCGACGACGCGCGAGCCGCGTTGCGGTGCGAGTGTGGCGGTCGTGTGCAGGAGCTCGGAGAGACGTCTCGGCTCGGCCTGCGCGTCGCGCGCGGGCGTTGTGTCGAGTGCGACGCCGACGTCGACCTCTATTTCGTGCTCCCCCAGATGCTGAACTGATGCGTAAGGTCGCTCACGCATGAAGAAGGTGACCGTTCCTCCGCACCTTGCGCCGCTGCTCGAGCAGATGAGCCGCGACATGGCCGTTCCCGTCGAGGGGCTCGTCAATCAGGCCGTCTTCAACTGGGCACGCTTGCATGGCTACGCCGAGCCGAGCGTGACGGTCGCTCCAACTGCTTCTCCTTCGACGCACGCCGATGCGTCGGTGCCTGATCTCAAGATCGCCAGGACTGATCCCGAGCCGCGACCGAAGCCTTCGACTTCACCGGAGCCGGTGACGGCGCGCGTTGGCGTCACGCCCGAGCCGCCTCCGGATGCGCGGGCGACGCAGGCGAGCGGACTCGATTGGCAGGTCACCTCGGGCGGAAGTTTCGGAGTCGCGGACATGGCCGACATGACCGCTCCGAGCATCAAGCGCCTGCGGCGCGTCGTGTTGATGATTCAGGAGCAGGAAGCGGTCATCGACGCCGACCGCTACGTCATCGGTCGCGATCCGGCGTGCAACCTCACGGTCGAGGCGCCGCGCATCAGCCGCATGCACGCGGTGATTCATTCGACGCCCGAGGCGGTCGAGCTCGAAGATCTCAACTCGTCGAACGGCACGTGGATGAACGACGAGCGCGTCTCGAAGATCGAGCTGCAGCACGGCGACGAGTTCTTCCTCGGCGACGTGCCGGTGCGCATCGAGTTCCGCTGATCACTTCGCCATCGCGGGTCGGGCGTACTTCGGCACGAGGTGCTCGATGAGGCCGACCTCTTCGACGTTGTGCGTGAGCCACGCCTTCGCGTCGAACTCGGTGGCGATCATGCGCGCGACCGACATGAAGGGGCTGTTGGCCGGGTTGAGGGTGAGCGCGGTGTCGTAGAACGTGCCGCCGTTCACCGGCCACCAGCGGTGCTCGAGCCGCCCGAGCACGAACGGGCCGAGGTGCGCGTCGAGGATCAGCCCCGTCTCGTCAAACTTGTGGATGTGCGCGTCGACGACCTGCACCTTGCCGGCGAGTGACTCGACGATCTGCCAGCGGCCGCCGGCGCCGCGTTTTCCTTCGTGGCCCGCTTCCTTCTCTTCCCAGTGGATGTGCTCGATCGGGTGCCAGAGCAGGTAGTGCGTCGTCGGTGTGCCGTCGACTTCGAGCTTCGTGTCGAGGTGGCTGAACCACCAGACGATCTCCGCCGGCGTCACGGGGAGCCATGCGTGTTGGATGCGCCAGATCTCCTGTCGGTCGATCTTCTCGTTCCACGTCTTGGCGGTGGAGAGCGTGCGGAGCGGGCCAGCAGCGGGTCGCGGCGGCAAGAGTTTGAAGTCCATGCGCTCAAGGTACCGGCGGCGGCGACATGCGAATTGTCTCTGCGCGCCACAAAACACCGTGCGAGCGATGCGCGCGCCTTGCGCGTGAAAATCGTGACACTCCCTCACCCTGTCCCCCTCCCGCGGGCGGGAGAGGATCACCGCGCCGGCTCGTGGAGTTTGTCCCTATCCTCAGTGGCGCGATGGAGCCGACGTTCGCAGCGCAGTCTCTGATGCTCGTGTTGCGTCCAGCTGCGGCCGCAGGAATTGACGCGACAGCGTTGCTGCGGCGCGCGGGCCTTGAAGAGCCGCCTCCTGAGCGCGTTCCGTTCGACGCGGTGCGCGCGCTGTGGCGTGAGGCGCTCCTCGCGACCGGCGACGAAGCGTTCGGGCTCACCGCGGCCACGGCGGCGACCGACGATCTCTTCGACGTGATTCTCGTTCTCGCGCGCGCCAGCCCGACGATGGGTCAGGCCTTCGAGCGCGTCGCCCGGTTCGCGCGCATCGCCAGCGAGCCGACGCGCTTTCGTCTCACGAGCGACGAAGATGGAACGCTCACCATCGAACACCACCTCGAGGGCGTCATCGGAGACGCACCCGCCGCTGCTGCCGACGCGATGCTCGGTCTGATCGTCACCTGCACGCGCCGCTTCGTCGGCCCCGACCTGCAACCGCTCTCCGTTTCGTTCAAGCACCCTGCTCCGCGCGCTCCAGAGAAGTGGCGCTCCTTCTTCCGCGCTCCCGTGCACTTCGGAGCCGACCGCAACGCGGTGCAGTTCGCCGCTGACGTCACCGCCCGCCGGCTGCGCACGTCCGACCCGACGCTCGCCGCGATGCTCGAACGGCACGCCGAGTCGCTCCTCGCGGCGATGCCGACCGACGCCTCGTTCCTCACACGCGCACGACGATCGATCTGCGAAGCACTCGCCGCCCAATCCGCGACCCTGCACGACGTCGCGAAGCGGCTTCAGCTCTCGAGCCGCACGCTCCAGCGCCGATTGCAAGACGAAGGCACGAGCTTCGACGCACAGCTCGACGACATCCGGCGTCAGCTCGCGCTCCAGCATCTCGCCGAGCGCGACACGTCGCAGGCTGAGCTCGCGTTCCTCCTCGGCTTCTCGGACGTCAGCGCGTTTCACCGCGCCTTTCGCCGATGGACTGGCGTTGCGCCTGGAGCCTGGGCGAAACGTCAGCACTGAGTTCGAGAGCAGCGAGCCCCAGCAACGCCGCGAGATCACGACACATACGATCTGCGTGAGATGACCTTTTCGATCCTGCGCGTCACCGTTTCTCTCCCCACTTTCCGGAGGGTTCATGCGGTCGTTCCTGGTCTGTTTTTGCGTGTCGAGTGCAGTGCTGTTCGTGGCGTGTGACGGAGGTACGCAGGTCGACGATGGCGGTGCGGGAGCAACCGGCGGTGGAGCTGCAACCGGCGGCGGAACTGCAACAGGCGGCGGAACTGCAACAGGTGGCGGGACTGCAACAGGCGGCGGAACTGCAACAGGCGGCGGAACTGCAACGGGTGGTGGAACTGCGACGGGCGGCGGTGGAACTGCGACGGGCGGCGGTGGAACTGCAGCCGGCGGCGGAACTGCAGCCGGCGGCGGAGCTGCGACGGGCGGCGGAACTGCGACCGGCGGCGGAACTGCGACGGGCGGTGGAACTGCGACGGGCGGAGGAAGTGCGCTGCCCACGCTGTCCATCGCCTCGACCACGATCGCCGAGGGCAACGGAGCCAACGCGACGCTGAGCTTCATCGTGACGCTGTCCGCTCCGGTCAGCGCGCCCGTGACCTTCGAGTGGTCGACGGTCGATGGCTCGGCGATGGCACCGGACGACTACGCGAGCCGCGCCGATGAGCTCGGCACCATCGCGGCCGGCTCGACCATGACGACGCTCACCGTCGTGGTGAACGCCGACGCGACCTACGAGCTCGACGAGACGATCAGCGTCACGCTGGCGAATGCGGTCGGCGCGTCGATCGCGCTGGGCACCGCCACGGGGACGATCGCCAACGACGACGCCACGCCAGTCATCTCGATCTCGGACACCACGGCCGTCGAGAGCGACGCTGGCAGCGTGCTCGACTTCATCGTGACGCTCGCCTCTCCGACCGCGGTGAGCGCGCAGGTCAGCTTCCAGTCGGCATCGAGCACGGCGACCAGCGGCGTCGACTTCCAGCCCGCCAGCGGGCAGCTCACCTTCGCTCCGGGAGAAACGGACAAACACGTCGTCCTGCCGGTGCTCGACGACGCGCTCGATGAGGATCTCGAGACGCTCGAGGTGACGCTCAGCGCCGCCACCAACGCCACGCTCGCCGACGGCACGGGCGTGGGCACCATCACCGACGATGATCCGCTTCCGCAGTTGTTCGCGCGGCAGCCCGTCGAGGTGACCACCGTCGAAGGCGACGCTGGCACGTTCTTCTTCGGCATCGAGCTCGTGCCCGCTTCCGGCCGACAGGTGAGCGTGGCGTGGGACTGGAGCCTGGCGACACCGGGCGTCGACTTCGTCGCCGACGCGGGCGTCGCAGTCTTCGCTCCCGGAGAGACCTTCAAGCAGGTCCCGCTCAGCGTGCTCGACGATCTCGTCCCCGAGTCCACTGAGTTCTATCGGATCGACCTGAGCAACCCGATGAACGCCACCGTGCTGCAATCGAACGCGACGCTGACCGTGGTCGACGACGACTCGCCGCTGCTGACGATGACGCCCGCCACGGTCACCGAGGGAAACCCCGACGCCGGCGCGATGCTCGCGACCATCCAGTTCAACCTGAGCGCGCCTTCGCCGGTCAACGTCACGGTGTTCTGGTCGACGGTCGCGCCGGGGTTCTGCACCATGACCCCATGCGCAGACACCAACGACTTCGTCGCGCAGAACAAGGGGCTCGTGATCCCCGCAGGGCAGACCACGGCGTCGGACGTGCTCCCCATCACCGGCGACCTGCTCGACGAGCCAGATGAGTTCGTGGTGATTCAGTTCCACATCCCCGGCGGCGGCGCGCAGATCATTCCCAACACCAATGGGTACGGGTTCTCGAACGTGCAGATCCTCGACAACGAGCCAACTCCCACCCTGACGCTCACGCCGACGCCCCTGGCCAGCCCGGGCAACATCACCGAAGGCACGGCCACCGCCTTCCGCTACCACCGCTTCGACGCGCGCCTGTCGGGCCCCTCGTCGAGAGCGATTCCGTTGGGGCTCTCGCTCTCGAGCGGAACCGCCACGGTCAGCAACTCTGGAGGGGACGTCCTCGCGCTGATCTACGCGAACTCGATCGGCTCGAGCACGCTCACGTCGATCACGTTCAACCCTGGCGCCACGCTGGGGACCTTCTACGTCGCCATCAACCCGGACAACCTCGTCGAGCCCAACGAGACCTTCAGCGTGGTCATCGGCAACCCGCCAGCGCATGTCGTGACGCCAGCGAGCTTCACCTTCACGTTGCTCAACGACGACTGAGCCCGGCGACCGAACGTGCGACATTCGGGCGGATGCGTTCGTTCGTCCGAATGTCACTGGGGAACATGAGCGTCGAACTCGAACCAGGGGCCGTCATCGGGCGCCTGAGCTCCGCGGCGTGGAACATCGCCGACCCCGGTGTGTCGGAAGCACACGCCATGGTCAGCCTTCGCCGGGGCCGGCTGTGGCTGCTCGCGCTGCGTCGCAGGCTCGAGGTCGAGGGCCGGCTGTTGCGCGAGGTGTGCCTCGAGCCCGGCGTCATCGTTCGTCTCACCGAGACGCTCGAGCTGCGAGTCGACGACGTCGTGACACCACCGCGCGTACTGGCCGTCACCGCAACGTCGATCGCGCCAGTTCCCCTCGCGCAGGTGACGAGCATCCTCGGCGGTCAGCCACCTTCAGTCGTCTCACGCTTCGTACCGCGCGCGGCCGTGACGTTGTGGTCGGTCGGGTCGGGCTGGCGGCTGCAGCAGCTGGGAAATGAACCGCGCGACGTCGGTGAAGGCGACTCGTTCGTCGTCGACGGCCTCGAGCTGCGGCTCGTCTTGATCGAGCTGCAGCGCGCCAACCAGACGGCCACCACGCTGGGGCGGGCCAACGCCGCGCCGCTCCGCCTCTCGCCGCGTGGAGACGACGTCGCGATCGACGCCGAGGGGTGCTCGGTCACGCTGACCGGCCTCGGCGCGCGCTTGATCTCCGAGCTCCTGCGCGTGCGCTCGCCGATCGCCTGGCAGGCGCTGGCCCGAGAGCTGTGGCCGAGCGTGGAATCACTCGAGCTGTTGCGTGGGCGCTTCGACGCGGCCCTCACGCGGCTGCGGGCCACGTTGCGCGACGCCGGCCTGCGCACCGATCTGGTGACGGGTGACGGTTCAGGGTTGATTCAACTCATGTTGTACGCCCACGACACGGTGGCTGATGTCGACCCGCGGACCTGAGTCGGGAGCAGGCTGGAGCGACACCGGGCCCGAGCCCGACCGGGGCGCGCACGAGCAGGCTTTCGCGACGCCCGCTGCGACGCGCTACGAGCTCCACGATCTGGTCGGCAGCGGAGGCACGGCCGAGGTGCACCTCGCGTTCGACCGCCGCCTCGGCCGCGAGGTGGCGCTCAAACGGCTCGCAGGAAACGACGCCGATGGATCCGCCGCGCGCCTCGAGCGCGAAGCGTGGATGACCGCGCGCCTCGAACACCCCGGCATCGTGCCAGTGTACGACGCAGGCTGTGGCCCCGATGGCCGGCGCTTCTACGCAATGCGGCTGGTGCGCGGTCAGTCATTTGGTGACGTGCTCGCCGCTGCCACCACGTTCCAGCAGCGCCTCGCGCTCCTGCGTCGCTTCCTCGCCGTGTGTCATGCCATCGCGTTCGCGCACGACCGACGAATCGTGCACCGCGATCTCAAGCCCGCCAACCTGATGCTCGGCGAGTTCGGCGACACCGTGGTCGTCGATTGGGGCCTCGCCGTCGACCTCACGCATGACGCGCCCACCGCGAGCGCCGTCGGCACGCCGGGGTACATGGCTCCCGAGCAGGCACGCGGGGAACCGGTGAGCGAGCGCAGCGACGTGTGGGCGCTGGGGGCCATTCTGTGCGAGCTGTTGACCGGCGCCCCGCTCATCTCGGCGCGCAGTGCGGCCGAGTCGGAAGCGCGCGCACGAACGCTGGCCAGCCCCTTCGGCGATGACTTCCCAGCCGAGCTGCGCGCCGTCGCTGCGAAGGCCATCGCCTTCGACCCCGCGGGGCGCTACCCGTCCGCGGGCGCGCTCGCGGCCGACCTCGAGGCGTTCCTCGACGGGCGCCGCGTCGGCGCGCACGAATACTCTTCACTCGAGCTTCTCCGACGGGTGACGTGGGCCTGGCGCTGGCCGCTCGCCGCGCTGGCCGTGGGGCTGATCATCACCGCCATCGCCGTCGGCCTGACGTGGAGGCGCGTGCTCGACGAGCGCCAACGCGCGGTGACGGCCGAAGCGCGCGCCCGCAGCGCGCTCGAGGTCGAACGGGCGTCGGCGGCGCGCGCGCTGGTGAGCCGGGCAGTCCTCGCGCACGAGCTCGGTTCTCCCGCGGTGGCCGAAACGCTGGCCGCCACGGCGCTGGTCAACGACGAGGCACCCGACGCGCGCGGTGTGCTCGCCGGTGCTCACGCCGGGCCTCGACCCGCCTCCGGTGTGCGCGACTTCTTTGCGCCCTGCCAGCGGTGGTGGGACGCCACCGCAGACGCGCGGCTGTGCCTCGACACCGCAGGGGGCAATTCCGTCTTCAGGCTCGACGGCGGCGTCGCGTGGCGCAACGAAGAGCCGTGGGCCGACGCGGTCTTTGTG
>JAEUJS010000392.1 GCA_016792935.1 Archangium sp. | reverse complement strand
CTTGAAGATCCGCTCCCTCACCCGAACCCTCTCCCCGAGGGAGAGGGGCCCACTGTCTCCCTCTCCCTCGGGGAGAGGGTTGGGGGTGAGGGAGCTCATCCTCGTCGCCATCATCGCGGGCTGCACCGACCCAAGCGAAGCCCAGAAGCTCGATCGCACTGGAACCGTCGAAGGCCCACTCACCACCTCTCTGAGCGGAGACGCCTGGCTGTTCCTCTACAAGCCCGGCGAAGGCCCTCCGGGAGCTCCCGCCATTCCGCAATCGGTCAGCGCCGTCAGCGCACAGCAGCTCGACGCCGAGCACCGCTACGTGATCGCGAACGTGCGGCCCAACCCGTACCGCCTGTTCGGCATCCTCGACGTCGACGGAGACTTCGACGCCACGATCGACGTGCTCTCGCAAGCGAGCGCGGGAGATCGCATCTCGAAGAAGGGCATCGACTTCCAGAGCCAGCCCGGCCGCGGAGCCCACGTTCCCTTCGAGATCGATGATCCGGTCTTCGTCGATCCGCCTGCGTTTTCCTTCGAAGGCGAAGCCGACAACGACGTGAAGCTCGACCCGTCACTCGACGCCGTCACGCCGCTCACGTTGATCAGCAACGATCTCGGCCGCTACGACCCGAAGAAGATCGCCTTCGTCTTCGGTCTGGTCGACGCCAACGGAGACGATCGCCCTGACGATCTCGACGGCGACTTCGTGCCCGATCTCTCGATCCAGCTCTTCCTGCGGTGGATCCCGAAGGCCGGGCAGCTCCCGCCCGACGCGACGGTGATCGTGCCGCTCGCGTTCGATCCCTCTCCGTTCCTGCGGACGCTCGAGAATCGCCTCGACACCACCGTGACGACGCAGCGGCTGCAGGTGTTGATGGTGCCGAATGCGCAGCTCCTCGACCCGCACGGCGAGCCCGATGGCGGAGCGAGCGTGACGCCCTTTGGTCCACCTCCGGCGGGTGATTACGAGCTCGTGGTGTTGCAGGCGGGCGGTCAATTCTGGAGGGTGCCCAACCAGCTCGGCGCGACGGTGCCCAGCCAGGCCACGCGGCTCCACATCGACCGAGTCATTCGCTGACGGATCGCAGAGAAGCGTGCTTACATCGCGCGGTCCCCTCTATGACCGGCGCCCCGGAATCCGATGCCGTCATCGTGAACCCGCTCCGCGCGAGTGGGTTGCTCGATTCGATCGGATTGGAACGCGCGCGCGCACATGTTCGTGAGTCCGGAGGGTTGCTGTCGGACGCGTTGCTGAGATTGGGCCTCGTGAAGGAAGGCGACTTCCTGCGCGTCTTCGCCGAGCTGTATTCGGTTCGCTTCGTCAAGGCCGAGAAGCTGAAGAGCATTCGGCTCGATGAAGGGCTGCTCGAGCGCGTCGGCGTTCGCAGCGCTGAGCGACTTCGCATGTGCCCCATTCATTGGGACGCGGGCACGCACGAGCTGCACGTGGTCGCCTCGATTCCGTTGAGCTCGAGCCTCGAGCCCGAATTGCGGCAGGTCGTCGGAGCGCGCACGGTGATGGTCTACGTCGCCACCGCCGGAGCCGTCGCCGCGCTGATCCGCCGCGCGTATTATGGCCAGGAAGACGCGTTCAAAGAGGTCACCGCGAACGGTGCGGGCCCGTCGGTGCTGCCGAGTGCGCGCGCGGGTGAGACCTTCGAAGACGAGTCGACGCGCGAGCCCACCGCAGAGCGCACGAACATCCAGGTCTCTCCAGATCTGAAGTCGCAGACCTTCGAGCCGGTGAAGCGCAAAGAGAAGTTGCCCTCGCTCAACGACGATCCCGAAGACAGCGGGTCGACCACGAACAGTGGTTCGAGCGAAGGCAAGACGGTGATGGTCAACCTCGAGGCGCTGACCATCGCCACCCTGCGCCGTGAGAACGCGCGGTATCGCGTCGCTCAGGAATTCCATCGCCGGGTCTCGCTCGAGCGCAGCGTCGAGGCGATGGTCGACCGCATCCTCTCGGTGATCTTCGAGCTCTTGAACGCCGACGGAGCGGCCGTGTGGCTCACCTCAGGCCGCTACGCGTCGAAGTCGAAGACCGGCGACCACGTGGTCGAAGTTCCGCGCACGATCATCGATCAGGCGCTGGTGTCGACCAACGGTCTGCTCACCCACAACGCGCTGATGGACGAGCGCTTCGATCGCTCGCAGTCGGTGATGGTGCGCGGCATCAAGTCGGTGATGGCGGTGCCGCTTCGCACCCGCACGGGGACGATCGGCATTCTCTACGTCGAGTCGGTGTCGATGAGCGCGGCGTTCACCGATGACGATCTGCCGCTGCTCGATTCCATCGCGGCGCAGGCGTCCATCTTGTTGGACAACGCCGCGCTGGTCGCTCAGGTGCAGCGCGAGGTCGAGACGCGCGCGTCGCTGTCGCGCTTCTTGTCGCAGGCCGCCGTCGAAGAGGTGTTGTCGGGCCGCATGAAGGTGAACATGGCGGGCCAGAACGCCGAGATCAGCGTGCTGTTCTGCGACATTCGTGGGTTCACGACGATGTCGGCACACATGCCTCCGGAAGAGGTCGTGCGCTTCTTGAACGCCTTCTTTGGGGAAGCCGTCGACGCGGTCGAGCGCAACGGCGGCGTGGTGGACAAGTTCATCGGCGACTGCGTGATGGCGATGTGGGGCGCGATCGATCAGCGCGAAGACGGAGCGCGCAAGTGCATCGCCTCGGCGCTGGAGATCGTCGAGCGCAGCAAGAAGATCAAAGTGAACGGCCAGTACCTGGAGGTCGGCGTCGGCATCAACACCGGCCCCGCGGTCGTCGGCGCCATCGGAGCGGCGCGGCGGCTCGACTACACGGCGATCGGTTCCACCGTGAACCTCGCGGCGCGTTTGTGCGGCATCGCGCAGACCGGTCAGGTGCTGGTCACGAGCGACACGTTGCTGCGCGCGGGCCCTGGCGTGATCAACGAGGCGAGTGAAGCGGTGATCTTGAAGGGCATCGACGTGCCCATCGTGCCGTACGCGGTGAAAGCGCTGACGACCCCGCTGCAGCTGAGCGAGGTGTCTCCAAGTGGGAAACATCCTGCGCAACAGAACCGCATCGTCACCGTTCCGGCGCACCCTTCGCCGATCAAGCCGCGCTGATCCGGCAACCACTGTCCAAAATCTGAATCTGCGCTCGCGCGTGTCGTCAGATGTCGCTTAAGGAGCCCCGCCAGAATGATCACGACTCTCGTGTTGTCCGTTGCGTTGGCTGCTGGTCCCTCGACGCCGTTGGCCGTGGTGAAGAGCGCCGATGCCGAGGTGCAGAAGGTGTTGCAGTCGGCCGATGCGACGACGCAGAAGTTGGCCGCGCGCGCCGATGACTTCGTCGACTTCGGAGAGCTCGCGCGCCGCGCGATGGGCACCGAGTGGGCGAAGCTGAACAAGAAGCAGCAGGATGACTTCACCGCGACGATGAAGGGCCTGCTTCGTGCGAGCTACGCGCAGAAGGCGGTCAACGAGGGCCGCGGCGGCACCGCGAAGGTCGAGTACGGCGACGAGAAGATCGACGGCAACGAGGCGGTGGTGAACACCAGGGTGATCATCAAGCAGGACACGTTCCCGGTCATCTACAAGCTGTACCGGCCCGACGCGAAGGCGCAGTGGCGCGTGTACGACGTGATCACCGACGAGGTGTCGCTGGTGACGACGTACAACGATCAGTTCCGCGCGGTGCTCGGGAAGAAGGGCTTCGACGGGCTGCTCAAGTCGCTCAAGGACAAGCAGGAATCGCTCGAGAAGCAGAACTCGGCTCCGGTCGAGAAGAAGGACGCGACGACCGCTGAGAAGAAGGACGGCGTCGAGAAGAAGGGCCGCGCCGCACCGAAGAAGTAACGCGCGAGCGCGAAGATCCCTCTCCCGCACAGTTGCGCAGTCGCCGCTCGACACCGAAAACAGCCCTGGGGTCGAAGTAGACGCGAGTGACTCGCGCATTGGCGAACAACTGGCGAGCCCCTCGACCACGAGCAAATTTCGTTCAGTTCACGAAAGCAGTTCACCTCGTCACGGCTGAGGCTGTGGGGACAGCCACAGGCGTAACGAGGTGAGCCAACTGATCAGAACTCGCCCGAAAGAGAGGGGCTCGAGGGACTTTCGGCGCCGAGCAAGTCACTCGCCACCACTTCGACCATCAGAGCCTGCTGAGCGCGAAACCGACGCCACCGATCACCGCCACCACCACCGCGACGATCACGCGCGACCGCGTCCGGCGCGATCGATACGCGACGAGCGCATCCTCGAACTCGAAGCAGTCGCTGATCGACTGCCAGCCGCGACCGACGTCGACCAGCGTCGTCTCATCGAGCTGACCCGACGAGAACGCGATCTCAGTCATCGATTCGGCCCAGGGCGATTCCACATTTGGAACCGCCAATGTCCCTGGTGTGGAGAGGAGACAGGGCGCGATCTCAGCGGCGGCGCCGATCGAGGAGCGCGCGAAGTGCGTCGGCACCGCGACGAAGCTGCGTTGAGCCGACCGCGGTCGCGCGCCAAGTCACCGTCTCGACGGCATCGAGCATGCGCGCCTTGAGCGACAGATCTTCCACCGCCGACTGCGGAGTCGCCGGCGCCTCTTCCGCCGACGGCCGCACGCGATCGACCACATCGACTGTCGACCAATGCAGCGGAGCAGGGCCCGCCATCGCGTAACTCCCCGGCCGGGCCATCGTCGGCACGCCGCGCATCTGCGGGCTCGCCTCAGGGAACGCCAACTTCTTCGCCAACCGATCGAACACGTCGCAGATCTGCGCGACCTTCTCGTCGGTCAACGTCGCCGGACACGACAACAGCAACCGCGATCGCGGACCCGCGAGCCACCCACGCACGAGAACGCCGCTCGCAGCCAACTGCTCGAGCCACTGCACCGTCAGCGCCTCATCACCGAGCCACACCGGCACCCACGGCGTCACGCAGGGCCCGGTGTCGAACCCCGTCGAGCGCAACCCGACCAACAGCTTGTGCGCCACGTCGAGCGCCCGCGCCCGCCTCGTCGCTTCGGAGTGCGCGAGCTCCAGCGCCTTCAACGAAATCGCCAACGCAGCAGGAGAGGGCGCCGGCAACGCCCCACGAATCACGTCGAGCATCGCGCGATCACCGATCACGATCGCTCCGCTCCCGGGAATCGCACGACCGAGCGGCAGAATCCGCAAGCTCACCTGATCCTGCAGCGAGAGGTGTTCGATCGCTCCCAGCCCGCCAGGGCCGAGCACGCCGAGCGCGTCATCGATCACCAGCAGCGACGCGTGCCGACGCTGACACGCCTCCGCAAACCGCGGAGTGGGCGCCAAATCGCCCTCGAACAAATGCACCGCCTCGACGACCAGCCCGAGCATGCCCGCGTGACCGAGCGCGCTCTCCGCGTCTTCCGGAGTCATCGCCGGCACCGCGTCGGAAATCGTCCTGACGCCGCGCACATGGGAAACGAGTCGCCACGTCGGCAACAGCGGGAGCACCGCCGTCTCGTGCGAGACGACGAGCGCATCTTCCACGCCCATCAGCGCCGCGACGCGCGCTTCGAACTCTCCAACCGTCCGCGCTCCGGCAGCCCGCGCGAGCCCGAACTTCCGCACCGCCGCGTTGAGCGCTTCGCGGACGCGCGTGTCGCTCCCGAGGCCGAGCACGTCATCGGTGGCGGCGACGATCAGCTTCGACCCATCGCTCTCGACTTCTCCTGCGGAGACGACCGCATCGATGCGCGCGTTGGCCACCACGCGGCCCCGCACACCCTTCCCGAACTCAATGGGATCGATCATCGCGACGCCCCACTTACCCCAGCTTGCGTAGGGGGGAGGGGACTGCTAGGTGCCCGCCTCCCTTTCGATTTCCGAAAGGCCGGACCACTGGCTTCGACCACGTCCGAGAGAAGGAAAGAAGGCACTATGAAGGGTCTCATCGGCAAGAAGGTCGGCATGACGCAGATCTTCAACGACGAAGGCAACGCCGTCGGCGTCACCGTCATCGACATCTCCACCTGCGAAGTCGTCGGCAAGCGCACGATGGAGAAGGATCAGTACACCGCCCTCGTGCTCGGCCTCGTCGACGCGAAGGAAAAGCACCTCACCAAGGCGCAGGTCGGCTCGTTCAAGAAGGCCGGCGCGAAGATGAAGCGCTTCCTCAAAGAGTTCCGCATGGACGCCGCTGAGCTCGGCGCGTTCAACATCGGCGACGCGATGAAGGTCGACGCGTTCTTCAAGAAGGGCGAGCTGGTCGACGTCACGGGCGTCACCAAGGGCCGCGGTTACCAGGGCGTCATGAAGCGGTGGAACTTCCGCGGCTTCGGTCAGACGCACGGTACGCACGAATACCGCCGTCACCCCGGCGCGATCGGTCAGCGCAAGACGCCGGGTCGCGTGTACCCGAACAAGAAGCTCCCGGGTCACTACGGCGTGGAGCAGGTCACCACCCAGAACCTCGAGGTCGTCGGTCTCCACCCCGAGAAGAACCTCATCCTCGTGAAGGGCGGCGTCGCCGGCTCGAACAACGGTCTGGTGGTCGTGAAGCCTGCGATCAAGGGCGCGATGCGCGCGGCTCACAAGGCGAAGGCCGGCGGCAAGAAGTAAGTCGCACTCCCGGATCCCCCACGATGCGCCTCGGGCTCGTCGGAATCGCTCTGCTGTTGCTCGCCGGCTGTGGTCCTACGGGGCCACGGCCGATCGCGCTCGGCTCAGCGTGCACGCCGGGTGACGAGGTCTTCGTCTGCGCTTCCGGTCTGTGCGTGGCGCTCGACAACCAGTCGGGCTTCTGCACGGACAACTGCCAGCTCGACACCGAGTGCCCGCCCAACTTCGCGTGTGACGCGGCGGGCCGCTACGGGCGCATCTGCCGCCCGCTGACCGGCTGCACCACCGAGACCGACTGCCCCTCAGGTCACATCTGCAACCCGGAATCGGGCAACTGCTTCATCGGCGTCACCCGCTCGCTCTGCAGCCCCTGCCAGGACACGCAGCAGTGCCCCGTCGGCGGCGTGTGCTTCAGCGCGGTCGGTTCCAACGAGAAGTTCTGCACCGCGCCGTGCGGCACCGCCGACACGTGCCCGGTCGGCTACGACTGCAAAGACGTCCCCGCCGGCCCTGAGAACGCGCTCATCAAGCAGTGCGTGCCGACCGTCGAGACCTGCAGCACCGGTCGCTCGATCTGCGCTCCGTGTCAGGGCGACAACGAGTGCGGCGGCCCGTTCGATCTCTGCGTGCGCAACGTGGTCTCGAATGAGACGTTCTGCGGCCGCGACTGCAACCCCGCGAAGAACATCTGCCCTCAGGCCGGGTGTGATCCGAAGCTCCTCGACTCAGCCGCCAACCCCGACTGCCCGAGCGGCTTCTCGTGCACCAACATCGGCAAGAGCGACGATCCGAACGTCGTCGGGCCGTACCAGTGCACGCCCAACAGCAACACCTGCGCGAACTACTGCGACGCCAGCGTGACCGGAGGCCAGGTCAGCGAGTGCGGCCTGGGCAAGCTGTGTTCCAACAACGTGTGCGTCGGAGCGAGCGATGGCCGCATGTGCTCTCCGTGCGTCGACAACGACGACTGCCGCCGTGGTGGGTTCACCGAGAACCGCTGCATCGTGAACAACTGCTCCAACTGCCCGTTCGCCGGCGAGTCGTTCTGCTCGACTCCGTGCGCGAACGACGACGCGTGCGTGCGCACCTTCGGCGCCGGCTTCGTCTGCAAGCCCATCGACGATCCGAGCGGCCCGCAGCGCAGCTACTGCATGCCTCAGCGCGGCACCTGCAAGTCGGGCCTCGGTCGCGTCGGAGAGAATTGCTCGGTCGGCGGAGCGCAAGACTGCGTCACCGGCATCTGCCTCGAGGCAGGCTTGAACGACTTCTGCTCGGCGCCGTGCACCGCTGACGACGAGTGCGCGAACCCGTCGTTCCGCTGCTGTGAGACCGCGACCGCTGGCTACGACTGCTCGCCTGCGCACCGCACGCCGAACGGTCCGCTCAACGGCATGGGCGTGTGCGCTCCGTACGGCGGTCTGTTCGGAGACGACTGCTCGCCTGGCCGCGCTCCCTGCCAGAGCGGAACGTGCCTCGATCTCGGCACCGCGCGTGTGTGCTCGGTCAGCTGTGCGAGCGGCACCTGCCCCGATGGCTTCTCGTGCCGCCAGGCGTTCGCGGCCGATGGCGTGATGCAGATTCCGGTCTGCTTCCCCAACGGTGGTGGCAAGCCCGGAGGCAACTGCGAGTTCGGCCCCGCGGCCTGCGAGAGCGGTCTGTGCATTCGTAAGGATTCAGGCCCGATCTGCACGAAGGCGTGCACCGCCGACTCCGATTGCCCCATGGAGTGGATCTGCGATCAGGTGCTGAGCGTCACCGACGAGTCCATCCAGGCGTGCGTACCGCCGGCGCTTCAAGACGGGTGACCGTGTTGACCGGCTCGCCCCTGGTCGAGCCTCCGAAAAACCGTCGAAAACCCTATACCTGCGCCCCGATCACCGTGTTAAGCCGCCGCCCCCGAATATGCGGCCTGTGGTGTGCGCACTTCTGTGGTCATCGATCGCACTGGCACTTGCCGGTTGCGACGATCGCACGCGCACGCGCCGCGTCGTCGAGCCGTTCGCGATCGTCCCCGGCAAGCCGACGGTCGATGAGTCGACCCCCGAAGTGAAGAACGATCCCACGCGCGATACCGATCAGTTCGGCATCGCGGCTCCGCGTCAGTGCGACGTGTTTACGCAGGTGCCGGTGCGCAAGGTCGACATCCTCTGGGTCGTCGACTCGTCGGGCTCGATGGCGCCCAAGCAGGCGCGCCTCGCGGCGAACTTCGCGGGCTTCATCAACCAGCTCGTCACCGCGAACCCGCCGATCGACTTCCACATCGCCGTCACCAGCACCGACACCGACGACACTGTCAATCGCGGCAAGCTCCGCCCGTGGACGATGGGCGCCTCCAGCGAGAACTACATCGCGTGCACGCCGATGAACGGCACCGTGACGTGCAACACCGGAGCGAACATCAACACCACCGTCACCGCCTTCGGCCAGATGTCGGCGGTGGGCATCGGTGGCTCGGCGCACGAGCGTGGTCTCTACGCGGCGTATCTCGCGTTGACTGAGCCGACCAACATCACCACGCCCGTCTTCGATCGCTTCATTCGGCCCGACGCCGCGCTCTACGTGGTGGTGGTCAGCGATGAAGATGACGGCAGCTGCTCGCCGATGACGCGTCAGACGACGTGCACCGCCGACCCGGGCTGCCGCTGCGCTCCCGACAACACGCTGACCGGCGGCGGCAACTGGGGCAGCACCGATTACTTCACGCGCTTCCTCGAGACGTACAAGGGCTACGGCAACGCGAACTCGGTCGCGCTCGCGGCGATCGTCGCCACCGATTCCGACCCCGTGCCTTCGCAGTTCGGAGATCCCACGCCGCACGTCGGCTGCTGCCGCTCGCTCAACGCGGGTGCGTGCCCGGCCGGCGGCACCAACGATGGCGGCTTCGAGATCTCGTACACCGGCTCGCGCTACTCCGAGGTCGCGACGCAGACGGGCGGGGTGAGCGTGTCGATCTGCCAGCAGGACTTCTCGGCCGCGCTGAGCTCGCTCGGTTACGCCGCGTCGGGTCTGCGCACCGACTTCCGCCTCACGCGTGGCCCCGATCTTCGCAGCGACGGCGGGGTGAACGCCGGTCTCCTCACCACCGTCTCGCCTCCCAACGCGGCCAACTGCCAGGTCGACGGCAACTGCCCGGGCGCGACGCCGCTGTGCCGCAACGGCCGCTGCGCCGCGCAGGTGCCGGTCGAGGTCGTGCCGCCGATGAACGGCGCGAACTACGTGAAGTGCGAGGGCAACGTGCTCCGCAACATCGTTCGCTTCAACGGCACGTCGGTGCCCGCTCCGCTCAGCACGATCGAGGTTTGTTACGACGTGCTCCCCACGTTTCAGAACAGCTGTCCGTAATTTCGTTTCAGGCTTGAGAAGGGTTTCATGACGCGCACGACACGGATCCTGATGGGCTGCCTGGTGGCGCTGGCCTCCAGCGCGGCGTTTGCCGAGGAAGAGGGCGATGAGCTGGTTGAGAAGGTCGCGGTGCGCAACCGCCTCTTCTCGGTCGAGGGGCGCTTCGAGGTCGGCGTGAACGTCGGCTTCTCGCTCCTGTCGCGCTTGACCGAGCACTACAACTTCAACGCGTCGGTCGCGTGGAACGTGAAGGACTGGCTGGCCCTCGAGGTGCGCGGTGGCTACGCGTTCTCGCGCTTGACCTCGCTCGCCGAGCAGATTCAGGGCGACTTCTACGGCAACACCACCATCAGCAAGGCCAACGACGCGGCCGATGCGTGGCGCATGAACGGCCACGGCGTGCTCGGCCTGCGGTTCCAGCCGATCTACGGAAAGATCAACCTCGTCGCCGAGCTCCCGGTGCACTTCCAGCTGTATTTCTGGATCGGCGGCGGCGTGGGCGGCTTCCAGCGCGAGTCGATCGTGATGTGCCCCGACAAGACGGCCTGCAACGCGTACCTCGGCGACGCCGACGGTGATGGCAGCGCTGATCGTCTCGGCCCGACGCCCTTCGTCGTCGACACGCGCGTCGGTCCGCTCGCGTCGCTCGCGCTCGGCTTCCGCTTCTTCGTGACCAGCGGCCACTCGCTGCGCCTGGAAGTCCGCGACTGGAGCTTCCTCGACAGCTACTTCATCAACATCGATCGCGCGACGTCGTCGGTGGGCAACCCGACCTCGGGTGGCATGGCGAGCCCCAACGCGGGCATCACCAACCTGATGCAGATCGACATCGGCTACGCCTTCATCTTCTGAGCTCCGACATGAACTTCCGCTCTCTTTTGATTACTGCCGCGCTTCTCACCGCGGGCCCGGCGCTGGCGCAGACGCCGGCCGACGCTCCGACCCTCGAAGGTCAGCTCCTCGCTCAGGCCAGGCCGAGCGATGACGATGACGAAGAAGACCCCGCTCCGGGCGCGAAGACGCCTCCGCCGACCACCGGTCCCAAGACCGATGCGCCGAAGACCGACGCGCCGAAGGCCGACGCGCCCACGGCGGCTCCGGCTGATGCGAAGCCTGCCGAGGCGAACGCCGACGCACAGAAGCTCGTGTCGGGCGCGCCGCTCTTCAACCCCAACGTCGCCGTGCACATCGTCGAGCAGAAGACGTACTCCGACAGCCGCAAGGTCGAGGTGGTGTTGTTCCCGGTGGCGATGCAGGTGAACGGCAAGTTCACGCAGCACTTCGGCACCATGGGCAGCATCGTGTACCACCTGCAGGAGAACTTCGGCCTCCAGATCTCCGGCGGCTACAACTGGTACAACGTCGAGTCCGCCTTCAACGGTGAGCTCGTCGAGAAGTTCCGCGTCGAGGCCCAGGCCGCGACGTCGCTCCTCTGGACGTGGGGCGTCATGGGCGGCGTGGAAGTCACTCCGCTCTACGGC